>CAMBPQ010000050.1 GCA_945869735.1 Planctomicrobium piriforme
GCCGTCTGGCTCGATCCATCGGCCGGCGACCCCAAGACGAAGATCAACCATGACGTGCTTTTCAAGACCCACCGCGAGGCCACCTTGAACGCCATCCGCAAGGCCATGGCCAACGAGCCCTCGATCGACTGGCTCCTCAAGAACCAGAAGAAGGTGGGCCACTACTTCCACGAACTCGCCCTCAAGGGAGAGCTCTAGAGCATCCGAGAAGGATCGTGCCTGGCAACGAATCTGTGGGATAGTGACGGGTCGCGGCACATGATATGCAACAAGTCAGTGGCTCCGGCCGCTTCGTGGTCGACTCGCAACAGGTTCCGATGGCCACCGTTCTCGTCGCCGATCAGTGCGAAATCTCCGGCGACGTCGTCACGCTCGACGCATTTCGCCGCTGGACACGGTCGCCAGACTTTCCTGCGGCGGGGCAGGTGGATTGGGTCGCATCCTGCATCGAGGTCGATCTGTCACCGGAAGACATCTTTACGCACGGGACGCTGAAAACGGCCATCGTGGCTCGGCTCTGGTCGCTGGCACAGACCCGCGGCATGCACTTGTTTGCCGGCGAGACACGCGTGTCTTCGGTAGCGGCTGATCTTTCGATCGAGCCCGATATGGTAGTGGTTTCAGAAGTCTCGCTCGAAAGCGGGCGGGTGCGGCTGGTGCCGGCGGCGGGAGGTCGGCCCGACCGGTTTGTGGAACTCGAAGGAGGACCCGATATCGTCGTCGAAATCGTCAGCGATGCGTCGGTGCGAAAGGATACGGAGCGGCTCCCGGCCGCCTATCATGCGGCGGGCATGCGTGAGTTCTGGCTCGTCGATGCCCGCGGGCCGGAGGTGCGGTTTACGATCCAGCGGCCCGAGGCGGCGGGCTGGGTCGTCAATGCTGGCCCCTGCGGCGCTCCATTCTCGACCGTGTTCGGGTGCGGTTTCTCGCTCGTCCGCTCCCGTAATCCCCAGGGCCGGTTCATTTACGACCTGGTCGCAGAGTGAACCGTCGAGCAACGGGCGTCTTTTTCCCCGGAAAGCTAGCCCCCCGGCAGCAGGCTCATGAACCATCGCATTCGCGAGTCGTCGAGCGGCAAGACGGGCTTGAGCCAGTCGAGTCGCACCCCGTTGCGACACAGCACCGTGAGGTGATGTAACGTGTGGCATTCAGGTATCGCGAAGTGACGACGAACTTCTGATTCGCGACGCCATCGGCAAGGAGGAGAAGATTCCGACGGCCGACATCGACGGGGAATCGACCGGCACATCCCTGATCCCCGCCGGACTCATCGACAGCCTCACCCGCGAGGAATTCGCCAACCTCGTGCCGGCGATCCACCACAGTCGGATGCACTCTCGCAGCGGTGTGGAGCGGGGCGGGGTGCTACCCGCATTCCCCGCGCTTGCGCTTGGGGCTTCCTGACGGGAGGCAAGGGGGTCGGCGGCGTGCCGGCCTCGACGGTCACTCGCGGTGCACTACAATCCTTTTTGAGAAGGAATGCGAGGCGATACGTTTTCTGCCATGTTCGTGATGAGGTCGACCCTTGCCGGTGAGCTCTTACCAAGGCTCGTTGGGGGCCAAAACAATTGGTTCTGGTTGCGTGTCCAGCCGCCGGGCGTGACTTCGGTCACGCCGTAGCGGATCACATGCCCCGGAATTCAAGGCCACCCCGGTTTTTTTCCAACGAGCTCTCCGCATCACGCGACACCACGGCATCGCGGTGGAAAACGTATCGCCCCGCGTTTACTTCCGCGAGCGTTCCCTGGAGCTTTCGCCGCCCCGCTGGCGCCGGCCATTCCGATGGCCACCACGACGCTGTACGTCGGTCCGATGGGATCTACCGAGACGCGCGGGCGGCCCACTTCTCGAAGGCCTGGACGGGCGTCGATTTAAAGACTGCGACGAAGGCGTCGTCGAACGGCGTCCCTTCGTCGAGCATCGCGAGCATCTGGGCGAGCTTGTTTCCCCCGGCGATCGACCCTACGAATCCGCCAGCGGCGAGCGCAGTCGCCGCTGGCTCAGAGTGCCCGGCAAAAAAGTCAGCCGCCGAGCCGAGCCTTGACACGGCTGACACACTGTCGCGTTTCCATTGCAGCACGAGCGCCGACTTTGGAAAAAGACGTGCGGCCACCGCGCGGCCCACGCCGCGACTGAACCACGCGGGCACGTTGCGGCCGGCAAACGCGGCCGCCGCCACGACTTCGGCGATCGCCGCTTCGAGGTCGTCTTCAGACTCCATCGCTGGCGCGAGCATCGCCCCATAGACGACCTCACCCACCACGCCTGCATGACTCGAGATCCCCTTGGGACGCTCGGACCCCACCACGTTTTGCCAGATCGTCGAGTAATCAAAGGCCTGCTTCACCGCGTAGAGCACCACGCCCCCCTTGAGCAGCGGCCCAGCGTTGCCGAGTTCGCCTCGCGCGCCGCCCGTCACCGTCTCCGCGGCGTCGGCAAACGTAGCCATGCGGGCCGCCGGCAGGTTGCCAATCACGCACACGCCCTCGCGAAACGCCACGACCGGCTCCTCGTCGGGAATCGCCCGCCGCCAGAGCTTCTCGCCGGCAGAGGACCGCAGCTTGGCGAGTTCACCGTCGGAGAGCCGCTTCGTCAACCCGGCGGCCACGACGTTGTCCAGCGGCGTGGCTCCCGTGAGCAGGTCAAGCCGGGCTCCTTCCGTGATCCACTTCTCGATCAGGGCAATGTCGGCGTCGGGAAGGGGGGTCTTATTCAGCGGCATCCGTTGGCCTTCGATACCGGCACCGCGCAACTTCTTCACCAGCAGGCTCTCGGCCCCCTTGCCGGCCACCACCGATGGTCCGGTGCGGCCGCCACGCAGGAGGGATGCCAGGCTCGCCATGCTGAAGTTGGCCTCGGTCTCGTTGCCGCCGTGGCAGCCCAGGCAATGGTTGGCGAGCAGGGGCGCCACCTCGGCAGCAAACGACACCTCGCCCGGCTGGGGAGGCGTGGTCACGAGCGCGGTAGCTGGCCGGGGCGGTGGCGGGGCCCCGCCACCACGGGCGAGGAGGTCGATGCCGGCCGTCGGGTCGGCGTCGCAGGCCGCGCCCGAGTCGATCCACTTGACGAGCGTGGCCACGGCGTCAGACGCCACCTTGCCGCCGCCTCGCGGCATATCGCCGGTGAGGATCACATCCACGAGCCGGCTGGCCTGCCCGGCGCCACGCTGCACCATGCCCGAACGCATCAGCGCTTCATACGACGCCATCTGAAAATCGCCCTTGCGGCCCGCAATGTGGCAGCCGCCACACGACTTGGCCAGGATCGGCGCCACGTCGCGGGCGAACGACACGGTCGTCTTCCCGCCCACGACCGGTTTCTGCGGTGGGGCAGCCCCCGCCGGTGCGGTCGGCGCCGGGATCGAGAGCATCGACACGTCGACCCCCGCTTTGTCCAACTTTCGACGCACCCCGTCGGCGCGATCGGCGAGCAGTTTGAATCCAGCCGGCGGCCGCGGCATCGCCGCCACCCCCTCGAGACCGGCGATACCTTCGGCGAGCGCTACGACCGCCGCATCGTTTTTTCCTTCCGTGAGCAACTTGGCAGCCGCGTCGATCCGCTCACGGATCTCCTTAGCGGATGCGGCGGGCGGTTCGGCCGCATGCCCCGGTATCGCCACGCAGACCGCGAGCACAAGCCAGCAGAATCGAATCCACGTGCGGTGAGAGAGCCAGACGCCGGATGTCGCTCGAAGCGATTTCATGGCAAGTAGCATACGCACCATCGCGGAGGCCTGTCACGGCCAGCAGATCGGATCACGAGGGCCGTTCGGAAGTGGTTTCCCCGAGGCCGGGGAGAACGCGTTCATCTCGGTGGATGCGACGACGACGACGCGGGCGGCGGGGGCGGTCTCCGTGGCGACCCTGCGGACCGCCGCGTCCTTCGAGCGTGGCGACCGCGTTGACGGCCGTGGTCGCGACGATGGCCGCGAGCCAGACGCTACCGAGAACCAAGCCGATGCGTGCGCACACCGCCGCCCCAAGGGCATCACCCAGTCCGCCGAGCAGCCCTCCGAGCCCCAGCACCACGGCGAGCGTGATGGGCAGCAGGAGCGTGGCTGTCAGGCCCCAGGCGAGGCAGCGTCTGATCCGGTCGCGGTGCATCGGCTGCCTGACGGGAAAGGGGTTGGACGCGGCCGGAACAAAGCTGACACAGACAACCCATTGTCGGGGACCGCGGGACGGGGAGTCAAGAATTACCCGCGTTCGGGGCTGCTACACTTCGGTCCGCGGCAGCCGCCCAACTCCCATGCCGACTGTGACGTCGGCGGTGCTGACGCCGCCGGGAGCCTCTCGCATGGACGCGTTCGGATCTGCCACGCCGCCGGGATCGCGGTGGCTCGGGCTGGCGCTCGGCCTTGCGGCCGCATGGCTTTTCGCATCGACGCCGGTTTTCGCCGACCGCGTCGAATTGGCAGACGGTCGCGTGCTCGAGGGCCGGTTCGCAAAACTGCCCGGCGTGGCGGTCGACCCGCTCGCCGAGACCGGCGGCGGCAGCGCGGGCGAACCGATCCTGATGTGCGACGACCAACTGACACGGACCATGATCTCCAAGCGAAAAGTCGTCAAGATCGAAGAGGCACCGGTCGACCCGGGCATGGAGCGGGTGAAGATCCCCCAGCGGATCCCCGAGAACGGCCGGCGGATCACCGGCGTCGGCGGAATCCTCGAAACCACCCCATTCGATAACTTCGGCCGGCGGATTCTCGCGCTGGCGACGGCTGGTGGTCGCGTCGACGTGGTGCAGGGCATCACCGAAATCACTCCCCGGTGGACAAGGCTTGAGGGGGTGCAGACCGAGAAGCCGCTCCTGCTCGACATGCGGCTGGCGACCACCTCGATCCCACCCGATGTTCTCAAACGGGTGATCTCGCAGCACATCGATCGCACCGACGCCGACGAGCGGCTGCGGGTTGTCCGTCTGTTGCTGCAGGGCGAGCGGTATGCCGATGCCAGGAAAGAACTCGACGAGGTGCTCGCCGACTTCCCAAACCTGGCTGACCTTGCGAAGGAACGCCGCACCGTCTCGCAGCTTGCCGCCAACCGGATGCTCGACGAGATCGCACTGCGGGGCAGGGCGGGACAGGACAGACTCGCGATCGCGATGCTGGAGGCGTTCCCCACCGACGACATCGGCGGCGAGGTGCTCGAGGCCGTCCGCGAGGCCCGCGACCGCTACCGCGACCGGCGGGACCTCGCGGCTCGGCTGGTGGCCGCCGTGCGCGAACGGCTCGCCGCCCTCGATAAAGGCGGGCAGCGGGCGGAGGCGGAGGCCATCGTCGATGAACTTCAGGGCGAACTCTCGTTCACGTCGCTGGAACGGCTGGCGACATTTGAACGCATGGGCATCGACCCTGCGTTGCCCGCCGACCGCGCCGTCGCGATCGCGATCAGCGGCTGGCTGCAGGGGGCGGCTGTGGCCAACGACAACCTCAAGGTCGCGCTCTCGGCCGCGCGGTGCCGCGGCCTCGTGCGCGACTATCTCCGCGCTCCTGACCAGCCGACCCGCGACGCCGTCCTCGTGCGACTGCGGGGCGAAGAGGCCGGAGATCCGGCGACGATCGCGGCGCTCGCCGCCCGCATGCGGCCGCCACTCGACCCGCCGGAGGCCGTCTCGCCGGGGCTCTACGAACTCGCCGTGCCCGGGCTCGAAGGAGAGGCGAGCGTTCGCTGTCTTGTGCAGGTGCCGCCCGAGTACGACCCGCTGCGCCGCTACCCGGTGATCGTCTCCCTCCACGCGGCCGGATCGACCCCGCTCAACCAGATCGAGTGGTGGGCCGGCATGCCTGGGCCGGACGGCATGCGGCTGGGGCAGGCGACGCGGCACGGGTGCATCGTCGTGGCGCCGGCGTGGGGGCAGCCGCACCAGTCGGCCTATGACTATTCGCCCCGTGAACACGCCGCCGTGCTCGGGTCACTCCGTGAGGTGATGCGGCGTTTCTCGGTTGACTCCGACCGCGTGTATCTCTCCGGCCACTCGCTGGGAGCTGACGCGGCCTGGGACATCGGCCTCGCCCACCCCGACCTCTGGGCGGGCGTCGTGCTGATCGGGCCTTCGGCGGGACGCTACGTGACCCACTATTGGCCCAACGCCAAGACGTTGCCGCTGTACGTTATCGGTGGCGAGCTCGATATCGGGGTCGTACAGCGCAACGCCACCGACCTCGACCGCTACTTCACGAAGGCCTACGACGCCACCTACGTCGAATACCGCGGACGCGGCCACGAACACTTCTCCGACGAGCTCATCCGGATCTTCGACTGGCTGGGCCGCAAGAAGCGGGATTTTTTTCCGCAGGAGATTGACGCGGTCACGATGCGCCCCTGGGACCGGTTCTTCTGGTGGGTCGAGATGGAAGGGCTACCACCGCGGACGATCGTGCTGCCGGAGCAGTGGCCTCCCGCAGCGGGTGTCCGCCCGTTCCACGTCGAGGCGAAGGTTGGGGCCACCAACTCAATCGCGGTGCGATGCGGTGCCGACCGGGTGCGCATCTGGCTCTCACCAGAGCTCATTGACTTCACCCGCCCGGTCACCGTCATGCTCGATGGAGAGCGGCTGCTCAAGGGGCAGCCGACCATCGACCTGAGGGTGATGCTCGAGGACCTTCGCCTGCGGAGCGACCGCCTCCACCCGTTCTGGGCCGTCGTCGACTCGGCTCGCGACCCGTAGACTACCGGCTCGCCGGCTCCGCCGGGCGACGCGCGACCTCCGGCTGCTGCGATCGCGGGAGCGTGACGCCCACCACGTACCAGCCCTGCGAACGTGTCTCCATCACCAACCCCGAGGTCCCGAAGTAGCGGCGGACGGTCTCGAAGTCAGGGAGCGTACTGCCGTCGATCCGCTGCTCCCGCACCGAGCCGGGCTTGCCGTCACCGAGCAGATCATTGAGGAGCTGAGCGGTCAGGCTCTTTGACTTGGGCATCGCGCCCTGCCGGAGCAGCTCGTACATCGGCCGGATCGTCTCGTCTTCGCGGCCAAACCCACGGGCGGCGGAGGGGCCGGAGACGAACGTGCCAAGTTCCGTCTGGATAACGGCATAGTCGGGGGCAGCCGCGAGCGCGGCTGAGTCCTCTTCGGCTGCCAGAACCCGTTCGAGGATATCACGGTGCGAGGCGATCAGTAGGTGCCCCCTGGCCACCGTAACGGTCGAGTGCGGGAGAAGTTTGCCGTCCTTCTCGCGGAGCCGCTGGCGGCGGCGGTGTGCCTCGTCACCGGGATCATGGTCGGCGTGGGTCACGGCGCCGCCGGGCGTCTCCACCTCCAGCTTTGGGATCGCCATCGAGTGATCGATAAGCTCCCAGGCCGCCTGGCCGTTGATGTCGATCTTCTGCATGTCGCTGTCGGCGTCCATCACCTTGGCGACGGTCGCCGCGACCTTGGCCTCGTCGGCGACTTCCATCGCGATCACGAGCCGCTCGGAGTCGGTGCCGATCGGATCGACGTGGTCGGTGATCAACGTCAACCGCTTGCCGAGACAGGCCACGAGATCCTGTTCCACGTCGATCTGCGGGCCGTCCGGATCCTCCTTGAGCGAGGCGATCACGTCGTCGAACACGCCCTTGTCACCCACGATATCGTCAACGAGCGACTCCGCGGAGTGAAACGCGGCCTGCACGTCCCACTGCATCGCGGCCCAACCAGCCACGTCGCGCGGCACCCAAGCGGGCGGACCCATGGCGGCGGCATTGGGGAACCGCAGCATCCGGGCGGCGAGGTCGAACCGCTCGACCGAATCGGGGTCGCGGCCCGGTAGCGGCGGTGCGTAGATCATCGAGTGATGCCGCAGGGAGTGGCTGCCCTCACTGAGCACGAGCACGCCACCGGCCGCCTTCACCGCATCGAACCCTTGGCGTCCGAGGATGGCGACGTAGTCGGGGCCCTTCCGCTTTTCCCGGGGAGGGTTACTGGCCTGGTAGGCAGTGGCAAACTTGAGCGGATCGACGAACCAGCGGATCGGAGCCGACGTCGCCGGCACCTGGCTCGCGCACGGCTCGATGACCGCCTTGAACGACTCGACCGTGGCGAGGTTGTCCTTGCGGCCTTGTGCCAGCACGGCAAAGGCCTGGCCTACCTGCAGCGCGTCGTCGCCCACGATCAGCGCCTGCGGCGCCAGCGCAAACGCGACGCGACGCCGACGGGCCGGACCCTCGGACCGCACGTCGTTTGGATCCGCGGGCAGTTCGTAGACGGTCAGCTGCGGCGGCGCTGACGGCACCGTGACCTTCGTCGCCTTCTGCTCGAGGAGCCGGGCGCCGATACGCTCAACGACCGCCTTCGCGTCGTCCTCGTGCCCCGTCGTGTCGACCATGAGCACCGTCGCCAACCGGCCTGGCTCGGCCTCGATCGCCGCAGCAGCCAGCTCGCCGCCGGGCACCTTTTCGAGATCCTCGAGTGTGAGCCCGAGTTTTGCCAGCCGCTGCTTGCCGTTCTTCGAAATCTGTTCGCGGAGGTGGTCCATGAACGTCTTCATCGCGGGATCGGCGATCAACTGACCGTAGGGCGAGCGATCAAAACGCTCCTGCAGGCCGCGGAAGTCGGAGATGCTGATCCACGCCCGGGTGGTGTCGGGGAAGATCATCTCGCTCCTGGGAAACGCAGCCGCCAGGGTGGCGGCACCGGCCGCGAGCGACGCGTGCAGGCCCATGGCGACGGCGAACGGGCGAAGCCATCGACGGGGGGCATTCATGATTGCTGGCACGAGACAACTCCTCGATGGAAACGCAGACGGTGCGCGGGCGAAACAAAAAGGACTACTATCGTGTGTTGCGAACGGTTTTCTCGACTCGAACGATCAGCGAACTGTTGTCGATCCGCGCCGCCCATGGCGATGCGTGGAACTGCGCAGACGAGGGGAGTTTCGCAAAGATGCCGAAATCTCTCAACACCGGCTGCTGAGTGCGATTCAGTCGCCGTCGCGAGAGTCTGCGCAGGCCGGGGAATCCAGGTGGTCGTGGGTGGGGCGGGGTGGTGGGCGGAATCCCCGCGCTCGCGGTTGGGGCTTCCTGACGGGAGGCCGGGCCGCGGGTCGTGCGGCTCACGTCGTTACGCTTCCTGGCGGGACGCCGCAGGGTTCCTGGGAATAGCGTCAGGAAAACCCTCCCGCGCGAGAGAGAATCATCACCACGGCGATCAACCACGCGGCGATCAGGGCCAACGAAGTGTCTCCGGTCGCGCGGCACTTCGATACCATCCACACGCTGACCGCAGTCGCCGCCGCCAGCGTCGCGAGCATCAAGACGGCCACGAGCGGCCCCCACGGCTCCGCGGCCGCGGGCCCGCGAACCACCGCGGCTACGCCGGCCGGCCAGCCGAGGATGGCCGCGTGCGTGGCGATCGCACCGAGGGCATGCGGCAGCGTGCCGGGCAGCCGCGGCGCGCCGGCGGCCGACCGCAGGAGCAGGCCGCGGTTCGCCGCACCAGCCGCCCCAGGACCGATCGTCGCCGCCGGGACGGCCAGCGCTATGAACCAGCCGACCGCGACGGCCGCGTACCACGCCGCTCGCTCGGCGACCAGAAAGTAGCAAATCACCATCGCCGCGAGGGTCGTGGCCATCGCCAGCCGCGTGAGCGTCGAACCGCCGACCGCACGGTCCCTCACCGTCAGCGAAACGGCCGACGCGAGTGGATCGGGATAACGAACTCCGCTCACAGCCATCGCCACGATCGCGAGCACGAGCCACGATGCTCCAGCGCTGGCGGCAGCGATGCCCGCATCGGCGGCCCATGTCGCGGCCCCGGCGGCCGTGGCAGCCAACGCAATCGCCACGCCTGTAGCCTCAGCGGGCGCCGCTCCACGCCTCGTGGCCACCGCATGCGCCAGCGTCGTGAGCAGCGCAGCCGCGATCATCGTCACTGCCGCGACGCCTCCGACTGCCACGGCACCTGCGACCACACCCACAACGGGCCACGCACACCGTGCCACCCACCATACGGCCGCGGTCCCGAGCGCGGCATCGGCCACCGCCAAGGAACCCACGGCCGCCGCCGCGGCGAGTCCTCCGCACACGATGGCGCGGGCGACCACCATGGCGTCAGCGATGCCAGGCAGCGTGACGGCGGCTGCCGCAGCGGCCACCAGCGCGATCCAGGATGCGGGCCGCCGGGCGTCACTGCGGACGACGATCAGTAGCAGCGCCACACTCCGCCGGGCTGACTCAAGCAGCCCCTTGGCCGACGCGGCAGACTCACGTGCGGCCGGGATCACTCGCTCCTCACGCCCCGCCGCGGGGTCGCGCCCGGCCCTGCACGCGGAGCGGCAGGCCCAGGATGCGCAGGAATCCCTCGGCGTCAGTCTGGTCGTAGGAGCCGCCCCCCTCCATCGATGCGATCGCCTCGTCGTAGAGGCTCTGCGAGCTCGACCGACTCTTCACGAGCATGTTGCCCTTGTAGAGGTTGAGCTCCACCGTCCCGGAGACGGGTTTCTGGGCCTCGCGGATGAAGGCCAGGAGGGCGTCCATCTTCGCGCAGTACCAGAAGCCGTAATACACCATCTCCGCAACCTCGGGCGCGAGCCGGTCGCGAAGATGGACGAGATCCCGATCGAGCGTCATCTGCTCGACGAGCCGATGGGCTTCGTAGAGGATCGTCATGCCCGGCGCCTCATACACGCCGCGACTCTTCATTCCCACGAGCCGGTTTTCGACGATGTCGGTCCGGCCGATGCCGTTGCGGCCACCGATCTCGTTGAGCGCGAGCACGACCTCGTGGGCCGCGAGCGACCTGCCGTTGACGCGAACCGGCACGCCCGACTCGAAGTCGATCGTCACGAGCTCCGCCTTGTCGGGTGCCTGCTGCGGCGAGACGGTCATGCCGAAGTCGACGAGTTCGAAGCCATCGGTGGTCAGCTCCTCGAGCAGCCCCGCCTCGTAGCTCGTATGGAGACAGTTTTCGTCGGAACTGTAGGGCTTCCCTTTCGACGCCTTCACCGGGATATTCCGAGCGTCGCAGAACTCAATCAGTTCCTTGCGTCCGGGAAACCGCTCACGAAACTCAGCGATCCGCCAGGGCGCGAGCACCTTGATTACCGGATCGAGAGCCTCGGCGGCAAGCTGGAAGCGGCACTGGTCGTTGCCCTTGCCGGTGGCGCCGTGGGCGTAGACCGTGGCTCCCTCGCGGTGGGCAATCTCCACGCAGACCTTGCTGATCAGCGGCCGCGCGATCGAGGTTCCGAGCAGGTAGGTGCCCTCGTAGCGGGCCTGCCACTGCATCGTCGGAAAGGCGAAGTCACGGCAGACCTCCTCGCGGACATCGACGATCATGGCTTTCACGGCCCCGCAGTCACGGGCCTTCTTGAGCGTCGCCTCGCGATCCTCGCAGGGCTGGCCAAGATCGACGTACACAGCAATCACGTCGTAGCCCCGCTCGATCAGCCAGCCGAGGATCACCGACGTATCAAGGCCGCCCGAATAGGCAAGCACGCATTTCGTTTTCATCGTTCGTCGCTCTTGTCTCTTCCAGAATGTGACGGTTGGGATCGACGCACTACACCTCGTGCACCAGCGCCATATTGTGGCCCCCAGTTCCAAAACCGGAACCCGACACCAGCAAAATCCGATCGCCACGCTGAAGCCGGCCGTCGCGGAAGCCCCAGGCGGTGATGCGGTCGAGGAGCACGTTGGTGTCGTGGGTGGCATCCATCGCCAGCGGTGTGACGCCCCAGTAGAGCGCCATCTGCCGAAGAGTCGCTGGGTTGTCGGAGAGGCCGATGGTGGGCACGGCCCCGCGCCGCTTGGAGCGGGCGATCGCCGTGAGGCCCGACCGGCTCGCAACCACAAACAACTTCGCGTCGAGTTCACCGGCGATCCGACTGGCCCCGTCAACCACGGCCTGCGTGATCGGGTGCAGACCCTCGACGAGAAACTCGGGGGAGCCGAGAAACTCCTGCACCGGCACGCCGGCCGAGCCGCGGGCCGCCTGAAAGCGGCCCTCGAGGTAGTGCCAGCGGTCGGCGAGATATTGCTTCTCGGTTTCGCGGGCGATCCGTCGCATCATCTCCACGACGAGCCGGGGGTGCTCGCCGATCGCCGTCTCGCCGGAAAGCATGCAGGCGTCGGCTCCGTCGAGAATCGCATTGGCCACGTCGGTCGTCTCGGCCCGCGTCGGCCGGCGGGAGTGCTGCATGCTATCAAGCATCTGCGTGGCCACGATCACCGGCTTCTGATACCGCTGGCAGACGCGGATGATCCGCTTCTGCACCATCGGCATGCTGGCCACGTCGGTCTCCACGCCGAGGTCGCCGCGGGCCACCATCACCGCATCAGCCGCTTCGACAATCGACTCCAGATTATCGACCGCCTCCCGCTTCTCGATCTTGGCGACGACTCGGGCGAGCGAGCCGCGGGTACGCAGCAACTCCTTGAGCAGATTGACCTCGACCGCAGAGCGGACGAACGACAGGCTCACGAAATCGACGCCGGCCGCGGCGGCCCATTCGGCGTGCTGCCAGTCGGCGGCGCTCATCGCCGCCACGGAGAGCTTCACGCCCGGCAGGTTTACCCCTTGCCGGCTGCGGACAATACCTCCCTGCACGACGCGGCAGCGAACCCACTCGGTAGTCCGCTCCTCGACGAGGAGGCTGATCGTGCCGTCGGCGAGCATCACTGAATCACCGATCGACAACTCGTTGACCAGTGGCTCGTAGGTGACGGTGAACTCGCCGGCGCGACCCGGCTCGGTGCCACGGATGAACTTGATCGAATCCCCCTCGACACACTCCACCGCATCGCCGGGAAGCTCGCCCAGACGAATCTTGGGACCGGCGAGATCGGCCAGCACGCCAATCGGCCGGACCAGATCAGCCGAGATGCGGCGAATCCGGTCGAGCGACTCCTGATGTTCCTGCATGGAGCCGTGCGCCATGTTGAGGCGGAACACGTCGACTCCGGCCTCGACCAGGCCGCGCATGGCCTCCTCGCTGCGGGAGGCGGGCCCGAGCGTGGCGACGATCTTGGTGCGGACGATGTCCGCGGCGGGGCAAGGGGCGTTCATGAGGGCGTCCTGAGGTGGGAAGGTAACGGAGCCCAGAAGGGATGGCAGCGTACCATCTCGGGCCCGCGCTGCGGGGATGTTAGGGGCCGCGCTGCGGGGATGGTCTTGTGACGACGGTGGTCGTTTGGTCGAGGTAGACTTCGGTGCGGAATCGCGAGGAGCAGTCCCTGGGCGTGTGATCGATGTGGCGTGATCGGCGGGTGATCGTGACCGGAGGCACGGCCGGGTTTGGCCTCGTGCTCGCGCGGCACCTTGCGCAGGCGGGAGCCCGGGTGGTGATCGTGGGCCGTTCGGCGGAAGGCGTGCGGAGCGCTCGTGAGGCCTGCGAGCGGGCCGGTGAATCGACCATATCCATCCACGGCATCACGGCCGACCTCGGCAGGGCAGGGGAGGGCAACCGCGTCGCCGGCGAGACCGTGCGGCTGCTCGGTGGGATCGATGATCTCTTCTGCTGCGTCGGTCGCTCGGGCCGGGTCCGCATCCTCGACGCGACAGACGACCTCCTCCGCGACTACCTCACCGCCAACCTCTTCGCAGCGACCGAGATCACGCGGGCCGTGGCCGATGACGTTGTCGCCGCCCGGGGGCACGTCGTGTTTATCGGAAGCCTTGCCGGGAAAGTCGTGACGCCGTTCATGGGCCCTTACAGCGTCGCGAAGTCGGCGCTCGCGGCATATGCCGACGGGGTGCGGATCGAACTGGCCCCGCGCGGCGGCCACGTGCTGCTCGTGTCGCCCGGGCCGATCCGACGTCAGGCGGACGACCCGGCCGTCGACCGCGCCGCCGGCCGCTATGCCGCGGAGGCGGCCGCGGCCGGTCTGCCGCCGTCGGCTGCGGTGGCCGGTGGGACGACGAGCCTCAAACAGCTCGACCCCGACCGGCTCGCCGCCCAGGTGCTCGCAGCCTGTGCCCGGCAGACATGCGAACTCGTGGTGCCGCGGAAGGTGGGCCTGCTCGCGGGTCTGATCGAATGGTTCCCGAACTGGGGACGCCGGCTCCTCGACCGCGCCACTCAAGCACGTTCGAGATAGCTGGAGCACTCTCGTGGCAACCTGGAAAACGGAGACGCGGGGGTCGGCGAACGCTCGAGGAGCCTGGGGCGTATCCTCGCCCCGGCGACAATCCGCAGGACCGCGCAGCGGCGACTTTTGTCGCCCCCGAGCCGACGATCTACGCAAGTCGAATACGCTCGAGCGCCGGCCGCGGGCGACAAGCCTGCCGAATCCGGTTATATAGAGGCCTCGGTGCAGATCGTTCGCGCCGCGGCCGACGACGACCGTCGACCGGCACGTTTGTTCAAAACGTCACGGGAGAAGCTGCGATGGCGGGTAAGTCAGAGGCGTTTGCGGGCATCGGGAAGATCCGGTACGAGGGTCCGGCATCGAAAAACATGCTGGCGTTCCGGCACTACGAAGCCGACGCCATCGTGGAAGGCAAGCCGATGCGCGACCATCTGCGGTTCGCCGTCTCCTACTGGCACACCTTCCGCGGCACCGGCAGCGACCCATTCGGCCCGGGCACCATGATCCGCCCGTGGGAGACGGAGAGCGACCCGCTCAAGGCCGCGCTGGCACGGGTCGACGTGGCCTTTGAGTTCCTCGAGAAACTCGGCGTCGATTTCTACTGCTTCCACGACCGCGACGTCGCCCCGGACGGCGGCACGCTCGCCGAGAGCAACAAGCATTTCGACTCGGTCGCCGACCGGCTTGAGCAGCACCAGAAGCAGACCGGCAAAAGGCTCCTCTGGGGCACGGCCAACCTGTTCTCAAACCCGCGCTACGTGCACGGCGCCGCCACGAGCCCCAACGTCGAGACGTTCGCCTACGCCGCCGCCCAGGTGAAGAAGGCCCTCGAGGTCACGCACCGGCTCGACGGGGCGGGCTATGTCTTCTGGGGCGGCCGCGAGGGCTACCAGTGCCTGTGGAACACCGACATGAAGCGGGAGGTCGACCACCTCGCGACGTTCATGCACATGGCGGTGGAATATGCGCGGGAGATCGGCTTCACTGGCCAGTTCTACTTCGAGCCGAAGCCGCGGGAGCCGATGAAGCATCAATACGACTTCGACTCAGCGACGTGCATCAACTTCCTGCGTGCCTATGGCCTGGAGAAGCACGTGAAGATGAATATCGAGACCAACCACGCCACGCTCGCCGGCCACGAGATGCAGCACGAACTCGAATACGCCGGGATGCAGGGCTTTCTCGGCTCGATCGACGCCAACACCGGCGACACGCTCGTGGGATGGGACACGGATCAGTTTCCGACCAACGTCTATCTCACCACGCAGATCATGCATTCGATCCTCAAGTACGGCGGCCTGGCGCCGGGTGGCGTGAACTTCGACGCCAAGGTTCGCCGCGAGAGTTTCGAGCCCGTCGATCTCTTCCACGCCCACATCGGCGGGATGGACGCCTTCGCCCACGGGCTCAAGATCGCGGCCGCGATGCGGGCCGACGGAGCGCTGCAGAAACTGGTCGATGAGCGCTACGCCTCGTGGTCGGGCCCGCTGGGCAAGCGGATCGAGTCTGGGAGCGAGAGCCTGGCGTCGCTCGAGCAGGAGATGCTCGCCAAGGGTGAGGCTACGCCATGCAAGAGCGGCCGACAGGAACTCTTCGAGAACCTGATCAACACCTACCTCTGACTGCCGTGGGGGGCGAGCGGTGCGTCATCCCATCTTTGTGATCGGCGTGGTTCTGGCGGCCCTGGCGGCGGAGTCTGGCGTGTCGGCCCAGCCGCCAGGACTCGCGACCGCGGCCTGGAAACTTGAGTCGCTCATGTTGCGCGACGGACGTCGGCTCGCCGGGCTCGTGCTGGAGCCCGACACGGCCGCCGGGGACGGCGATGACGACATCCGCTTCGCCCAGGTCAAGCGGCCGCCTGGCCGGCCGATGTACGTCATCATCTGGGGCCCCCTGGCCGCCGAGCAGATCGCCGCCGTCGACCGGCTGCCGCCCGCTGAGCACGAGCAGCTCGCGGCGCGGGTCCGATCATTCCTCGACAGCCGACAGCGGCAGGCAGACGCCGAGACGGCCGTGCGGCTCGAGCGGCACGACGAGGACGGGCCGTGGCGATACGACAGCGAGAGCTTCACGGTCACCAGCACCGCCGATCCCGGCACCACTCGTACCGCGATTGTGACGCTCGAGCAGGTCTTCGGCGGGCTCGAGACCTTGGTCACGGCCGCCGCGCCGGCGGGGCGGCAGAATGCGATCGCGGTGCGGCTCTGTGGATCGGCCGCGGAGTATCGCGACGTGCAACGGTCGCTCGGGATCGCGATCGACAGCCCGGCGTTCTACGTGCCGTCCCGCCGGCTGCTCGTGGCCGGTGGCGACATGCCCGCCCTCGTCGCCGGCAGCGAGTCCGTCGACGACGAGCTCGCCGCCGCGGCCCAGCGCTACGACCAACTCGACCGGCTCCTCGATGAGCGGCTCAAGGGCTTGGCGGGTGATCTGGAGCAGCAGGGATTCCCGGCGTCCGAACGAGCGGCGATCGTGCAGCGCGCCCGGCAGCGTTGGGAGCGGGAACGCACGGCCGAACTGACACGCATCGAAGCGGCGCGGCGCGACAACGACGCAACGCTCGACCGTGCACGACGGGCCTTCCGGCAGCGGCTCGCCCACGAGGCGTGGCATGCCTACGCCGACACGCGGCTGCGTGCCACTGATGCCGTCGGCCTCCCGGTCTGGCTCGATGAAGGCCTCGCGCAGGTCGTGGAATCAGCGCCGCTGGAGGCTGGCGAACTCCGCCTCGACGCCCCCGACCCGCGGCGACTTGCGGCGCTCCAGGAATCGATGCGGGCCGGCACGGCTCCCCGCCTCGCCGACCTCGTGCAGGCGGGGCAGCACCAGTTTCTCGCGGGGCACGCCGGCCGCGACGGCGACCGCGGTCGCGCATACCTCGCGGCATGGGGGCTCGCGCTCGATGTCGCCATGCTGCAGCCGGTGCTGTCGCCGGCCGCCATCGTGGAGATGACGAAGGCCGAGGGCGACCCTGTCGGGGTTCTCGAAAAGCTGACGGGCGTCGCGATCGATCGATACGAGGCCGCCTGGCGGCAGCGGATCCTCGCGCTGGGCGGCACACGACCAGCATCGCCAGCGCCTCCGGCAGCCCCTGCGCCCCCGGCGAGGAAGCCGGTCACACGGGGCCGGTGACCGGTGCCGCCGCCGTCTCGATCGCGGCCCGGATCGCTGCCTGTCGACCAACACCGGTGACCTTCGCCCCGTCGGCTGCCGTGACGTGAAAGGCATCGACGACTTGGTCGAGGTAGGTGCCGATCTTCGCGGCCCGCACCGACAGCCCCGCCTCAAAGAGCACCCGCGCGACGCGGTAGAGCAACCCGGGGGCATCGTGCGCGAAGACCTCGAGGATGGTCGCGTATTGAGAACTCTCGTTGTCGAACGTGACGCGGATCGGCTGCAGGATGGCCGGCCTCACCTGCGGTGCAAACGGGTTCCACCGGGCCATGAACTCGGGCGGACGGTCGCCGAGAATCGCCCCGCGAATCGCTTCAGAGATGTCGGCCAGCCGGTCCGCCGGCGGCTCACCCGCGAAATCGTGGTCGAGGACGGTGAAGTGGTCGATGACGTGCCCGTCGCTGAAGGTGTGGATGTCGGCGGCGAGGATTTCGAGCCGCTGGCTCGTCAGGCTGCCGGTGACCCGGTGGAAAATTCCAGGCCTGACGTCCTCGCGGGTGCCCACGGTCACCGTCACGGTGGAGGTGTCGGGCTGCCAGCGGGCCGTCGCAAACAGGCCCCCCGGCGGCAGGCGGGCCAGTCGGCCGAGTTCCTCGACGATGCGTTCGGGAGCGGTCGCCCCCAGATACGATGCCGGGAGTCCCCGCGCCAGCCGCGCCACGGGATCGTCGGAACCGCGCTCCCCGAGCAGCCGCGCCAGGCCCTTGCGGCCACGATCCGCCGCCACGCTCGGCCCCGAGCCGTCGAGGAAGCCGCGTGTCTTGTAATACAAGTCGCCGAGCAGGTCGGCCTTCCACTTCGTCCACGTTCCCGGGCCCACGGCCGAGACGTCGGCGGCGGTGAGCAGGGCGAGCATCTGCAGCACTTCGGGCGAGCCCACGTCGCTCGCGAACCCCGCAACGATCGTGTCGTCGCCGACGTCGCGGCGAAACGCGAGGTGGGCCATCGCGAGGTGCCGCAGCACGAGAAACTCGACGATCCCCGCCTCGTCGGCGGGCAGTCCGAGGTGGGCGGCGACCTCCCGGGCGATCCGTGCGCCGACCTGGCTGTGATCCTCGACGAATCCCTTGCCGATGTCGTGGATGAGCAGGGCCAAAAGCAACGTCCGCTTACGGTTGAGGGCCCGCCACTCGTCCCCCAGCCAGCCGTCGTCTGTGGCAAACCCTGCCGCCCGTTCGACCGAAAGAATGCAGTGCTCGTCGACGGTGTATTTGTGAAAGCTATTAAACTGCAGCAGGTTGCGGGCGTGCGCGAACTGCGGGATCAGAATCTCGAGCACCCCCACCTCGTGCAGCCAGTGCAGGGCGTCGGCTAGTTTTTCGGGGTGGTCGAAGAGCCCTAGAAACGCCTCCCTGGTGGCGGGGTCGACGTCGCGATCAAGCGCCGGCACGCCTGCGCGGATGGCCTCCCACGTCTCGCGGGCCACGGGCATGTCGTAGAGCATCGACAACTCGGCAAGCCGTACGATGTCGCGGAGGCTGCCCGCGACCTGCGGTAGGCTCGCGGTCGTCGCCGACACGTCGAGCGGCCCGACGCGGAAACGGCCATCGACGGCATGGCCCAGCAGGCCCCGCGCCAGGGCCTTCACGGTGCCGGAAAACCGCAGCCCGCGGACCATCGTCTCGGCCACCCGCGCGACACGGCGGGTGTGGCCGAAATAATCGCGCATGAACCGCTCGACGCCGAGGAGTCCGTCCCGCGACTCGATGCCGAGGGCTGCCGCGATCCGCACCTGCTCGGCGCGGGAGAGCTCGTCGGCCGATTTGCCGGCGGCGAGATGAAGATCATTGCGGACCCTCATGAGAAACTCGCTGGCATCACGGACGGCGTCGGCGTCGGCCCGGGTGATACCCCCCGCGAGCGCGAGATCGTCGAGGGTGTCTACACCGTGGACCAGCTGACCGAGCCAGCGCACGAGCTGGATGTCGCGAAGCCCGCCGGGCGACCGTTTGATATTGGGCTCCAGGAGCGCGACGGTGTGGCCAAACTTCTCGGCCTCGTCGCGGCGGGCCGCGACGAGCCGGTCGACGGCCCGCCGGCGCGACCGGCCGATCGCCGAACGCAACCGCTGCCGGAGAAGCGGCACGAGCTCGCTGTCGCCTGAGAGCGTGCGGCAGTCGAGCAGCGTGCTCATGATGGTGGCGTCGTTCCCCGCGAGCCGCACGGCCTCAGCGACGGTGCGCACGCTCTGCCCGACGTCGAGCCCCGCGTCGAAGAGGTCTTGAAGCAGTCGTCTCGCGGCTGCAACCACAACCTCTCCGGCCCGGCCATCATGCAGGATCATCAGGTCGACGTCGGACCACGGCGCCATCTCCTGGCGGCCGAAGCCACCGTGGGCGACCAGCGCCGCATGCTTCGCGAGCCGAGCCGCATCGTCAGCCGGGAGATCGGCGACGAGACTGCTCCAGACGTCGCGAACGATCGCCTCGAAGCGTTCCGACGCAAACACGCACACCGCCCAGCCTTGGGCGCCGGCGGCATGCTGCGCGGCGATCCGCACCCGGGCCTCCTTGACCGCCTCGTTCGCCCGCGCGACCGCCGGCCGAACGTTCACCGCCCCTGCCGCTGTCGTGGCGGGCGTGGAGTTCATGGATGGATCCAGGGATCGTCGGTGACGCCTGCCTGCCTGTTCGAGACCCGCGCCAGCACGAAGAGGAGATCGCCGAGCCGGTTGAGGTATTCGATCGCGTTGGCGGGAATCGTCGAGCCTTCGTGCGACGCGAGCGTCACGACCCGCCGCTCGGCGCGGCGGCAGACGGTGCGGGCGACATGAACCGCCGCTGCCAGCGGCGTACCCGCGGGCAGGATGAAGCACGTCAGCGGCGTGAGCGTCGCCTCGTGCCGATCGATCTCCAGTTCGAGTGCCTCCACATGCCCCGCCGTGATCCGCTCCTCGGCCGCCTCTGGGGTGGCCAGCTGGGCACCAAGGTCGAAGAGTTCGCACTGCACGCGGCGAAGCAGGGGATCGAAGGCCGCGGCGACGGAGTGCGTGCGAACCATGCCGAGGTGGCTGTTGAGCTCGTCGACGGTTCCGAAGGCCTCGATCCGTGCGTGGTCCTTGCGGACCCGCGGCCCGCCAAACAGCCCCGTCTGCCCCGCGTCACCGGTCTTCGTGTAGATCTTCATGTCGGGCCTCTGCCTCCTCCGAGTACGAAATCCGCACGTATACTGGGACCCATGAGAAAATCATGCAACTGGATCGCCTCGATCCTGCTTTCCGCCCTCGTGGCAGCCGTGGCTCTGCGGGAAGGCCCTGCTCCCTCCGCGTCGCCGGTGGAGGCGGATCCAGCCTCGCGATCCGCGATCGAGCGGCGGTTCCTCGGGGAGCCCGTCCGCATCACCGACGGCATGACGAAGGCCGGCGAGGGCTACTTCTCTGCCGACGCGCGACGGATCTGCTACCAGGCAGTGCCGCCCGGGCATCCGTTCTACCGGATCTACATTCAAGATTTCGACGCAACGGCTCCGCGGCCCGCGCCGCCGCGGCAGGTGAGCCCAGGGCCGGGGCGGACGACCTGTAGCTGGTTTTCACCCGCTGGCGCTCGGCTCCTGTTCGCGTCGAGTCATCTCGATCCGGAGGTCGGCGCCACCGAGGCCGCGGCCCGAGCGCAGGCAGAGGACGACGCCCGCTCCGGCCGTCGCCGCCGCTATCAGTGGGACTTCGATCCCTGGATGGACATCTTCAGCTCGCGCCTCGACGGGAGCGACCTCGTGCAGCTCACCGCCACCAAGGGCTACGACGCCGAGTGTTCGTTTTCCCCCGACGGTCGCCAGGTGCTCTTCGTGAGCGATCGCGACGGCGACCCCGACATCTACGTGATGGATGCCGACGGGGCCAACGTGCAACAGCTGACCGATGTGCCGGGCTACGACGGCGGGCCGTTCTTCTCGCCCGACGGGGCATGGATCGCCTACCGTACCGACCGCCTCGAAAAGGACATGCTCCAGATCCACGTCATGAAGGCCGATGGCACCGGCGACTTGGCCGTGACCGCAGGGCAGGGGGTGCGTTGGGCGCCCTACTGGCATCCCACGAAGCCGTGGCTGATCTGGACCGGCGCCGACCACTCCGATCCCACGAAGCGTCCGAACTACGACCTCTGGATCGCGGGATATGACACGGCGGACGGCACGTTTCGAGTCGGCGAGCCGCTGCGGATCACCGACCACGAGGGGGCCGACGTGCTGCCGGCATTTTCCCCCGATGGCACGCTTCTGATGTGGACGGCGAGTCGCGGCGAGCAGGCCGGCGGACGCGGGCCGACGAGCCAGCTCTGGGTGAGCCGACTCGATCTCGACGAGATGGGCGACGCCCTCGACGCCTCATCTCCAGGCACCACGAAAGGCAGCACGCCATGACGCCCCCCTCCGCGAACGACGAGCGGACAGTGGCAATGATCGGCGGCGGCCAGATGGCACTTGCGCTCGCGGAGGGCTTTTGCCGCTCAGGCCTACTCGCGCCGGCCGACATCACCGTGTATGATCCGCACGCTCCGGCCCGCGAGCGGCTGGCGGCGCGGCTGCCCGGCATCAACTTTGCCGACTCGTCCACGGCTGCCGCCGCCGCGGCCGGCCTCGTGTTTCTCGCCGTGAAGCCGCAGCAGGCGGCCGACGCCTGCCGCGAGATCACCGGCCACCTCGGCAGCGACGCGGTGCTCGTCTCGATCGTCGCCGGCCTCTCGACCGCCTCGCTCGCCGGCATGGCGGGCACGAAGCGGGTCGTCCGCGTGATGCCCAACACCCCGAGCCTCGTGGGACACGGCGTCTCGGTCGTCTGCCACACCGCCGACGTCCCAGCCCCAGCAGCCGAACGTGTGATGAAGCTGCTCGCCTCCGTCGGCCATGTCCACGAGGTTGACGAATCGCTGATGAACGCGGTGACCGGCCTCTCCGGTTCCGGCCCGGGGTTCATAGCCCTGCTCGTCGAGGCGCTCGCCGACGGCGGCGTGAAGGCCGGCCTACCCCGAGCCCTGTCGCTCGCTCTCGCCGTCGAGACGCTCTCGGGCACCGCCGCGCTTCTGGAGCAGACAGGCGAGCATCCGGCACAGATCAAGGATCGCGTCTCGAGCCCCGGCGGCACGACGCTGGCGGGCCTCGCCGTGCTCGAGCAGCGAGGCGTCCGCGGCGCGCTCATCGACGCCGTCGTCGCCGCTGCCGCCCGCGCCAAAGAGCTGGGATAGAGGCTTCTGTTTCCGTCGATCGCCGGCTCGGTGAACCGGACGAGGTAGGCTCGGGGCTGCCCGTGCCCCGAGAGCCGGGCTCGGCGGCCAGCGCAGCCAGGATGGCGAAGCGCAGCCGGCGCGCAGAGAGCGTAGGGCACGATGCCCGAAGCGAACATCC
>CAMBPQ010000051.1 GCA_945869735.1 Planctomicrobium piriforme
AAGCCCCAATCGCAAGCGCGGGGAATGCGGGAAGCATCGATTTGATACCGGATTGGTTCACCGGCGGTGACATGCTCGCCGCCGGGGGATTTTGCTACAGGATGCTCGGGTGGCCGACTGGGGATCGCTTGAGAGTCGCAAAGATTCCCGGCGTCTGCGCGTGCCCCCGACCGGCTCCTCACGATCAAGAATCGGTTCGATCATCCGTGCGGCGTGCCTCCCGTCAGGAAGCCCCAATCGCAATCGCGGGGAATGCGGGTAGCACCACGCCCTACCGGCGGCGGCCACGGCCCGCGGGGCGCCGCGGCGGGCGACGTGACGAAGACGGTTCGTGCCGCTGTTCGTCCGCGGGCAATGAGCCCGCTGCGTGGCCGAAGAAAAACGCCTCAGCAGGCCAGAGGTCTTTCCCCGTGGCAACCGGCTCCGGCATGACGTCAACCGACGCGACCACCGCGACGGGCTTCGGCAGGGGCGCCGGCAGGGGTAGGGACAAGGGTAGGGGCTGGGGCTCGACCGCCGGGAGCGGCGGCACGGTGCCACCCCAGAGCGGCGCCGGATCGTTGAATGACCGCACGTGCGCGCCTGCGGCAGCGAAGGTGCGGGCCACGTGTTCGTGGCAGGTGAGCACCAGCATCTGCCGGTCGGAAGCCTGCTCGGCGATAAACTCCACGAGCACGCGGGCGGCCGACCGGGCCCGTGCATCGTCGAAGTTGACCAGCGCGTCGTCCATCACGATCGGCAGGCTGACGTCGTGGCGGCCGAGATCGCGGATCAGTGCCAGCCGCAGCGCGAGAAACACCTGCTCCCGCGTGCCACGGCTGAGCCGCTCGGGATTCCAGATCTCGCCGTCGGTGTCGTGCACTTCCAGGCGCGCCTCGTCGATCGCGGTCGTGATCGACGGATAGCGGCCGTCGGTGAGCCTCGCGAGCCAGCGCGACGCCTCCCGTAGCACGGGCGGCTGGTGGTCGCGGGCCACGGCGGCTCGGGTCTGCTCGAGTAGCACGTGTGCCTGATGGAGCAGCCGCCGCCGGTTCTGTTGCTTGAGGATGTCTTCCTCGATGTCGGCCAGTTCACGCTGGAGGTTTTCCAGGGTGTGGTCGTTGGCCGCGGCATCCACGCGAGCGGTGACCGTCTGCCGCCGTTCGCTGGCGGCGGCCAGAGTGGCGCGATGCCGCTGCGTGATCTCGCGGGCCTCGGCGAGCCGCTTCGCCAGTGGCACGACATGGGCCTCGGCCAGCCAGCGGTCGATCTCGGGCGGCTCGGTCGTCCGGCGGCGGGCATCCGACCAGGCCATTTCCGCCGCGGCGGCCTCCGCACGGACCTCCTCGTATTCCGGCCGCCGGTCGACCTTGGCGAGAAACTCCTGTTCGGTGGTCACGCCCCAGCGGGTGAAAAACTCCTTCATCGCCCGCTCCGCCACGCGGACCTGCCGGACGACGTTGCGATGCCGTCGCCGCGCCGACTCCAGGCGCCTTGTCAGCTGCCCGCGCCGGCGGATCGCCCGCCGCTCGACGTCGAGCCGGTCCTCGAGCAGTTTGAGATGGTCGAGTGGCGTCGACTCGGGCGTCAGCTCACACTCGACAAGCGCCTCGTCGATTCGCCGGCCAAACGCCGCGAGTTCCTCCCGCTTCTGCCGCGCCTCCTCGGAGAGCCGGCGGCGGTCGTCATCGAGGGTGATCAGCGTGTGGCGATGCGCTGCGATCTGCCGCACCTCGCGGGGGGAGAGGGTCGTGGGAAGTCCCCGGTGCGCCAAGGCCCTCCGCCAGCGGCCGCGGGCCGTCGTGCGGGCCTCCACCGCCCGGGCCAGCACCTGCTCCGCGAGCGTCACGCGGTCTGTGAGCACGTGCATGGAGCCCTCACGGGCCAGGAGTCCCTCGAGCCGTTCAACCTCGGCCTGCGCCTGGGCGAGCCGCCGCTCCAGCGTTGTCGCCGCATCGCTTGGAATCTTTCCGTCGAGTGCACTGCACTGGGCGAGTAGTTCTTCCCGCTGCTGCTTGGCCATCGCCAACTGCCGCCGCAGGGCTTCGAGCCGGCTGGTCGAACTCTTGTCGAGCGACCAGGTCGTGACCGACGCCACGCCCGCCCCCGCCAGCCCGAGCGCCGCCATCGCGTAGGCCATCGAGCCGGTGACCGCACTGGGCAACAGGAGCCCGGAGAGAAGCATGCCAGTGCCGAGCGTGAACAGGCCGCCGAGGCCGAGCAGCCATGGCACCGGCACAAGCTGCGAGCCAATGCTGTCGGCCACCTCGCGATCGATCCGGGCGATCGAGCGGTCGAGTTCGGCAAGCTGGTCGCCGGCGGCGATTCGCTTGCGGATGGCGATGGCTCGGACCGTGGCCTGTTCGATCGCATCGGCGAGCGTCAGACCGGCAAACGCGGAGCCGGCCTCCTTCACCGAGCCGCGGGTGTCGACGAGCGACCGCTTTGCTTCGGCGAGAGCCCGCTTGGCCGCTGCGACGTCGCGGGAGCCCCGGCTGCACTCGCGGGCCCGCGACCTCAGCGGCCCGAAGGAGAGCGCGAAGCCCTCGGGGAGGAGCACGTCGGGGATCGTCGCATTATCATCGTCGAGGTTGGCCGCGATCGGCACCACCCGCGACAGGCCCGCGATGCCCACCTGTTCGCCGAACCGGCGGGCGGCAAGTCGGGCGTGCGACTCAGCGCGGACCACGTCGGCCGAAAGCCGTTCGAGTCGCGGCGCCTCCTCGATCAGTCCGGCGATGAGCGTCCGCTTCCGCCAGACGGCCGATTCGGTGGGAAGGAGGCGGAGTTGGCGGGCGAGTTTGCCGCGGAGCTTCTTCCGCTTTTTGGCGATTCTCGCGAACCGCCGCAGCCGCCGATTCGCCAGCCGCCAGGAGTCGCGGTCGGCATGCACCAGCGGCACGGCTTCGAGTGCGGAAAGCCTGTCGGCCGTCCGCCGCCATTCCGAATGGAGCGGCTCGAGCGCGAGCACGCCGCGGACTCCATCCTCGGCCCGGAGGGCGACCGCGATCCGGGGCTCGATCGCCACCAGTTCGGCGTCGAGGTGGGCGAGCTCCGACCACAGCGCGCCAGCGGCGAGCGCCGGGGCATTGGCTGTTGCGAGCCGTTCGAGCACGTCGGTGTGACGGGCCTCGAGCGACGCGACTGGCGAGACCGTCGGGTCGGACGAGTCGAGCCGCTGCATCGCGTCGCGGAGGTGGGAGAGCACCCGGGCCACCGTGGAGCGGTCGAGTCCTGCGGCCAGTTCGTAGAGCCGTCGGCCGCAGCCATCGGGCTCGAGCGTGCGGAGCTCGTGGAGTTCGTCGAGACCGAACGCCATCACGCTGGTGAACGTCGCCTCGTCGATGTCGCCGACCATGTCCTGGAGATAGATCTTGTGGCGGCTGCCCTCGTGCCGTGGATCGACGTCGACAATCCTGATCAGGTCGCCCGTGTCGCCGCCGAGACCGACCACGTCGTCGGTGTAACTCTCGTTGGTGAGCGTGGCGAGCTCCGGTCCCTCGTGCCGCCGCTCGATCGAGATCAGCGTCTGCTCCGGCGGCATGCGCACCAGCAACCTGCCGGCGCAGGGCTTTCGGGCATCGAGCACGCCGCGACGGAACAGCCCCTCAAACCCAAAGAACACCGCCCGGACAAACTCCAGGAGCGTGGTCTTGCCCGTCTCGTTGGTGCCGTGGAGCACCTGCACCCCGGGGCCGAGACGGTCGATGGTCGTGCGCGACAGCGCTCCAAACCGTTCGACTTCGATGCGTTCGATGAACATGCGGTGGACTCCGCGGAACCGTGGGTCGGGAAGAAGGGGAACGGGGACGTCAGACCGATTCGATCAGCTCAAGCGCCAGCCACCCGGCCTCGCGGGCCTGATCGGCGGGGATCGCCTGCGATTGTTCGACGAGGGTCACGATGTCGGCCAGCGCCGATGAGAACGACGTGGTCGAGCCGGGGCGGCTGCCGGACCGCG
Source organism: Planctomicrobium piriforme (assembly GCA_945869735.1). Classification (GTDB taxonomy): domain Bacteria; phylum Planctomycetota; class Planctomycetia; order Pirellulales; family UBA1268; genus QWPN01. Next base: position 3,941 of record CAMBPQ010000051.1, read on the forward strand.
CATGGCCCAACGGCGCGAGCGACTCGGTCGGCTCCGCGACAATCTCCTGGCACCACACGCGAAACGACTGGGAGTCGTAGAGATCACGGACGCGGGCCAGAGTCTCGGCGGCGATCTCGCCGATCCGCACGCGGCGGGCCACGCTCGTGCCGCAGGCCACCGAGCAGCGCACGATCTCAAGGGCCGGCTGCCGGTCGGCCGGCAGGTTTTCCAGCGCACCCCAGATCGTGGTGGCCAGCTCCTCGTCGCCCCCGGATGGCGAATCAACGGAGACCGTCCGCCAGTTGACGCGGTGCGTCGGCACCTCGTGCCAGGTTGCCCGCCAGTCGGCGTGGGGCGCGGCGAACGCATCGTCGTCCGACGACGCATCGCCCGGCTCGCGGTCGAGAAGCGTGAGCGTGCAGCAGGCCCCCGCCGCAGCCTCATCGATCGATCGGGCCTGGAGTGCCGGCATGAAGTGCACACCCGGCGGCAGCGCCTGCCGGCGTCGCGACGCCCAGATCCAGAAGGTGCCGGGCTGCGACCACGCCGTCGACGCGGCCGCCGCCGTCGCGAAGGCGGCGGCCGCGGGCAGAATCGCCGGCTCCGGAGTGACGCCGTAGACCTGCTTGTCGGGGGTCCATGGTTCGGGATTCCAAAGCGCGTTGTCCCAGCCGATGACGATCCGGCGGTGGAGCGGCGACGCGGCGGCCGTGAAGGCGGCTCCTGAGCCGGCGCTGGACGGGCCGTGTGCGGAGGCGATCTCGACGGCCAGCCCGCGGACTTCAAACTCGAGCGGCGCCAGCGGGGTCACAAAGAACAGACCGCGAGGCTCGCCGAGCATTCGCGAGATGTCGTGGCAGAAGGAGGTTTCGTCGGCGATCATCACGGTGCGGCAGCCGCGGGCGGCGAGCGATGCGATGACCTGCCTGAGCCGCGCTGCCTGCGCCGGGCTCGACCGTGAAGGATCGAGGATGCGGCCGCAGAGCACCAACGCGGCCGCATTGGCCTTCGACGCCACCGCAGCCGCCTGTTCGAGCGCTGCGACGGCTGCCGTCGCGATCGTGTCGGCGACCGCGGCTGGAGCTCCTTGAGGCACGGCGATCGGCCGGTGGATCACTGGATCGAAGGCGAAAACGATGTCGGCCACTGGTAACACCTCTTCCGTGAGTTGGCCCGGGCGAATCCCGCACCTGGGCCGCTCGCGACCCAGCCACCGCGGTGGCGGTGGCGTTCATGCCGGTCCATGGCAAAAGAAAACGTAGGAAAGATGGGGACAATGTAACGCCGATACCCCAAATCCTGCCACGTCAAAAAACGGGCAGATCGCCGGCTTCACCGCTCGAGCTACGTCGTCAGCGGTGGCGGGGAAGCGGCAAATCCCGCGGCGATTCGGCCAGCCCACGCAGCGTCGGTGGGGGCGGGGCCGATCGCCGCGAGGACGCGGCTGCGAAGCAGCACACCCTTCTCAATGGCCGACGAAAAGAGCCAGCACTCGATCCGAACCCGCCGGCCTGCGCGGGCGATGATGATGTGGCGGTGATCGGCCGGATGCACCGCGACCACAAGACTCGTCGCGTCGGCCGCGCCGGCGCCGCGTCGGGCAAGGATGCAGGTGGCGCCGGCGGGGACGGCTCCATCCGGGCCGATCGGCTGCCAGTCGTGGTGCGCTCGGCGGCCGTCGCTCCAGAGCAGGTCGTCGGCCTCGACGGTCGACACGACTGCGATCGCGGCGTCGGCCGTGAGGAGTGACGTCTGCGCCGATACAACCACCTCCCAGCCGGTGACCCCTGGTTCACCGGCTCGCATTCGCCACATCACCGTGGCCCTTAGGTGGCGGGCGTCGGCGGGTTCGTAGACGGCAGCGAGGTCATCGCCCCGCAGCCAGTGGTCAGTGGGCCATAGCGGCACGTCGCCGGTGCCCAGTCCGAGGCCAAGAAGATGGTCGTGGTGATCGCCGCATTGCGTGTCGATGCCTTGGGCCGGACGGGCCAGATCGAGTTCGATCGGCATGGCCGCTGGTCGCTGGCAGGCGACCGTGCCGGTGAGCGACCAGACGGCGGTGGATGGGGAGTGGCTCATGGGCCGCGATTGTAGCGTCAGCTGCCGAGATGCCGCGTCGCACCCGAGTGGCTGAATGGCTTCTGGTAACCTCTGACAGCTCTCCATTCGCCGCCACAAAAGTGTTGTGTCATGTCTCCATCCCCCGATCCGCTCGTCGTCTGTGAGGCCGCCGCACGGGCAGGCGGTCGGGTTCTCGGTGAGTGGGTCGGCAAGTTCGCGGCCACGGTGAAGGGCCCCCGTGACCTCGTCACCGAAGCCGATCACGCGGCCCAGCGGGAGATTCGCAAGATCGTGCTCGAGTCGTTTCCCGACCATGGCTTCGTGGGTGAGGAGGGGGACGCGGGAACGCCTCCGGTCGGGCCCGGTCACCGCGGCCATTCGGGGGCGGGCGTGCGGTGGATCGTCGACCCGCTCGATGGCACGACCAACTATGTTCACGGGTTCCCTGCCTACTGCGTGTCGATCGCGCTGGCAGATGGAGACGAACTCCTTGTCGCCACGATCTTCGATCCGCTCCGGAACGAATGCTTCACGGCCCGACGGGGAGGCGGTGCTTTTCTCAACGGTGCGCGGATCATCGCGCCGAGGGTCACCGCTCCCACCGAGGCGGTGGCCGCGGTCAGTTTTCCGGCGCAGGTCAGCGTCGACTCGCCGGCTGTCGCCGACTTCCTCGCTGTCATCCCGCACATGCAGTCGATCCGCCGCACCGGGTCGACCGCGCTCAACCTCGCGTATGTGGCCTGCGGCCGACTGCATGCCTTCTGGGTCCGGCGGATCTGCTGCTGGGACGCGGCTGCCGGCATGCTCATCGCCCGCGAGGCGGGTTGCGCCATCGGCGGGTTCGCGGGGCAGGGCGACGCGATTCCGCTCGACGACCCAGCCTTCATCGCGGCGAGCACGCCCGAGTTGCTCGCGACGCTGCGCGCCTTGCTCGGTTGACCGCGGGTGGTGTGGAGTGGGGTGAGGTGGTGGGCCGTATTCCCCGCGTTCGCGCTTGGGGCTTCCTGACGGGAGGACCGGCCCAAGAAAACCAGGAGGAACCGGATTGTGACGGTTGTGCCGCCTGCGATGTGTGCGGATTCTGCGCGCTCTGCGTGGCATTTCGGGCTAGGCTTTCGACGGTCCTCTGGCACCCATTTTTCAGCGATGCAACGCAGGCCACCCGGATCGAGCGTTTTCGTGGTTTCTCTCCCAGCACACCGCGGCGGTTGCCGGCGGTCTGTCTTATCGTCTGTCTTGTGGTCTGCGCGACTGCTCACGGCGGCCGTGATCGCGATCGGCGTCACCGTCGGCCGCGCCGACGACTCGGCCGCCGATCAGAGCAAGCCCGTCGTCAGGGAGATCGCTCCAGAACTGTTCTATATGGAGAACGAGTCCGGCCGGCTCGTGCCGGTGCCAGGCTTTCGGTATCGCGACTTCGTCGACCTCTTCCGCATGAAGGAGGGGTTGGCCGGACCTCTCCAGCCCCCGGCTGCCGTGCTCGAGAACGTTGTCGTGCGGATCGACGCCAGCGCGGTGAAGCCGCCGCAAGCGGCCGACGACGAGCGGACCACTACCACTTGTCCGGTCACCGTCGAGTGCATCGTGCAGCAGTCCCGTGGCGGTTGGACGTCGGCACCTCTGGAACTCGGCGGGCTGCTGCTGGCCTCACCGCCACGGCACGAGGGCCCTGGCCGGATGATCGTCGACGTGGTGCCTGGTGGTGGTGGCTATCGTGCCTGGTTCGACACCCCCTCGAACGCCGCCGACAACGCGATGCACACGGTCGTGCTCGAAGGCCGAATCGCCGTCGAAGTCACGTCCAGCCACGAGGTGTTTGCCCTCAGGTTGCCGGTGGCGGTCGCCTCCCTCGTGGAGGTGCGGTCGTCGCGACGACAGCCTGCGGTGGCTGTCCAGCCGGCGGCGGCGGACCAGCGGGTTGGCGCGGCGGCCGAAGGTGACGGGAGCGTGATCACGCTCGCCGGGCTCGGCGGTGGCGACGTGCATATCCGCCTGGCCGATCGCCGCGAGGGTCGGGAAACCCGCGGCGTCGCGGCCGAGGTCGTGACCGAAAGCACCGTGAGGATCGACGGCCGCAATGCGGTCACGGATGCGGTGATCCGACTTTCAAACCTGCCGGGAGACACGTCGAAGGTCAGCATCTCCCTGCCTCCGCGGACGTCGCTGCGGGCGGTGCGGGCACCCGCATCGCTCCTGGGCCGCGGTGGCACCGCCGATGCGCCGACCATCGACGTCGCCGCGACCGTCGCCGCGAACGGGCAGGCCGTCGTCGAACTCAGCTGCGAGCGGCCGATCGACCCGTCGGGCAACACCACCTTCGAGGCGATCGGTTTTGCGGTCGCGGGCATTCCCGACTGGCGGCAATGGGGACGCGTGAGCCTCGTGGTCGACGGCGACTGGCAGGCCACGTGGACGGACGGCACCGAACTGAGACGCGTCGATCCGCCTGCGAACGTGCGGCTGGCAGGGTTTATCGCGGCGTTCGCCTACGACGCCCAGCCGAGCATGCTGCCCGTGCGGGTGCGTCCACGACAGAGTCGCGTCGTCATCGAGCCGGAGTATCGCTACGAGGTCGGCAGCAACCGCATCACCGTCGACGCCAGGTTCCGCGTGGCAGTCCGGGGTACGCCCGTCAGCAGCATCTCGATCGCCATCGACCCCTCGTGGAGCATCGATGAGGTGGGGCCGGCCGGCGCGGTGGATGTCGGGGGAGTCGCGACCGATGCAGGCGAGACCGTGATCCCGTTTACGCAGGCGCTCTCAGGCGACACCGTCGTCGAAGTCCGTGCCAGCCGGCCCATCGACAAGTCTGCCGACCGCGTGGCCTGGAAACTTCCCGTGCCGCGTGCCGATCTGATCGGGCCTGCGGAGGTCGTGATCGCCTCGCAGAGCGACATCGAACTCCTACCCCAGAACGAGGGCATCAATGGACTCGTCCGTCAGACCGCCGCGGCGGTCCCGTTGGCAGACGCCGACAAGACGGCGCTCGCCTACCGACTCGAAGCCGTCGAGGGAAGTTTCGCGGCCACGCGCCGGTTTCTCCCGAGGCGCGTGGAGACGACGATCTCCGCCGAGGCCGCGATCGATGGGACCGAGATCGTGGTCGATGAGACAATCCGCCTCGATGTGCTGCACGTGCCGCTTGAGTTCATCGAGTTGGTGGTGCCAGATGCGATCGCGTCATCGGGCGCGTTCCAAGTGCGGCAGGGGGACGACCTGCTCGATCCTGCCGAGGTCGTGTCGGGTGGTGACAAAGCAGACGGCCTGCCCGCTACCTGCATGCGGGCGATCCTGCGGACGCCCCTGCTCGGCTCGGGCGAAGTCAGCGTGCGATTCACGCTTCCGGCGCCGACGGTGCCTGCCGAGTCAACGGTGGCGTTTGACCTTCCCCTCGCGCTGCCGCGGGGCACCAGCATTGGGCGGCAGAGCATCGCCATCGTGGTGCCCGACACGTTTGCCTTGGGCGTGCGCGGCGACGCCTGGCGGCGTGACGTCGGGCCAACGCTTGGCGGCGTGACCCAGACGTGGTCGTCGCTCAAGCCGCAGCGTGAACTGCCGCTGGCGATCTCGGCACGCCGCAGCGACGTGGCCCGCAGCATGGTGGTGGAGGCCGCGTGGCTGCAGACGAGGCTCCTGCCAGGGATCCGCGAGGATGTCCGCACCTACGTGATCTCCGCCGCCAACGACCGCATCGTGCTGTCGCTGCCCACCGCCGACGGCCCCGTGGCGGACGAGGGGGACAGCGATGGGGAGTTCACCACCGATGTCCGGCTCGACGGCGAGGTGGTGACCGGGGCCGTGCGTCCGGCGGGCCGCATCGTCGTCGATCTACCGCGTGCCGACCCGCTGCGGCACTGGCGACTCGACATCCGGACCACCACGCCCCGCGAGGAAGGCTGGGTCGGATTCGCCGTGCGAACTGGGCTGCCCGTGCCGGTGCGGCTGGAACCGCCGCTCTTCGAGGACCCTGTGTTTGAACGGCGGTTCTACTGGACGCTTCACGTCCGCCCCGACGAGCACGTGCTCGGCCTGCCGCAGCAATGGACGTCGCAGCAGCGCTGGACTGCGGGGGCCTGGGGGTGGCGGCTCGAGGCGGCCACCACGCCGGCGGAACTTGCGGCGTGGATCGCCGCGACCGCGCGGGCAAAGCCGGCCCAGCGGCCGCTCGACGAAGCCCGCTCCGCCGGACTCGCCTCGGCCCCGCCACTCACCGAAAACACGTTCGTCTTCTCGGGCATCGGCGACCCCGGAGTGGTGTCTTCGTGGCTGGTGCCCGAATGGTTCATCGTGCTCCTTGCCTCGGGCACGTCGTTGGCCTGCGGGCTCGCGCTCGTCTACCGCGCGGCCACGTGGCGGCTCCCGTTAGTGATCGCCGCCGCGGCATGTCTCGGGCTCGCGGCCACCGCGGCCCCTGGCGTGGCTCCGCTCATCGGACAGGCAGCGGTTCCGGGCATTGTGCTCGCCATCGCAGCCTGGGCCCTTAGGACCACCGCCCAGCAGCGGGTCAGCCGCTTTCCCAGCTGGCGGCCCCCAGTCGGCCTGCCGGCGAGTTCCCTGACCCGGCCCAACGCTGCGTCGTTGATCGTCGCCCCATCGGTCGATGACTCCCCGACCGCCACGGGGGCGAGGCCGCGATGATCCGCATGCGTGTTGCAGCCTGTGTGCTCGCCGCGGCCGCCGGCGCGACGGTAGGGCTTGAGGCCGCGGAGTCTGTCGTGGAGTTTATCCGCGTGCACGTGCCAGCGGGCCGACTCCAGGACGTGCCGCTTGGTCCCGATCGCTATGTGCCGATGCCGATCGCGGAGTTCGAACAGGCAGTGGCGCGGCTGGAAATGCCGGGGGGCCGTGCCCAGTTGCCCCGGCCACTCGCTGATTCGGCCCGCTACACGGCTTCCATCGACGATCAAGGCCGGCTCATCGGAACGCTGTCGTTCGAACTCGGGCCGATCGCCAGCGGGCTCGCGACGCAGATGCCGTTGGGACCGATCGACGCCTCGGCCGGCACGCTCAACTCATCAACCGGCGTCGGCGACGTCGTGGTGTTTGGTCTTCCGGACGGCAGCGTCGCGCTGCGAACCCCCGCCCCGGGCCGTTACTCGTGTCGGTTTGTCTGCCCGCCTGTCGTGGCGGGCACGGTCGACTATCGACTCCCGATCGTGCCGTCGCTGGCGGCGAGCATCAGCCTCACGCTCCCCACTGGCCTGCGTCCACTCGTCATCGCCGCCCCCGCTCTGGCGATCGTCACGCCTGCGGCTGCCGAAACCTCCGGCGGCGACGAGAGGAATGTGTGGACGATCGAACTCGGTGGGGCGTCGGATGTGACCCTCGCGATCATTCCGGTCGACGCGCCGCCCCCGCGGCTCCGGTGCTGGACCAGGGCGGTGGTGCGCGGCAGGCAGGCGGAGATCCGCACCCGCATCGTGCCCGACGCGCCGTGGTCGGCTGGACTGATCACGCTCCGGAAGGATGCGGCCCTCGAGCTGATCGGCGTGACGCTCCCCATCGCTCCCGCCGGCGGTCCGTCCGCCTCTGGGGCCGGGCCCGCGATCCAAGATGTCAACCCGCGGACCCTCCTGATCGACGTGCCCGAGTCGCTTGCCGGCACCACCACCCCCATCGAGGTCACCGGCGTGGCCGAGTTGGCCGCTCACGCGGCGTGGACAGTTCCTCAGGTGCGGCCTCCCGCCGAGCGTTGGGCGGGAGGCGGCCTGACCGTTGTCGTCGATCCAGATTTTGCAGTCGAAGCCACATCACTCGAGGACTGCGTCGCGGTGTCGCCCCAGATCGCGGGGCGGTGGCTGGAGTCTGGCGAGGACGTCGTCGCAGCCACCGCTCCCGCGGCGGCGCGGATGCACTTTGAGAACCAATCCGCAGCCGCGCGAGTTGTGGTGCAACTTCGGCCCCGGGTCGCCGAGATCGACGCGGCCCGGGTCACCACGGTGGAGATCTCACCGGCCACCGTGCTCGGCCGCGCGGCGTGCGATGTGCGGGTGGTAGCCGGCGAAGCCTTTGGGCTCACCGCTGCGGTGGGCTCGGGGTGGTTCATCGACTCGGTCGAGGCGGTCGATTGGTCTGCCGAAGCCCCGCAGGCCGAGCCCCTGTCCGGCGCGCGGGGCAGTCCCGTACCCGGTCTGCCACTCGACTGGCGGGTCAACCGCTCGCCGGTCGGCAATGAGCTCGGCATCGGGCTTGCGGAGGCTGCGACCCGTAGTCGCACCCTCGGCCTGAGGATCACGGGACATCGTCGGGGCGTGCCGCTCGGGGGGGAGTTTCTGACCACCGACATGGACATGGTGCGACTGGAGGGTGAACGTGCGGAGTCGTCGCTGATCGATTTTCGCGTCGGTCCTGAGGCGGTGATCGAAGTCGCCGGAGAGCCGATCGGGCTGTTGCCCGCCGAGGGCCGTCTGGCCGTGCTGGTCGAGTCGGGGTCGCCCCGTGGCCGCATTCGCGGCGGCACCCGGGCCCCGGCCCTCGAGGCGCGGCTCGTTCAGCGTCGTCCGCCGCTCACCGCGGACATTGTGGTGCAACTCCTCGCGCTCGACGAGCGGCTCGCCGAGACCTTCACATTCACGTGCCGGCCCGAAGCGGGCAACGTCGATGCGATCGTCGTGCACTTCTCGGAGCCGATGGGTGACACGCTCGAGTGGTCGATCCTGCAACCTGCCGGCGGCGCGGTGATGCCGCGGCGAATGGATGTGGCCGAGGGACGGCGTGGCGACCTCGGTAGGCACCCGATGGTTGAGGAATCGTGGTTGCTGGAGTTTCGTCCGGCCGTCGAGGGGGCGGTCACGTTTCAGGCCATCCGCACCCTCCCGTTCACCGCTGCCGTCGCGGTGCCGCTGGCTTGGGTGGAGGGAACCACGTCACCCCATGGGACGGTCGTCGTCCGCAGCGGCAGCCGGACTCGGCCCGCGCTGATCAATCGAAGACTCCGCGAGGTGCCCCCCGGCGTGTCGATCGACCGGGAGCCGGCCGATCCGGTCACTGAACTGGTGTATGGCGATCCGGCCTCACTGGGGTCGGCCGCTTCCGACGAACCGTCCGCGGAACTCGTGCCGGCCGACGACTCACGGGCGCGGGCGTGGGCGTGGCGGGAATCGACGACGTGCTTTTGCCATGCATCCGGCCGAAACGAATGCGAGACGACATTCGAGATCGAAAACCGTGGCCGTGAGGAGGCGGTGCTGACCGTGCCACGCGGATTGGTGATCGACGAGGTGCTGATCGATGGCGAGCCAGTGCCGTTCGACCCCGCACCCGCCGCCGGCGGCGGGATTTCCATCGCCCTGCCTCCCGGCCGCGGTCGCGTGAGGCTGGTGGTTCGGGGGGTCGCCGTACGTGATTCCCTCTCTGGCATCTGGCGTGTCGATCCGGTGGCGTGCACGCTCGACGTGCCGGTTCTCGACAGGGACCTGCAACTCATGCTGCCCCCGGCGGTGGATCTCGTGACGGCCGGCGCTGACTTCGGCCATGCCTCGGGTTGGCTCAACCGGTTGTTCGGCGTCGCCCCGCGGGCCGCCTCGACCGCCACCAACGACACCACGTCCACGGGCTTTCGCCGGGTTCACGTGGCGCTGACCGCGCGGACCATGTTTGGCATCACCGTGGCGAACCGCAGCCTGATCGCATCGCTGGCGATGGTCGCCGGGCTCGGAGCGGCGACCGCCTGCAGCTGGATCATGCGGCGGCGTCCGACTGCGGCCGCGGTCTTCGCCGTGGCCACGGCGGTTGCGGCCCTTTGGCTTCCTGATCCGTTCGCCGTGATCGCCCGAGGCTGTTGGTGGGGTGCCGTCGTGGGCCTGGGATGGGTGGCGAGCCGGCGCCTGGCAGCGCGACCCTTCTCCGCAGCACTTGTCGCGGTGTGTGCGGTGGCTGCCGCCGGCGCGGCGCACGGCGGCCCGCCCGACAAGGCGAGTGGCGCGGCCGTCACCCCGCATCGGGTGCTGCTCGCCCCGGATGACTCCGGTGGCACGGCACTCGTTCCCGAGCAGCTGTTTCGCATGCTCGCCGCTGACGACGTGGCCGCCGCAGCGGCGGTGCGGGTGATGGAATGCACCGTGACGGTGGCGGGTGCGACGGCGGCCGACTGGCGGATGGTGCTCGACATCGACGCCGACCGTGGTGGCGTGCTCGTGCTCGACCAATCTCTCACCGGTGGCCGCTGGCGGCTGCCTGCCAAAGACGGGCGTGCCGGCGTGGTGGTCGACCTTGCTGCCGCCGAGACGATCGCGCGGATCGTGGCCGTGGCACCGGGTCGGCATCGCGTGGAACTCGACCTGGTGCCCGTGAGTGTGCAGCGCGGCGACGTGGAGACGCTCGTCGCCTGTCTCCCCCCCGCGCCACGATCGACGCTCCGGTTCACACTGCCGGAGCAGACCGCCGCCGGGGTCGCTGCGTTTGACCCTCGGCGGGTGATGTGTGAACGCGTTAACCGCGTCGGACCGTGGCAGCGGGTCGCGGAGGCGGCCGACGCAGGGACGTTCGATGTGTCGCGAGCCGCACGCGTGCGGCTGACGCGCACGGTCGACCCGCGCACCATGATCCCAGCCACCATCGCCGAGGCCGGGAGCGTCAACGACGTGCAGTGGAGCGAGACGTCGTGCCGCGTGCGGGCACGCTATGACCTCGGCGTTGGTTCGGGCGTCGTGCCGTCGTTCGTCGTGCGGATGTCGCCTGGTCTCGAGCCCATGCCCCTTGGCGGCGGTGAGTCTGCCGCCGTGACGTGCCAGCCGCTGGGCGACGGCAGGTTTGCCGTCGAGGTCGCCGAGCCGACGCCAGGCCGCCTGCAGATCGATCTGGAGTTCACGATGCCGCTCGTCGATCCGGTCGGCGTGTTCGACGTGCCGTGTGCATGGATCGAGGGCGTCACCAGCGACATCCGCACCGTGCGGTGCATCGCTCCCGCCCACCTCGACGTGACCCCTGAACTGCCCAGCGGCATGACCTTGCTGCGGCCGCGCGAAGAGAACGGCCTCGACGTGGTCGCCGTCTGGCGGTCGGAGGCGGTCGCCCCGGCGACGGAGCCGGGGACGGTGCCGGTCGAGTTCGCCAGCGGCACGCGGCCGCGGATCGCGGTGCGCCGGCGGCCGCAGCCACAGCGGGGATCGCAGCGACTGCTGGTCGATTTCGGCACCGACCACGTGGGCCTGAACCTCACCTGTCTCATTGACGCGGAGTCTTCGCCGCTGACGGAGGTGCCGATCGAGATGCCGGCGGAGTGTGTCGTCGACCGGGTGATGCTCCAGGAAGACACGGAGACCGAATCGACTGCAGTCGACCTGTTCTCGGCGCGGCCGGAGGCCACGCGACTCGTGGTGGTGATACAGCGGCCCCGCACCGGCCGCTTTCGCCTCACTGTCGACGGTCGCCTGCCGATACGGCCCGACCCGCGCGGCCGGCTACCACTCGTGAGGGCCGTGATGCCGGGCGACGTGCCGCTGGCGGTCATGTGGCGATCGTCACCGCAGGCCGCCGTGCAGGTGATGGTCACACCAACGACATCAGACGCGACTGGCATCGCTGGCGGCGATGCGGCCGACTTTCGGGAGGTGCTTCCAGGGGAGCCCGGGCCGGAGTATGTGCTCAGCGAGCAGACGTCGGTCGAACCGCGGGCTGGCCCGCGGCCCGCGGTCACCGCGGCGGCAGGACCGACGACGCCGATCGGCCACGTCGCCGAACTCACGACCGTGCACGTGGCGATCGACCGCCGCGGCCGGGCCTGGGGAACCGTGAGGTTCGATGTCGTCACGGAGCAGCCCGTGGTCCGGTTACGGATGCCACCGGGGCTACGGCTCTTCGATCTGCTCGTCGACGGACGTGAGATGGAGGCGGTGCCACAGGCCAACGATTCCTGGGACGTGCGGTTGAACGACATTCGCTGGCCCCGCTCGATTCTGGCCGTCTTCGCGGGCGAGATCGGCGGCCGGCTCGAAGATGGCATGGCGATCCGGCTCGAGCCTCCCCGCCTCGAGGATCTGCCGGCCCAGTCAGTGCTGTGGGCGATCGACGTGCCCCCCGGCATGCGTTTGCGGGTAGCGGAGCCGGCGAAGCTCATCGCCGCCGCGGAGTGGCAGGCGGCGCTGTGGGCGGGGCGACAGCGCGTGGCGGCGCTGTTTCAGTCGGCAATCGCTCTCTCAGGCGACGTGGAGCGGCAACGTCTTGCCGGCTTCGCCACTCTCCGCATGGCCGGCGAACGGCCCCTGCTCGAGGCTGAATGGGAGCGGGCGATCGCCTCGCGTGGTGATGAATCGAGCCGCATTCTCCTGGCCGTCGACGACGAACTGAGCGTGACGATCCGTGCTGTGCGTGAGGCCGACGCAACGGTGCCAGCCCGCGGGCTGGTGACAGTCGGGCTCATCGCATTGCTCGCCGTTGGCTGGAGCATCGCGGGTCGCTGGCCCGGGGCCTGGGCTGCCGGTGTGGCGTGGGGCTGGCCGTGGGCAATCGCCGTCGCGGGCATTGCGTGGGTGGCAACGCTGCAGCCCGCGCTGCCGGGATGGGCACTCGTGGCGGTCGGCGTGATCGCGGTGGTTTCGCGACGCGGCACGCCCCCGGTGGCCGCCGCGGCCGACGTCGCAAATGCCGACGTGGCCTACGGTTCCACCAGAACATTCCTGGCCAAGTGACCCGTCGTCCGGGCCGCTGCGCTGGGAAAAAGGGCGGATGAGGCAAGGACCGAAAGCGGTCTGGCCCATCCCCGGAGCCGCCGCTAACGTCCGCCCCACGTCGGTGGATCGGCCGGTTCTTCGCGGCGCGCCGTAGGTGCGTCGGGTCTGAATCGTGTCGCCTCGGGAAGGATCCCGTGGCACGATCCGCCGTGCTGCATGGAGGCTTGGCAGGCATGGTGTGTGGACGCAGCGGTAACGGCTGGAAGATCGCTCGGGCTCGGGTGGCATGGGCGATCGCGGTGGTGCTGCTCGCGTGGTTCACGGGCGAGGCCCGGGCCGCGGGCTATCGCACGGTGAACTTCATCGTCGAGGCTCCGACCGAGACCCTGGCCCGAAAAATTGGCGACGCCGCCGAGCAATATCGCCAGACGCTGGCCATCGAGTGGACCGGCAGACCGCTGCCCCGCTGGAGTCGCCCCTGCCCGATCACGGCACAGGTGTCGCCGAATCTGGGCGCCGGCGGCGCCACGAGCTTCGTGTTTGATCGTGGCGAAGTCTTCAACTGGACGATGACGATCCAGGGCAGCGAAGAGCGGATCCTGGATTCGGTGCTCCCGCACGAGATCACGCACACAATCTTCGCGAGCCACTTCCGCCGGCCGCTGCCGCGGTGGGCTGACGAGGGCGCCTGCACCACCGTCGAGCACCCCGTCGAGCGGGCCCGCCAGCACCGCCTGCTCATCGAGTTTCTGACCACGGGCCGGGGCATCGCCTTCCCGGAGATGTTCGCGATGAAGGAATATCCGGCCGACGTCCTCCCCCTTTATTCCCAGGGCTATTCGCTCGCGCGGTATCTGATCGAGCGGGGCGGCCGCCACAAGTACATCGCCTTCGTCGCCGATGGCCTCGACACCGAAAACTGGTCGGCGGCACTCGGCAAGCACTATGGTGTGACGAACGTCGCTCAGATGCAGCACGTCTGGCTCGCCTGGGTGAAGCAGGGCTGTCCGGCCCCGCCGTCCTCACTGGCCGCCGCCGTGCCGCCACCGGCCAGCGCCTGGTCTGCGACCTCTCGCGGTCAGAGCCCCGATCCACGTCCTGCCGGCACCGTCCCGGCCGCCACGGCTCCCGTGGCGACCAGCGCCGCCCGCACGTCGATCTACTCCCAGGCCCGCCGCTCAGCCGAGGGCACGACGAACCCGCGGTAACCTCTCGCCAGGAAGCCCCAAGCGCGAGCGCGGGGAATCCGGGTGGGCTCGAGGCGGTGCCGGATTGGTTCGCCGGGGGTGGCATGCTCGGCGCCGGGGATTTTGCTACGGGATGCCCGCTTGGCCGACGGGGCGTTGCTCGTGAGTCGCAAAGATTCCCGGCTTCTGCGCGTGCCACCCCCGGCTCCTCACGATCGGGAGACTGTGCCTGCCGCCAGGAAGCCCCAAGCGCGAGCGCGGGGAATCCGGGTCGATTCCTGAACCCGCTTTGCAACGCCACAGCGGCTCGGCTCCCGGGACATCACCCGGGCTTCGCGCCCGTCACGAGGAGCGTGATGTGATAGAAAACAGGCGCCGCGAAGCACATCGAGTCGATGCGGTCGAGCACACCGCCGTGGCCGACCACGAGCGTGCCATAGTCCTTCACCCCGCGGTCACGCTTGATGGCGCTCATCGTCATGCCCCCGGCGAAGCCCATCACGGCGATCACGAGGCCCGCCAGCGTGGCCTGCCAGAGTTGAAAGGGGGGCGCTGCCCACCACAAGGCCGCGGCGAGGAGCGCTGTGCTCGTGGCACTGCCGAGGAGCCCCTCCCACGTGCGGTTGGAACTCACCGCCGACGCGACGAGACGCTGGCCGAGCATCCGGCTCCAGACGTATTGCATGCAGTCGGCAAACTGCACGAGCAGGATCAGGAAGAACAGGAGGCGGAAGTTGCCACTGCGGTCGGCGTTGGCCGCACCCTCGATCGGAATCTGCAGGAGGGCAGGGGCGAACGACAGGCAATAGACGCAGACCACGAGGCCCGCCTGGATCTTCGCCGTGCGTTCCAGAAACCGCTTGTAGTCGCCCGCGAAGGCCACGCGGGCTAGCACGAAGAGCGTGGCGTAGACCGGCAGGAAGACACTGAAGATGTCGTAACGGTTCATACCCACGAGCATGTAGTGCAGAGGTGTGAATAGGAAAAACACCCAGAACAGGGCGCGGTGGTCGCCCTTTCTCGTGGGCGTGAGCGTGATGAACTCGCGGAGCGCCCAGAAGGAGACAAGTCCGAAAAGCACGACCGTGGCGGTGGTGCCCAGCCAGAACGCGGCGGCTAGGACGGTGCATAGGATCCACCAGCCCCGGAGCCGGTTGTTGAAGGTGCGGATCGCGGCGGGATCGAGGCCGCGGTCGGGATGCCGCTTGAGGAACTGGCCAATGACTGTGGCCACAGTGAGCAGGGCGAGCACGCCGGCGACGAGCGCGATGGTGCGGTTGTCGTTCATGCCGGTGCTATTCCTTCAATGCCAGCAAGGCGCGGCGGGCCCGGGCAAGGAATTCGAGTTTGGCTTCGCCCCGCTCGAGCCACAGCGGCGGCCCAAAGCTGATGCAGGAGAGCAGCGGCACGGGGAGAAACTCACCCCGCGGTAGCACCCGATTGAGGTTGTCGATGTGAACCGGGATCAGTTCGATATCGGGACGCTTCTTGGCGAGGTAGTAGAGGCCGCTTTTAAACTCGCCAATCTCACCCGTCACGCTCCGCCCTCCTTCAGGGAAGACGATCAGCGAGTAGGAGGTGCCGGCTTCGCGGAGCATCATGTCGACGGGGCTCTGATGGACCTTGATGTCGGTGCGGTCGATGAGGATCGCGTCGAAGACCTCCTCGGCGAGCCAGCGGCGGACGAACCCCCGCGACCAGTAGTCCTTGGCGGCGACCGGCCGCGTGACTTCGCGGATCGGTTGCGGCAGCGACGACCAGACGACGAGAGCGTCGAGATGACTGGTGTGGTTGGCGAAGTAGACCCGCTGGCAGGTGTCGGGCTGGCTGGCGATCCAGCGCACGCTCGCGCCGGAGAGGAGCCGCGCGAGGGCGGCCAGCGCGAGGCCGGACGCACGACAAAAAGGCGAACGGCTGGAGCCTGGCCGGACCGGGGAAGGCTGCGTCTCGGTGATGTCGGCGGGCGAGAGCATCGGGGCATCTTCGACGGCGGTGGCGGACACGGTCAATTCTCGTCCCGGCCGCCGGCCACGAATGGGTTGTGACGCTTCTCGTGGCCGACCGTGGTGGGGCCCCCGTGGCCCGGGTAGACGATCGTGTCATTCGGGAGGCTGTAGAGGTGGCGGCGGATGCCGGCGGCCAGGGTGGCGAAATCGCCGTCGGGGAAGTCGGTCCGGCCGACTCCCTCCCGGAAAAGCACGTCGCCCCCGAAAACAACCGGCGGTTCGCTGCCGCTGATCACGAACACGACGTGGCCGCCCGAGTGGCCCGGAATCTCCCTCACGTCGATGTCGAGGCCTGCGATCCGGAGAGCCTCGCCATCGTCGAGAAGGCGATCGGCCGGCGGGCTGACGAGGGCTATTCCGAACGCCGCCGAGAGGTTACCGGCGGGGTTCGTGAGTTTCGGAGCATCGCCGCGGCCCACCCAGATCGGCAGGTCAGGCCAGCGGTCCCGAAGGGCGGCGTTGCCCGCGATGTGGTCGGAGTGACCGTGGGTGAGCAGGATCGCACGCGGTTCGAGGTTGTGCGACTCGATGCACTTGATGACCGCCGCCGGCTCGAACCCGGGGTCGACGACAAGACAGTCGGCGTCGCCCTCAAGCCCCACCACGTAGGTGTTTTGCCCAAAGGGCTGTGACTCGACGCAGGCCACCTGGAGGGGGCTTGCCGAGTGAAAGAGGTCGATCGTGGCCATGGGGAGGAAGGCGGTGACGGTGCGGAACTCTGCCATGGGAGCATGGTTGGCCCGGCGTCGGCCCACAAGGCTTCTGGTTTTTCCGCACGATACCGGGGTTTCCCCGCCGCGAACTGGCATGGCGAGCCCCGGATGGCCCCGCTAGACTCCCGCCGCACCGGTTCTCAACGGTCCAGCCACAGGGCTTGTCTGTGGGAGGATCGGAGCCCTTGTTCGCGAGTGGATCGTCACGAATTTGCCGAGCGTTCCGGACGGCCTGGTGACGGTTCATGACCGTCACACCGCCCGGCGATAGTAAGGTGAGACGATTTCCTGTTCGGGATGGCGTGATTCGAGGCGAACTGAGTTTTGCCCAGGCCACTCCGATACCGAGGATCCATGGAGGGATCGATGACACGTCGTTTTGAAGCTCAGTTTATTCAGCGGATGATGGGCCGCGGCTCCTGGCTGCGGTTCGCGGCAGCGACGCTCGCATTCATCTCCAGCGCGTCCGCGTTCGCCCAGGCCACAACGGGTCCGGGTCTTGTTCCCAACGGCGACGTCGCCCAGGGCAACGTTGGTGCAGTCGACGCTCAGGCCCTTGCGGGAAGCGGTGTGCACCCTCTGCAGCCTGCCCTCGAGTTGGCGCAGAAGGGGCTCGGCCAACTCCGATCGATCATCAAAGACTATTCGTGCACCGTCGTAAAGCGGGAGCGGATCGACGGCAAACTCGGCGACCATGAGTACATGTTCGCAAAGGTCCGCCACGAACCGTTCAGCGTCTACCTCTACTTTCTCGCCCCCGATGCGGTGAAGGGGCAGGAGTGCATCTGGGTCGACGGTCAAAACGAAGGCAATATGCTCGCCCACGCCGGCAGCGGTGTGCGGGCGATGGTCGGCACGGTGTCGCTCAAGCCCAACGGCGCGCTCGCCATGCAGGGCAACCGCTACGCGATCACTGAGATCGGCGTGGAGAATCTTGCCAAGCGGCTCGTCGAGGTCGCGGAGCACGACAAGCAGTTCGGCGAATGCGAAGTCAACTTCTTCAAGGACGCGAAGGTCAATGGGCGGGTGTGCACCTGCGTGCAGGTCGTGCATCCAGTGCCGCGGCGAAACTTCCGCTTCCATCTGGCCCGCGTGTTCATTGACGATGAATACCTGATCCCAATCCGCTACGAGGCCTATGACTGGCCCCAGGAGGCGGGTGGGCAGCCGGTGCTCATGGAGGAATACACCTACATGAACGTGAAGATCAACAACGGCTTCACTGACGCCGACTTTGACCCGAAGAACGCCGCCTACAAGTTCGGCACGAAGTGACCCTGTGCCGCGGTGCGTGATGGGTTTGCCGGCGTGCTTCCCGCCAGGAAGCCCCAAGCGCGAGCGCGGGGAATACGGGTGGCATTGAGACGGTGCCGGATTGTTCGCCGGCGGTAACATGCTCGTCGCCGGGGGATTTTGCTACAGGATGCCCGCTTGGTCGACGGGGCGTTGCTCGTGAGTCGCAAAGATTCCCCAGCGTCTGCGCGTGCCACCCCCGGCTCCTCACGATCGGGAGAGCGTGCCTGCCTTCAGGAAGCCCCAAGCGCGAGCGCGGGGAATATGGGTGGCATTGAGACGGTGCCGGAATGGTTCGCCGGCGGTAACATGCTCGCCGCCGGGGGATTTTGCTACAGGATGCCCGCTTGGCCGACGGGGCGTTGCTCGTGAGTCGCAAAGATTCC
>CAMBPQ010000052.1 GCA_945869735.1 Planctomicrobium piriforme
ACTGATCCGCCTCGCCGGCCGCCGGAGTTGCGACGAATGAACGGTTCGCAAAGCTGCAGGATCTTCTCGGAACTACCATCCGGCACCTCTGCGAACTGGGTGGCGAACGCACCGATACGTTCGTGCGGGTTTTGTCGTTCTGCGAAAAGGTCGGCATCATCGCGGCCACTGAAGATTGGCAGGCCTGCCGAAGCCTGCGCAACCGGGCAGCCCACGATTACGGAACAGATTTCGTGATCACTGCCGAACATTTTAATGCCCTTCACGCACAGCGTTTCATGCTGAAGTCAGTGACGCGCGCTCACCGACCATGCGAAGCAATCGCTTGGTATCGCACCCTCTGACGCGCGGTGTGCGGAGACCTTGCGACAGGCAGGGCGGAAGCCAGCATCCTCGTTTCTGCCCGAGCGGAATGCATGGGCCGGGCTCCGGGGATGTCGCGAGGATTTCTGAGTGTGTAGCTGGTCGAGGCCTCCGCGCTCGTTCGTCCTCAGAGGGGCCCCAGTGCGGCCCCCAATGGCAGCGCGAGAAGCGTCTGTGGTCGCCATCTGCCACCAGCCGGCAAGTTCTTCCTGTGCGGCGCGGCCCGCTACGCCGCACCGGCAGCCGGAGCAGGACACCCGCCGCCGCCCTGAGCGGTCGCCCCTCTACCAGATCGTCGCTGGGTACCTTGAGACGTTGCTTTGCGAGCGGAGCCTCGGAGAACAGCCCGTCGCGGGCCACGTGGAAGACGAACTTCGTGGCTCCCTCCGCTGCGGCATTCTCAGCTTCGCGTTTGCGCGGCCGCGGGGAATCCGCCCGCCACCCCAACTCCCTCTGCGTCACCGCAACGGTCGCCACCCGCATACCCATCGCTCGCGCTTGAGGCTTCTTGGGGTCAGGCGGGCCGCCCTCCCCGCGACGCAGTCTCCCGTCAGCGTTTGCGGATCATGACGCGGGTGGAGGAGGAGTTGCCCGTGATCGACATCCGCTCGCTGTGAGGGCTGGCGTCATCAGCAGCCCCGTGGCCCGATGCAGAGAAGGTCTGCGCCGAGGGCGAAAAAAGGCTCTCGGGATGGGGGCGAGGCGGCCCGCACGGACTGATTTCCGTGGCCGTGAGCCCCCATAGCCGGGCACATCGAGCCACACCGACCGCAAATCGCACGCGGAAGTGCCATTGGCCGTCCGATCCTTATGAAGCCGGCAATGATCCAACGATGCCTCAGAATCGTGTTTCCAGACAGAGTCTAAAGCCCATCCGCTTTTGGCAGAGCGGCGAGTCGGCGATCCACGGAAGTCGGATGCGCTCCAGGCGACCGACGGACGCCGCCTTGCCCACGCCGGTGATGCCGGCCACAATCGGGCTCATGGGCACGATCACCACAAGACTTTATGTCGTCAGGCACGCGACGGCCGAAGATGCCGCGGCCGAAGGCAGCGATCATGCCCGCAGGCTGACCCGCAAGGGCCGCAAGCGATTCACCCGGCTCGTCCGTCGGCTCATCCGCGGCGGGGTGGAGATCGATCTCGTCGCCACCAGCCCGCTCGTGCGGGCAATGGAGACGGCCCAGATTATCGCCGACGAACTTCCGTCGCGGCCGCGGATCGAGGTCGTCGAGGCACTTGCCCCGGGGTCAGACTGGCAGGAACTGGTGGAATGGACCATCCGGCAGGACGCATCCAGCGTGGCCTGGGTGGGGCATGCGCCCTGCGTCAGCAGGCTGGTCGCGATCTCGATCGGTGACGGGTCGGCGGCGGTGCGGATGCAAAAAGGGGCGATCGCGGCGATTGCGCTCGACGACGGCCCGGGCCAGCCCGGGGAGCTGGAATGGCTGGCGACGCCAGATTTCGTCGGCCGGGGGTAGGCTGGCCGGAGCGTCGGACCACCACTTTTTTCGACTGTTCGCCGCTTTCAAGCCGTTTAGAATGTCAGCCGCGGTTGCCCACGAAATCCGTTGCGGCCGCGTGTCGAGCTGTCTCCTTGGGAGGTTTCACGTGTCCATGTTCATGCGGGAAATGGCGTCCCAGCAAGCCGCTGGGTTCAAGTGTCTGCTGGCTTGCACAACAATCCTCACGGCCTTCACCACAGTCGGCTGCTCTCCCGCCGGCGGACCGATTGCCCGCGAAGACGTCGTCGAGATCGAAACGATCGAGATGGCGCCCGTTGCCGCGAAGACGCCTGCCGCCGAGACGGCTGCCAAGGTGATCGACGAATCGAGGAAGGCCGTCGACGAGCAGACTGCCGTAGCCGACCGGGCGATCGAGGCCGCTGCGGTGCTGCCCGGTGAGAAGGTCGCGCTCGGCGAGCCAGCGCTCACCTCGGGCGTGCCCGGCACCGGCCCGATCACGCTGGCGGAGATCGACGCCTGGCTGGCCGACCCCAGAAACTTCACCGTGCTCGAGCCGGTGCTGCCCCTGGGCCTCTCCCAGGGGGCCGCGCAGATCACAGGGCTCGACACTAATCCGCTTACCAGAGCGAAGATCGAGCTCGGCCGGCAGCTCTATTTCGATCCGCGGCTCTCAGCCGACTCCACCGTGAGCTGTGCAAGCTGCCACAGTCCGAGCGAGGGCTACTCGGCCCGCACCAAGACGGGCGTGGGCATCAGCGGCCAACTCGGCAGCCGCCACTCGCCGGTGTCGTTTAACCGCATCCTGTCGGGCAAACAGTTCTGGGATGGCCGCGTCGACTCGCTCGAGGCCCAGGCGATCGGGCCGATCCAGAATCCGATCGAGATGGGCTTCACGCACGAGGGCGTCGTCAAGCGGCTGTCTGAGAATCCCGTCTACAAGCAGCAGTTCGACAAGGTCTTCGGCGAGCTCACGATCGATCGCGTTGGCCAGGCCATCGCCGCCTTCGAGCGGGTGCTCGTCACCGCACCGTCCCCCTACGACTTCGGTGAGCAACTGCGGGCGTTCGCCGGCCTCGACGAGGAGGACATCGCCGACGATCCCGAACTCGCGGCGAAGTATGCCCAGGCCAAGCGAGACGCCGAGGCCCACCCGATGTCGGCAGCAGCCACGCGGGGCCGCGACATCTTTTTCACCGAGAAGGGCAACTGCACCGCCTGTCACGTTGGCGCGAACCTTGCTGACGAGAAGTATCACAACCTCGGCTTCGGGATGCACAAGGCGGAGCCCGATCTCGGCCGCTTCGTTGTTACGAAGGACGAGAAAGACAGGGGCGCCTTCAAGACGCCGACGGTGCGGAACGTGGCCCTCTCGGCCCCCTACATGCACGACGGCTCGGTGGCGACGCTCGAGGAAGTGGTCGAGTGGTACGACAAGGGTGGCCATCCCAATCCGCACCTCAGCGACAAGATCCGACCGCTCAAGCTCACCGCGGAGGACAAGGCAGACTTAATCGAGTTTATGAAGGCCTGCACCGGCCCGACGCCGACGGTCGAGACGAGCCGTCTACCGGAATGATGGGCTCCGACCGCAATCTCCGGCCTTTGTCCGAGGCGACGCAGCCACTGTATGCGGGCGTCGATCTCGGAGGCACCAGCATCAAGGCCGCGCTCGTCGACGACGAGGGCCGGCTGGTCGCGTTTCATACCGAGCCAACGCACGCGGCGCGGGGGCCGGAGGACGCGGCCGCCCGGATGGGCCGCATGGTGCATACGCTGGCGTCGCTCGCGGGGGTTGCCACGGCTGACATCGCCCGAGTGGGCCTGGGCTCGCCCGGGCCGCTCGACATCCCCGCCGGAAAGATTGTCAGGGCGGGCAACCTGCCGGGCTGGGATGATTTTCCGCTGCGTGACCGCGTGTCGGCGCATTGTGGCCGCGGGGTGACGTTCGCCAACGACGCCAACGCCGCCGGCTACGGTGAGTTTTGGGTCGGCTCGGCCCGTGGCACGTCGTCGCTCGTGCTGCTCACGCTCGGCACCGGCGTGGGCGGCGGGATCATCATCGGCGACGTCAACGTCGAGGGCGCCCACAGCCACGGCTCGGAATGCGGCCACATCATCGTCGATCCGTCCCCCGAGGCCCGGATCTGCCCCTGCGGCCAGCCCGGCCATCTCGAGGCCTACGCGAGCGCCACCTCGCTGAAGGCGATGGCCGCCGAGAAGGTCGCGGCCGGGGGCACGGGATCGTTGGCGGCCGCCGTTGCCGCTGGCGAAGACCTTTCCCCGATCCTGATTTCCCGCGAGGCCGGCGCCGGCGACGCCCTCGCCACGGCCGTCCTCATGGAGGCGGCCCGCTGGCTGGGCATCGGCATCGTCACCCTCATGCACACGATCGATCCCGAGGCGGTCCTGATCGGCGGCGCGATGACGTTTGGCCGCGAGGAGCATCCCGTGGGGCGGATGTTTATCGCTCGCGTTCGCGAAGAAGTTCACCGTCGCACCTTCCCGGTGCTTGCCCGGTCCACGACGATCCGCTACGCGAGCCTCGGCGGGGATGCGGGATCGATCGGCGCCGCGGGCCTCGCCCGGCTCGACCACCGGCGATTGCACGCCTGACATAAAAACCTCTCGATCGTGAGGAGTCGGTCGGTGGGCACGCACAGAAGCCGGGAATCTTTGCGACGCACGGATGATTTGCAGTCGGCCAGTGGGGCATCCTGTAGCAAAATCCCCGGCTTCGAGCATGCCTACCGCCGGCGAACCAATTCGTCACCGCATCCATCGCACGATGCTCGCGCCGCAGAACGGCTACTCTCGGGACCCGCCCCAGAATACCGACCGAAACACGGTACAATCCTCTCATGGACTGCAAACACATCCGCAATTTCTCGATCATCGCCCACATCGACCATGGCAAGAGCACGTTGGCCGACCGGCTCCTCGAACGCACCGGCACCGTCGAAAAGCGACAGCTCAAGGAGCAGATGCTCGACGACATGGAGCTCGAGCGGCAGCGGGGGATCACGATCAAAGCCCGGGCCGTGCGGATGGAATACCGCCATGCGGGTGAAGTCTACGAACTCAACCTCATCGACACTCCTGGCCACGTCGACTTCCATTACGAGGTCTCCCGCAGCCTCGCCTGCTGCGAAGGAGCCGTGCTGCTTGTCGATGCCTTCCAGGGGGTCGAGGCCCAGACGGTGGCCAACGCCTACGCCGCAATCAACCTCGATCTCGCGATCGTTCCGGTGATCAATAAGGTCGATCTGGTTCATGCCCGGGTGGACGACGTGCTCCTGGAGATGGAGCAGAGCCTGGCGATCGACTCGGCCGAGGTGATCAAGGCGAGTGCTAAGACGGGGGTCGGTATCGACGACCTGCTCGCTGCGATCATCGAACGCATCCCACCCCCCAAGGGCGACCCCCATGCCATCCTGCGGGCGCTGATCTTCGACAGCCACTACGACAGCTATCGCGGCGCGATCACGTATGTGCGGGTCATCGACGGCACGATTACCAAGGGGCAGAAGATCCGCTTTCTCGAGACGAGCACGACCCACGACGTCCTCGAACTCGGGCAGTTTGTGCCGCAGCGGCGGGCCTGTGAGACGCTCTCGGCGGGCCAGGTGGGCTACCTCGTCTGCAACATCAAGGACGTGAAGCAGGTCCACATCGGTGACACGGTGACGATCCCCGGCGACCAGGCGGCGGCCCCGATGCCCGGCTACAAGCCGCCGCAGCGGATGGTCTACTGCGGTCTCTATCCCAGCGAAGGGGAAAACTTCGAGGAGCTCCGCGACGCGCTCGAGAAGCTCGTGATCAACGATCCGTCGTTTGAGTACGCGCCGGAGAGCAGCGAGGCGCTCGGCTTCGGGTTTCGCTGCGGCTTTCTTGGCCTCCTGCACATGGAGATCATCCAGCAGCGGCTCGAGAAGGAGGCCGATCTCGACCTTGTGCAGACTGCGCCCAACGTCACCTACCGGATCAAGAAGACGACGGGGGAGACGATCGAGATCACGAACCCGCAGGATGTGCCCGACACGGGGCAGATCGACGAGTTTCTGCAGCCGATCGTGCGGACCAACTTCCTTGTGCCGGTCGAGCAGATCGGCCCGGTGATGCAGCTCTGCACCGATCGCCGTGGCGTGTATTTGAAGACGGAGTATCTCTCCCCGACGCGGGCGATGCTCACCTTTGACCTGCCGCTCGCCGAGGTGATCTATGACCTCCATGACAGGCTCAAGAGCGTGACCCGCGGCTACGGCACGATGGACTACGAGCTGATTGGGTATTTTCCGGCGGATCTCGTGCGGCTTGACATCCTCGTGGGCGGCAAGCCGGTCGATGCCCTGTCGATCATCTGCGATCGCCGCGACGCCGACCGTCGCGGTCGGGCAATCGTCAAGAAACTCCGCGGTGAGATCGACCGTCACATGTTTGAGATTGCCTTGCAAGCGGCGATCGGCACGAAGGTGATCGCCCGCGAGACGATCTCTGCGATGCGGAAGAACGTGACGGCGAAGTGCTACGGCGGCGATATCTCGCGGAAAAAGAAGCTCTGGGCGAAGCAGAAGGAGGGCAAGAAGCGGATGAAGAGCATCGGCAGTGTCGACATCCCGCAGAAGGCCTTCATGGCGGTGCTTGACACTGGGACCGATCGGCAGTGATGCAGGTTGCGCTGCCGTACCGCTGACGCGGTGACGCTTCCTGAGTCAGGAGTCCCAAGGGCGTGAGCCATGGGGACTGCACGAGAAGCACGCGAGGGTCGGATGACTCAGCGCGAGGCTGTCGGTGGTGAACACCCCGCCACTGTGCGTCCCTTGGGCTGGACGAGTTTCCTGACGGACCTCTCGAGCGAAGCGATCTATCCGCTCATGGCGGGCTTCGTGCGGGGCCTTGGAGGTACGGCCGTCGAGATCGGACTCATCGACGGGATCGCCAACGCCGGGGCCGCGGTCGGGCCGCTCGTCGCCATGCTTTTTCTGCTGCTGTTCCCGGACCGGGAACGAATGCTCTTGCTGCTCGCGCTCCTGCCGGGTCTCGCCACCCTTGCCGTGATCTGGAGGTTCGTCCGCGACCCGCCCCGCCGCACGGCCGTGCCCGTGACACCACTGCGTGCTACCGGAATGACCCGCCCGCAAGTTGTCCTGCTGGCGTGCGTCGCCGTCTGGGCGCTCGGCGCATCCAGCGAGCAGTTTCTGCTCGTGCGGGCGGCGGACCTCGGTGTGCCGGCTGCGTACATCCCGCTCGTTTGGTTCGCGACGAGTCTGGCCAAGAGCATCACGGCATCCCGGGCAGAGGTCGGCGAACGCTCGAGGAGCCTTGGGCGTATCCTCGCCCCGGCGTCGAAACTTTTGGCGCCCCCGAGCCGGCGATGCACCTCTTCCGATTGCGCTCTGAGCCTTCAGGCGATCGGGAGCGTGTGCCATCCGGCGCGGCCGGCAGCCGCGATGTCGAGTTCAGGATCATCACCGACAAGGAGCAGTTCGTGTGGCCCGTGGCCAAGCCGCCGTTCGACGGTGCGGAAGAACTCCAGCGCCGGCTTCCGCCAGCCGATCTCCGAGGATGCAAACACGTGGTGGGCCCACGACAGCGGCTCGATCATCCCGGAAATGGCGAACAGCCGCTCGTCGAAGTTACTTGCCAGGGCCACTGTCAGTCCGGCGTCCAGCGTAGCTCTCACCAGGTCCACTCCGGCGGAGAGTGGCCGCCAGGCATCGGCGCGGCCGAAATGCTCCCAGAGGTCGGCGAAGATCGCGTCGCTGCCGGGAGTTCGCTCGAACACGTCTGCGACGATCTCCCGCCAGCGTTCCGCCTCCCGCGCGGGGCTCGTGGCATAGGCTGGCATGGCGGCCGCGTCGATCGTCTCCTGCCGCCGCCACGCGGCACGAAACCGCCGCTGAATGTCCGCCGTCTCGAGCGGCACTCCATGGCGGAGGCCTGCGTGGGCGTAGGCCTCAGCCACCGACGGCGACGGCTCGACGAGCGTGCCCACCACGTCGAAGACCACGGCCCGCACTCCCGCCGGCGGAAACCTACGGCCGGTCGCGACTTCGGCCTCGGTCGTCATCGGGAGGCTGTTCACGGGTGGGTCAGCGTCTCGGGATCAGCCCCAGGTCGAGGCCGAACACGAAGAACATCAAGGAGAGGATCAGCGCGAGTCCGAGGTAACTGAGCACCGCGACCACACCGTCGCTCGGCGGCTTGCCACGGATCAGTTCGTATGCCAGAAACACCATATGCCCGCCATCGAGAACGGGGATGGGCAGGAAGTTCACGACGGCCAGATTGGCGCTAAGCATCGTCAGAAAGAGCAGCAGGCGACCGAAGCCCTCGCTGGCCGACCGCCCAGCCTGCTTGGCGATTTCGATGGGCCCGCCGAGAAGCCGTGGGCTGATCTCCCGCTTGGTGAGCTTTCCGAGAAAGCCATAGACCATCGAGAGGTCTTCCTTCGCCTTGCGAACGCCCCGGCCTAGTGCGTCGGCGACCGAATGGGCGCGGACGGTCTCGTAGACGGGCTCGAACACCAGGTCGCGATCAACCACGAACTGGTCGGCCACCGCGACGGGCTCCAGCGTCACCTCGCGGCGCACCCCGTCGGCCGCCTCGAGGAAGAGAAGGAGCGACGTGCCCGCCGGCAACTGCTGCAGCACCGCGGCCACCACCGGCCAGTTGGGCCGCTGCGGAGAGAACTCGATGCCGGCTGCGGGGTCGGGTTTTTCACCCGGTGTCACGAGCACGGCCTTCGCCACGCGGTCGCCGACCACGATTCCAGCCCGGGCCGCGGGACTGTCGGCCGCAACCGCGGCGACGAGGGCGTCGACCGGGATCGCGAGGCCGAGCGAGGCGATCGAGACCGGACTACCGATTCCGGTGGTCTCGTCATCCCGCCAAGTCACCGCGCGGGGACGCACGTCGACGGTGCGCTCGGTGCCCTGCTCGTCGGCCAGCGTCAACGCGACGGCCTTGCCCACGAGGGCACGGAGCCGATCGTCGAGGGTGAACGGGTCACCGACCGGTTGGCCTTCGACGGCGATGAGCCGCGCGCCCGCCTTGATGCCCGAGAGAGCCGCTGGAGAACCCTCCTGCACCGCTTTGATTGGCATGGGTGAGAGCGTCATGCCGGTCACAAGACGGGGCTGGGGCGGCAGCGTGACGGTGAGCGACGACGTGCGACCCTTGCCCCCGGGCGCTGCCTCCTCGACTCGATCGACCGTGAGCGTCACGTCGTCGGCAGGCCTCGTCGACAGCTCCGCGAGCAGTTCGGCATAGGTCGTCACTGTCTTGCCGTCGACTGTGCGGATCGTGTCGCCGCCCATGAGCGGCGGCTTCGCCTCTGCTGCGGCGCCGGCCAGTCCGCGCGAGAGGTCGGCCGGCAGCGTGAGCGAAAAGGGACTGGTGACGCCGACGGTGGGCGCGCCCAGGTCAGTGTCGGGCTTGAGCAGCACCGTCCGCGTCGAGCCGTCGGCGGGCCTGCGAACAGTGAACTCAATGCCGTCCTTCACGCTGCCCACCGTGACGCCGTGCCGCAGGTCGTTGAAGATCGGATCCTTGCGTCCGCCGACCGCGACGATCTCGTCGCCGGTCCGCAAGCCCGCCCGCCACGCGGCACCACCCGTGCGGACGCTCGAAAGTGCGCAGGTCATCTCGCGGACGCCGAGCCCGAAGGCCCACGACGCCATCAGCACGGCGAAGATCACGTTCATGATCACGCCCGCGGAGATGATCGCCATTCTCTTGGGGACGCTTTGGGCGGGATAGCTCCGGGGATCCCACGACGGGTGCGAGCCGGCGACGGGTTCGGCAGGCAGGTCGCCCGACATCCGTGCCCGGTGGGCTTCGTTGGCGGCGGCCCCGGGGTTGTCGTCCTGGCCCAGCATCTTCACGTAGCCGCCCAGCGGCAGGGCACCGATGCCGTATTCGGTTTCCCCGTATTTGAAGCTCGCGAGTTTGAGGCCACCGATGTCGAAGCCGAGAAAAAACTTTTCACACTTCACGCCGCAGGCCTTGGCGACGAGGAAGTGGCCGAGTTCGTGCACGAAGATCACGAAGCCGAGTCCACCGGCGACCTGGAGCACCACCCACAGATTGGCAGGCTGCGCAAGCCACTCCAGCCATGCCGCCCCGAAGCACGGGGATACGAATGAATTCAGGCAACAGACCACTTCGTGACCTCCAGTCTCGCCCACGCGTCGAGTCGACGAATCTCCTCGAGCGTGGGTTCTGCTTCGAACGGGTGCTCGTCGAGCACCTTTGCACATGCATCAGCGATGTCGGTGAACCGCAGCCTTTCGGCCAGGAAGCCTGCCACGGCCTCCTCGTTGGCGGCGTTGAGTACGGCGCCGGCCGTGCCTCCCCGGGCAGCGGCCTCGTGGCCCAAACGCACCGCCGGAAACCGGCTCGCGTCGGGGGGCTCAAACTCGAGCGTCATGGTTTGCGAGAAGTCGAGCCGCCGTGCGGGGCCGGTGGTGCGGGTCGGGTAGGTCAGCGCATATTGGATCGGCAGCCGCATGTCGGGGGGGCTGAGTTGGGCGATCACCGAGCCGTCGATGAACTCCACCAGGGAGTGCACAATTGATTGTGGATGCACCATCACCGTGAGCTTGTCTGCGGGCACCCCGAACAGCCATCGGGCCTCGATGAGTTCGAGTGCCTTGTTCATCATGGTCGCCGAGTCGACGGTGATCTTCGGGCCCATCGACCAGGTTGGATGACGGAGCGCCTCCGCTGGCGTGATGTCGGCGAACGATTCTGCTGCGCGTGTGCGGAAGGGACCGCCACTGGCGGTGAGCACGATCCGCTGCACCTCCTCGGGTCGTCCCGAGCAGAGCGCCTGGTGGATGGCCGAATGCTCGCTGTCGACCGGCAGGATCGTGGCGCCGGTTCGGGCGGCGAGTCGCATCACCAGCGGCCCGGCCATCACGAGCGTCTCCTTGTTGGCCAAGGCGACGGTCTTGCCCGCTTCGACGGCCGCCCAGGTGCTCCGCAGGCCAGCGGCTCCGACGATCGCCGACACGATCCGGTCGGCCGCGGGATCCTGGACAAGTACTTCCAAAGCGTCGGCGCCGACGGCGAGCCTTGTGCCCGGCGGCAGGCTGCCGGGGCCAAGTTGGGCGGCTGCCTGCTCGTCGACCACGACCACCCAGGCGGGCTTCAGGCGCTTGGCCTGGGCCACCAGCGACTCCACGCTGCGGTGTGCCGCCAGGAGCCAAGCCTGGAAGCGGCCGGCCGATGACTCGATGACGTCGAGCGTGCTGGTGCCGATACTGCCGGTCGACCCAAGCACCGCCACCCGCAGGGGACGAGCCTGCGGATCGGTCGCACTGTGCTCGGTGAAAGGGAAGCGAGACACCCCACGAGAGGGGTCGCTCGGCGTCGGCGGCATGGGTTTGGCGGGGTGAATTGCAAACATCGAAGAAACGAAAGTCTATGGGGCGGGTGCGGGGACCGCCACTACTATTTTCACGGCATGAGCTTTGTGCGGGCCCGGTGCCGACGGTTTGTCCGGGCTTTTGCTGCGGCATAGGATGCCAGATGCCGATCGAGCACTTGCTCGTCGGTCCACCGAAGAAGGACACGCATGGCCCAAAAACGCGACCTCTCCAAGCGGCCCCTCGATCGCAAGCCCCTGGGAGGCAACCTCGTCTGGTCGCTCGTGGCTGCTGGCGTCGCCAGCCTCTTCGCCCTGAGCCTCGTTACCACGACCCCCGAACTGCAGCTCAGCTATACCGATCTCGAGAAGCTGATCGTCGCCACCCGCCAGGACGGTGACGGCCGCTATGTGTCCATCGAAGGTGCCGCGCGGGAAGACGAGCTGCCCGTGCGGTTTGGCGATCTGCACGATGTGGTCATCGGTGCCTTCCAGGTCTCCGGCATCGTGCGGGCAGCTCCCGGCGACACGGTGCAGGCGGAGCCCAGCGACGGCAGTCGCGCGCGGGTGAAGCCGGCGGGCGTGGGGCTCGTGGTCGCGGGGCAGCGGTTTCGCACCGCTAAGCTCCCGAGCGAGAACTCCGAATCAGAGCTCATGAAACTGCTCAAGGAGCACGGCGTTCCCTTTCGCTACGAAGATCCGCCGAGCGCGTGGCGAAACTGGCTGCCGATGCTGTTCCTGATGGGGCTCTTCGGGCTCATGTTTTTCCTGATGATGCGGCGGATCGGCGGCGCTGGCAGCCCGATGGCCTTCGGCCGCAGCCGCGGCAAGATGTACGCCCAGGAAGACCTCGGGATCACGTTCGACGATGTGGCCGGCATCGACGAGGGCGTCGAGGAGCTTCGCGAGGTGGTGGAGTTCCTGCGCAGCCCTGAGAAATACCAGGTGCTCGGGGGTCACATCCCCAAGGGTGTGTTGCTCGTCGGCCCGCCGGGCACCGGCAAGACGCTCCTCGCCAAGGCGATCGCGGGCGAGGCGGGCGTTCCCTTTTTCGGGCTCTCAGGCAGTGACTTCGTCGAGATGTTCGTCGGCGTGGGGGCGGCACGGGTCCGCGACTTGTTTCAACAGGCCGCCGCCAAGGCACCGTGCATCATCTTCATCGACGAACTCGACGCCCTAGGCAAGACCCGCGGCACAAGCGTTGTGGGCGGCCACGACGAACGGGAGCAAACCCTCAACGCCCTGCTCGTCGAAATGGACGGGTTTGGCAGCAACAGCGGCGTGATCGTGCTGGCCGCGAGCAATCGTCCGGAGACGCTCGATCCGGCGCTGCTCAGGCCCGGCCGGTTCGACCGGCACGTGCTCGTCGACCGCCCCGACGTCCGCGGCCGCGAGGCGATCCTCCGGGTGCATGTCGCCAAAGTGAAGCTCGATCCGGCGGTGGATCTCGGGCAGATCGCGCGGATCACGTCTGGATTTGTGGGGGCCGATCTCGCCAACCTCGTCAACGAGGCAGCTCTGCTGGCCGCCCGCAACGACAAATCCTCAGTCGGCATGGACGAGTTCAACGAGGGTGTCGAACGGGTGACGGCAGGCCTTGAGAAGAAGAACCGGGTGATCCACGAGGACGAGAAGAAGCGGGTGGCTTATCACGAGGCGGCCCACGCGCTCGTGGCCTACTCGCTGCCAAACACCGACCCGGTGCATAAGGTGTCGATCATCCCCCGCGGTCTCGCGGCCCTCGGCTACACCATGCAGCGGCCGGAGGACGATCGCTATCTGCTCACTCAAAGCGAACTCGAGAGCCGTATCCAGGTGCTGCTCGCCGGCACCATTGCCGAGGAGGCCGTCTACGCCGACGTGTCGACCGGTGCACAAAACGACCTGGAGCGGGCCAGCGCGATCGCCCGCTCGATGGTCATGGACTACGGCATGAGCAGGCTTGGCCGCGTCACCTACCGCGAGAGCCCGCGTTCGCCGTTCCTGTCGGCGGCCGGGGCCGATCTGCCCGCGGCGCGCAGCCACAGCGAGCAGACGGCCCGTGAGATCGACGAGGAGGTGCGACGCATCATCGACGCCGCGATGGACAAGGTGCGGCGGATTATCGAGATCCGCCGTGCGGCGCTCGAGGCGGTGACGCGACGGCTGATGGAATGCGAGGTCATCGGCGGTGCCGAGTTGAAGGAGATCGTCGAGGCCTCCACGGCCGCGCCGCAGATCGTGCCCGGCACCGATACCGATCGGCGGCCGGCGCGGCCGACTGTGGCGGATGGGCCTGATGCCGCCACGGGCATGGCCGAGGCCTGAACGGCCCGGCGCGACCGGGACAACCCTTATCGTCAGCCCCATCCGATGCGACGCTCATGCATCAGCCGGGTGAGGACCGATCCTCAGCGAAGCATCTCGGGCCGCTGAGCGTCGCGGCGGATGCATCCGGCAGGGAGCCGTCGGCAGGCGGCAGTAGGACGACCATGTGGAAGAGTTTCTTTCTCGCCGCAGGCATCTTCTCCAGCATTATCGGCGTGGAGATGCTGGTGATCGATTCGGCGGTCCTGATGCCGATTGATGGCCGGGGTGCCCCGCAAAACGTCGCCGCCCCGGACTGGGCGCCGTGGACGCTCCTGTCGGTGGGAGCGGTGACGATCCTCCACTTCTCAAACCTCCAGGCGAAGTCGTCAGCGACGCTGCCGCTGAAAAGCTCGGGGGTAGGGCACTGGTAGGCTCCCGGGTGGTTACCGGCGGCCCGCGGCTGCGGTTTCCTCTCCAGAGGTGATGGCAGGGCGGTCGCGGCCCTGCGGTCGATCGGCATCATGACCACAGCCACGGTTCCAATCACGACGCAGACCCATCCCGTGCGCGACACGGTGCTCTACGATGGCCAGTGCCGGTTCTGCCGGGCACAGATCGCGTTGCTCCGCCGGCTCGATATCACGGGCCGTCTGCAGTTCATATCGCTCCACGACCCGGGCGTGGCCCGTGACTTTCCGGAGATCCCACGGGACGACCTGCTCGCGGAGATGTTCATCGTTGACCGGCAGGGCCACACGTACCGCGGAGCGGGTGCGGTGCGGTATCTGTCACGCGTACTCGTCGCCCTCTGGCCCCTCGCCCTGCCGCTGCACGTTCCCGGCAGTATGCCGCTCTGGAGGTGGCTCTACGGGATCGTCGCCCGCAACCGATATCGCATCGCAGGCACGTGCGACGAGGGAACCTGCCGAATCCCCTGAAGAACCTCGAC
This sequence comes from Planctomicrobium piriforme, assembly GCA_945869735.1. Classification (GTDB taxonomy): domain Bacteria; phylum Planctomycetota; class Planctomycetia; order Pirellulales; family UBA1268; genus QWPN01. The sequence goes on from CAMBPQ010000052.1 coordinate 14,435, forward strand.
TGGCTCGACCGGTGTGCCGAAGCCGCCGCGGTGATAGAGCGACGAGACTTCTGCCGCCCCCCGAGCCGGCGATCCACCAAAGTCGGATGCGCCCTCACTCGTACCGATTCGCTCTTAAGAAGTCGACAGTGCTGAGAACCGCGCCTCACGTAGCGCGGGCATCGCCGTCATGAGCGTCGTCATGAGCGTCGTCAGACGGCGGCGTCGCCTTCAGCCACGGCACCGCCGTCGATTTCCTTCAACAGGCGGGTCATCGTATTGGCGTGCACGCCAAGAAGTTTGGCGGCTTGGGCCTTGTGGCCACGGGTCATTTGCAGTGCCTCGCGAATGGCCTGCTCCCGGAGTTTCACCAGATCGAGGCATGGCAGGCGGCCCGACGCCGCGTCGGCGGAGCGGTTGCTGCCCTTGACGGGCACCTTCGGTTCCATCTGCAGCACATAGGCCTGCTCGATGACGTGCTCAAGTTGGCGGACGTTGCCCGGCCAACCAAACATGCAGAACTCGGCGAGCGCTTCAGGCGACGGAGTCCACACAGGAAGACGGTAGCGTTCGGCGAACCGATTCGAGAAGAACTCGATATAGGTCGGGATGTCTTCCGACCGCTCCCGTAGTGGCGGCACGCGAAGCTCAATCATATTCAGCCGGTAGTAGAGATCTTCGCGGAAGTTACCCTTCGCCACTTCCATCTCAAGATCGCGATTGGTGGCAGCGACGATCTGAACATCGATCGGCACTGGCTCGGTAGCGCCCACGGGGAGCACCTCCCGCTGCTGCAGCACCCGGAGGAGTTTCGGCTGCAACTCCGGCGGCATCTCCCCGATCTCGTCGAGGAACACCATGCCCCCTGCGGCGGCGCGGAAGATGCCAAGCGAACGGCCATTGGCTCCGGTGAACGCACCCTTCTCGTGGCCAAACAGTTGGCTCTCCGCGAGGGACGGGGTGAGCGCCGCGCAGTTGACTGGGATGAAAGCCTTGCTTTTGCGGGGACCACTGCGATGCAGCAGCCGCGCCCACAGTTCCTTACCTGTGCCGGTTTCGCCAGAAACCAGAACCGTACATTCGACTTCGGCGGCCCGCTCAATCGACTTGGCGATCCGGCGCATCGCGACGCTCGAACCGAGCACCCAGTTGCTGCCGCCCGCATGGCTGGCGAACCGCGCATTGCCGCCCATGTCGACAGTCACGGCGGGATCAAGGGAACCACCGCGCGGATCACGAACCGCGGTGTCGGACGCGGCGAAGCTTGATGGTCGGATAGCCATACTGCGTACTGCAGAGTCGTCGCTGCGGAGCCCCCCGGCCGGCGGGTCGCAGCGACGTGAGTCCTAGTATCGCTGTGCCAAGGTCCGATTGCAACACCGCGGTTGCGGGGAATCGATCCCGGCCAGGCACGCTGAGAAACAGGCTATTCCGCCTGCTTTCCCCCTTCTTCTCCAGATTGCCGCCGGGCCGGTTCGGCACCCAGAAACATCAGATGTTGCCACGGCAGCCGATCGAACTCGCCGACCATCTTGAATCCGGCCGGCTCCAGTTCGGCCCTGATTCCGGCCTTGGTCATTTTGTGCAGCGGCTTGATCGGCACGGCGGCGTCCTCGCCGCGAAACTCGACCAGGGCCAGCCGGCCGGATACCGCGAGGCTTTCCCGGATCCGTGCGAGCATCGCTTCCGGGTGGGAAAACTCGTGATACACGTCGACGCACAGGCAGAGGTCGATCTTTCCAGGCGGGAGCCGCGGATCGATCACTGTGCCGAGGAGCGGCTTGATGTTCGTGAGCCCCTCTTCGGCGGCGCGTGCTGCGAGCATCCTCAGCATCTCCGGCTGGATGTCGACGGCATAGACGATGCCTTCGGCGCCAACCAGACGGGCAAGCGCCAGGGTGTAGAAGCCGTTGCCACAGCCCATGTCACAGACCGTCTGGCCCGGCCTGACCTCGAGCGCCTCCAGCAGCATGCGGCAGTCTTCCTCCCGCTGTCGGCTTTCGCGAACAAGCCACGGCGCGCCCGTGTAGTGCATCGTCTGGGCGATTTCGCGACCGCGGTGGTGGGTGGCCGCGGGTGGGATGACCGCCGTGTGATCGATCGCGATATCGACCGGCAGGGGCTCCGCGGGTAGCGGCTCTCCCGGCACGCCGAGGAGGAGGAGTGGCAGGCACCAGCGAAGGGAGGATGGGATGGCCATGCAAACAAACAGTATACGGCCACTGCATTCGACCGCTGCATCGTCTGCGTCAGGCGGCCGTGGCTTCGTCGTCGTCGATCGCCGGCACTCCGTCCGCATCGTGGCAACTCACCAGCGTGATGCCCTGCCGGGCGGCGGTGGCGACCACGGCCGCGGCGTCCACGAGGATCGTCCTGCCCGCCTCGATTGCCAGCACGGTCGCCCCGGCCGCGGCGATCGAGTCGAGCGTGCCTACGCCGATGGTCGGCATGTCGAACCGCAGGTCCTGCCGGGGCTTTGCCACCTTTACCACGACCATTGCGCCCGACGGGCACAGCCGTCCCGCGCGACGGATGCACTCGTCGGTGCCTTCGATCGCCTCGAGGGCCAAAGGCGCGCGATTCTTGACGACGACCGTCTGGCCGATGTCGAGCCGGCCGAGTTCCTTGGCCAGCCGCCAGCCGAACGCGACATCGGCCTGCTGCCGTGACGTGAGTGGTGGCCCGGCGAGCATGCCACCCATAGCGAGCAGTTCGGGAGCGAAGTCGGTGGCCGGACAGATCGCCACGCCGGCGGCGTCAAACGCAGCCGAGATCGCCCCCAGGAGCGAATCGTCACGGTTGTCGCGGCGCCGGCTCACGAAGTGGGGCCAGAAGGTCGTGAGCCCGGTCCAGTCGGGGAGGTGGCGGATCCAGGCCCGCTTTCCGAAGATCTTCGTTTTATGAATTTTGCCGGCCATCGTCGCCCGCCGGACCCCGTGGCGGCGAAAAAAATCGACGGCTCTGCCGAGTTCAGCGACACCGACATGCCCGTGGATATCGGCAAGCGGCTCGAGCGCGCAGTCGGCGTGGTCGCGAATGGCGAGGATCGCGGTGCGGCCGCCGCGGCGACGGATGGCTTCGGCGACCGCCAGGGGAAAGCGACCCCAGCCAGCGAGGATGCCGATCGTCTCGCCGGCGAGCCCAGCGGGTTCGAATTGGTGGTCGAGCGACTTCGTCATGGCGGCTGGCATCCGTCGTCAGGCGGCATCGGCAGCCGGGCGAGCGGTGCCCCCCTCGAGCCCGGCAACGCGGGCGGTGAGCTGTTTGAGATCACGCCGCATCTCGGGAAGCTTGCTGAGCGCTGCGAGCTGGAGCTTCCGGTCACGCAGATCGATCGCCGGCTCGCCGAGCACGATTTTACCAGCCTCGATGTCGTTCGAGACGCCCGACCGGGCGCCGAGCACCGCTTTGTCGCCAATGTGCACGTGGTCGCGGACGCCGACCTGACCCGCCATCACCACCCAATCGCCGGTCGAGGTGCTGCCCGCCACGCCGACCTGCGAGCAGATCATGTTGTGTCGACCCAGCCGGCAGTTGTGGGCGATCATCACGAGGTTGTCGATCTTGGTGCCCATGCCGATCACCGTAGGGCCATAGGTACCGCGGTCGATCGTGGTGCCTGCGCCGATTTCGACGTCGTCGGCCAACTCGACCCAGCCAAGTTGGGCGGAAAGTGCGTAGCCGCTGGCGCCGGCCTTGTAGCCGAAGCCGTAGCCGCCGAGGACGGCGGCTGCATGGATGAGGCAGCGCTCGCCCACGATCGTGTTTTCGTAGAGCACCGCGTTGGGGAAGATGGTCGTGTTGGCTCCGATCCGACAGCCCGCCATGACGTGGGCGCCCGAGTGGATCGTCGCGCCGGGACCGATCTCGACATCGGCGCCGATTGTCGCGAAGGGATGGACGTCGACGTTGCCGCTTAAGCGGGCCGACGGATCGACCCCGGCCTGCGGGCTGATTCCCGCGCGGGCGAGCTGCCGTGGCGGACGAAAGAGCAGGATTGTCGCCGTGAACGCGGCATGCACGTCGGCGACTTCGATGGAGGGTCGGTCGAGCGGCCCCGAGCCGGCGGGCACGATCGCTGCGGCGGCACGGCTCCGGGCGAGGAGGTGCAGCCTCTCGGGCGAATCGACGAGCGTGATGTCGTGCGGCGTGGCCGTTTCGAGAGTCGCGGCCGCGGCGATCCCGAACGATGGGTCGCCCCCTGAGAGCATGCCGCCGATGCGGGTGGCGAGATCTCCGAGTGTGATTGGCATCGACGGTCCTCCCTGGGGCTGCCGCCGCAGGCCGGGCGGGAGCGGGAGGGTAGGGACGACCCGGGCAGGCCGCAAGCCGGGGTTCGGCAGGGGAAAAAGCGACCTGCCGTCACGGAGGCGAGCGCTCCGACGGGAGGCCTACCGTGCCTTGAGGTCGGCTAAGCCGCCATCGACGCCGAGCACCTGGCCGGTGATCCAGCTCTGGGCGGGATCGAGCAAAAAGGCGATTGCCCGGGCCACATCTCCGGGCTCGCCGAGGCGACCGAGCGGATGCATGCCGAGCGACGCCTTTTCTGCCTGCTCGCTGGCGACGAGCCCCTTGGTGAGCGGCGTCCGCACGAGCCCCGGTGCGACCGCATTGAAGCGGACGCCCTGCCGCGCGTACGTCGCTGCCGCCGACAGCACCAGTCCGATGACGCCGGCCTTGGCGGCTGCGATCGCCTCGTGGTTCGCGATCCCCACCCGCGCCGCGGCGCTCGACACGAGCACCACCGAGCCCCCTTCGGCCTTGAGAAGCCGTCCTGCCGCGCGGACGCAGCCGAAGGCGGATGAGAGGTTGGCCGCGAGCGTTGCCTGCCATTCAGCGGTCGTCGTAAGGTGCGCGGGTTTGAGCAGCAGCGACCCCGCGCAATTGACGACGCCATCGAGTCCGCCGAGGGCCGTGGCCGCTTGATCGGCGCAGGCGTCGAGTGCATCGGGATCGGAAGCGTCGAGCGTGGCAAAGGGCATGTCGAGACGCGTGGCAACCGCTGCCAGTCGATCGGCCGAACGCGCGGCGAGAAACACTCGATCGCCACCGGCGACGAGCAGCGTGGCTAGCGCCGTACCGATGCCACCGGAGCCGCCGATGAGCAGGACGCGTTGCGGCATCGTTACATCCAGTCGCCGACGGTCTGGTCGAGGCGGGCCTCGGCCGCCAGCGTCCGAAGTTTGTCCATGGCACGGCCCTGGATCTGCCGGATCCGCTCCTTGCAAACGCCCAGCTGGCTTCCCAGTTCGCGGAACGTTCGCGGCGGCCGGCCATCGAAGCCGAACCGGGCCACGACGATCTGCCGTTCGCGTGGCTCGAGTTCGGCGAGAAACTGCGTAAACAGTCCCTTGAGCGTGGCGATCTGCTCGGTGGAGCAGTAGTCGGTGGAGGGCTCGGCATCGGCGCGGTCGCGGAGCGACTCGTCATCATTGACGAATCGCTTGCGAAGCTGCCGGCCGCGGTGTGAGAGCCTGTAGAAATGCCGCTGAATGGCGTAGGTCGCGTAGGTGCTGAAGCGGTTGCCGAGGAAGAAGTTGAACTTCTCCACCGACCGCATGAGCGCCACGTTGCCCTCGCTCACCAGTTCTTCGAACGTCCAAGAGGCATCGATGAACTTCTTGGCGATCGACACCACGAGCCGCAGGTTCGACGTGATCAGGATCGCCTTGACGGTCTCGGCCTCGGTGAGCCAGCCCTCGACCTGATCGATTTGTCGGAGCGTGGCCCGTCGGGGATTGAGCCGGCCGCGGGTCGTGGCGGCGCGGAACTTCAACCAGTTCATCCGCCGAAAGTAAAACTGTTCCTCGTCCTTGGAGAGCAGCCTGGTCTGGTAGAGGCTCGCGAGGTAGGGCGTCAGGCCCTTGGCGTCGGAAGAGGGACCACCCTGCTTCGTGAGCGGCACATTCGCATCGGCCGGGGCACGGGTGGCGAGCCTCTCCGCATCGGACTTGAGAAACCCGCGGCAGGGGATGTAGTCGATTTCCCGTGCAAACAGCGCCTCGCGGCGGGCGGCCCGTTCGGCGCGTTCGCGGGCCGCGGCGGCATCGGCCGCTGTCAGCCGCCCCTGGGATGGGGATTTCCGATGGCGGGCGAGAAGTTTGGCTGCTTTTTTGGCGGGAGCGATCACGGCACACCTCACGACAGGCGTCCGTCATGGTCGCCTGGGTGATGAACCGACGGGAGGCGAGGGATGTAACCGGGGAGTCGGAATCGCCCGAAAATCAGGCGTTTCGGCGGCGGCCCCAGGCCATGAAGGACCCGGCTGCGGCCAGCACCAGCAGGGCCGCCGTGCCGGTTGCCGGCTCGGGGACAGCGGTCAACGCGACGCCCATGTCGATGTGCTCGTTGCCCACGAGGGCCACCGAGAACGATTGCCCCTCGTAGATCCAGGGGGTCGAACCTGGAAACTGGTAGTCGGAGCCGGTGTCGAAGACGCCAAACGAGTAGGTCGCCGTGCCGGTCACTGGTCCGCCGCCGAGTGCCGGAGAAAGTGTGCCCGAAGCCGTGAACTCCACATCGTAGAGTCCGGGGGCCGTGAATCCGTAGTTAAAATGGGTGTGCGTGCCGGCGGAGACCTGAAAGGCATTTGGCGTCGAAGTTCCACTGGCGGTCGACATCAGTGGAACGACAGTGGAAAAGGAGCCAGCCGTGCCGCTATCCCATACTGAGAAGAATCCCGGTGCCGCGCCCCCGCCGGAGCCCGTCACGGTGACGAGCGACCAGAGCAGCGACGACGAGAAATCGGCAGGGTCCAGTTCCTCGGTTCCGATACTAAGAAACAGCACGCTGGGATTTTGATTTTTGGGCAGGAGCCACATCGGCGACCCCGCGGAGGTCCCGATGAAATCGTATTGGCTGCCCGCCGGGCGGGTCGTCTTCGCCGCGGCCACGACCGGCAAGAGCGCATCGGCCGCCCCAAACTCTGCGGGCGTGACTTCCGCGCTGTGGAGATGCAGTTCCAGTTCATAGCCGAAAGCGGAGGTGACACCAATGATCAGGCAGCCAAAGAGACTGATGCGGGTGACGGCAAGGGTGTGAGACATCGTGAAGCGATCTCGTGGATATTGATGGTTAGTTACTGATGGGTAGGGCAAAGTTGAGATTGGCGACGACCCATTCGTTGATCTCCGATTCGTCGATCGTCTGCACGTGGCCGTCGCCATACAGGTAGTTCGAGCCGCCGGCATGCCGGTCGGTCTGAATGTCCTGCTTGATTCGGGTCCAGGTGCGGGTCACGCGGGTGGGCAGCGTGAGCGGATCCTTGAACCAGTTCACGCCATGCGTGTGGTCGGCATGGCCCGTGCCCACCTTGTCCGACGTTTCGAAGGCGATGAACGTTTTGGACTTCGCCGGAATGCGGGAATAGTTCGTGATCGCCCCGGTGTCGCCCCGGATGCAGATGTAGGAGTTCAGCAGATAGCTAGTGAGCTTGTTCTGGAGCCGTGCCGGACCATTGGGGTCGGACGGGCAAATCCGGATGGCGTCCACGCTCTCCATGAAGGGAGCGACGGTGTAGATCCACGCTTGCTCCTCTTCACCGTGGGCGAGGTCGTGGCTCGAAAGGGGCATCGCGCCTCGATGAGTCTCGGCAAACTGGATGAGCGCCAGCCCGACCTGCCGAAGGTTGCTCGCGCACTGCGTGCGTCGAGCCGATTCGCGGGCCGCCTGGACGGCGGGCAACAAGAGGCCGATCAGCACGCCAATGATCGAGATCACGACGAGGAGTTCCACGAGAGTGAAGGCTCGGGGCC
>CAMBPQ010000053.1 GCA_945869735.1 Planctomicrobium piriforme
ATGCCTGCCTGGCCGACGGGGCGCCGCCAGTGAGTCGCAAAGATTCCCCGGCGTCTGCGCGTGCCTCCGACCGACTTCTCACGATCGGGAATCGTTTCGATCATCCGTGCGGCGCCGGCTCCGGTCAGGGAGCGCAGCGGCGTGAGCCGCACGGTTGCGTTCCGCGCGGCGTCAACATCCGCCGCTCACACGGTCGGGCTTTCTGATCGTGCGGGCCTGGGCGTCGAGATCGCGGATCCGCTGCGTGCAGACGTCGAAAATCTGCCGCTCGTCCATCACGGCCACCTCTTCCGCGGTGAGGACCTTGCCGAACTCGACCCGGATCCGTCCGGGCCGCGGGAAGAACCGCGTTCGCGGCCAGCATTCGTAGGCACCCACGATCGCCACCGGCACGACAGACACGCCGGCTCGCTTGGCAATCAGGCTGAAGCCACTCCTGAAGTCCCCGAGCTGCCCGTCGTCGGTCCGTGCGCCCTCGGGAAAGATGATGACCGCCGCGCCGCGCTTGAGACGCTCGATCACGATCTTCATCGCGGTGATCACCGACGCGTGGCGGTCGATTGGCACGGCGTCGAGCGCCGTGATCACCGCGCCGAATGGCTTGAACGCATAGAGCGAACTCCGCGCCAGACTCGAGAGGCGGCGGTCGGTCGCGAGGCCGAGCAGGAGCGGATCAAGATGACTCTGGTGGCTGGAGAGTACGACTAGGCCCCCGTGCACGGGCAGGGGCTCGGCGAACCGCGAACGAAATCCAAACAGCGACACACCGAGCGTCCGGCAGAGCACCCAGAGAACGGCATAGAGGCACTTGCCGAAGCGGCTGTGCCCGCCCCCTGCCGCCGTGTCGTCAGGGGGCCCCGGCTTCATGTCTCCCGCGGCCGACGCCGCTCCTCGACGAGTTGCACGAGCCGCTCCACCACCTCGTCCGACGTCAACCCATCGGTCTCGACGAGCACCGCATCGTCGGCCGCGTGCATCGCGCCCACCGGTCGCACGCGATCCCCTTCGTCGCGTTGATTCTGCGCGGCAAGCACCGTATTGAGCGACGTCGCAGCCCCCCGCGAGACCTCCTCGCGATGACGCCGGCGGGCCCGTTCCTCGGGCGACGCAGTGAGAAACACCTTGAGCTCGGCGCGAGGAAAGACGACCGATCCCTGGTCGCGGCCCTCGGTGACGACGTCGATCCCCTCGGCGAGCCGCTGCTGAAGCCGCTTCATGACCTCGCGAACCGGCGGGGCATCGGCCACCGGTCGGGTGGCGGCCGTCACCCGCTCGGTGCGGATCTCGGCCGAGACGTCGCGGTCGCCCACGAAGACACGGCCGTCTCGAAACGCTATCGCGAGCGATTCTGCCAGCCGGGCGAGCCGCGCGGCATCGTCGAGCGGCACGGCATCTTCGAGTGCGCTCAGCGCCAGCACTCGATACATGGCGCCGGTGTCCATGTACCACCAGCCGAGACGGGCGGCGAGCGCGCGGGCCGTCGAACTCTTGCCGGCGCCCGCCGGACCGTCGAGCGTGATGATCATCCCACGAATTCCAGATCGAGGTGCAGCCACTGATAACGGTCGAGAGAACCTACGGTGCAGGTGCCCTGAATCGCAACGGTGACGTCGCTGCGGGGCGCGCCGTCGACGTCGACGGCCACGGCGCTGGCGACCTCGCGTCCCCAGTCGACTTGCACCTCACCTCCTTGGCCCGCCGCTTCGAGGAGGCCAACGCGGGCCGCGACGAGCCGCCCCTGGGCGAATCGCGTGTCATGGATGGTGACACGGACATTTGCGGAAGCGGCCGGCATGCAGGCCGCCAGCGGCGCGTCGGCGAGCAGGCCGAGGGCCGCATCCCACGGTCGCTCGATGCCAATGCCCACGGCAAACCGCCGGGTGATCACGGCAGCGGCCCCGCCGGCGAGGATCGCATCGAGCACATGCGGGATCGTGAGCAAGTGCCACGGCGTGCCGCCGGTGAGGATCGTCAACGGGGCCGCGTCGCCATCGAGTCTGGATTGGCTCGGCACGACCTCGATGAAGTGCGGAGCGGTGAACCGAACCCGCTCCGTGGCGATCGACTGCGTGTGCAGGCTGCGGCGAATCTCGACGTCTTCATTCTCATGCCATGCGAATCGGGCGGCCACGTGATGTTCGAGCAACGCACCGGCGAGCGGCTGTTCGAGCCGGATCTCGACGTCGACGAGTGCCAGAGGCAGCCCATCGACGAGGGCGAGTCGCTGCATGAACCGGGCCGCCGTGCCGCCGGCGGCATCGACCAGCCGGCCCCGACTGACGAGCGCGTCGCGGCCGTCGACGCCCAGCTCGCGGGCCACCACTTCAGCCACCATCCGCGTGAAGACTCCACGATCATCGGGATGCTCCCAGGCTCCTCCCGTCGCTGCCGCCGACCGCGTGGTGCGGACTGCGAGTTGCTGCGAAACGCGGTTGCCACGATCGGCAGGCCGCCGCAGGGAGAGCAGTCCACCCGTGGCGGCATGCGCCTCCGCCCGGATGACGCCGTTGTCGAGCACCAACCGTTCGGCAGCGGTGCGGCCGAAGCCGAAGAGCCCCCGGGGCAGCCACGACCGCGGCGTGGCACGCGGCGCGGCGGGATACGGTGCGGGGGTGGCCGACGCGGCCGACGCAGGAGCCAGCGGCACGGCTGCGGCGACGATCCGCCGCGCCTCCGCGCGGGCGGCGGCGATGGCCAGGTCCACCGGATCGCTGCCCAGGGCGGCGGCGTCTTGCGGCAGCGTGGGGGGAAACGCATCTGGCTCGAGTGTCACAGGGGTGCCCGAGCCGGTGACCCTGTGGACGAGCTGTTCTGGTGTGACGAACGTGCCGAGGAGGTTGGTCCAGCCACCGATACGGCGTACGAGTGTGTGCCAGCGGCTCGCCGTACCTGCGTAATGCGCGAACACAAGGATCGCGACATGCTCGTGGTCGATGCTGTCGCCGAGTGTTTCATGGAGAGCGAGCGCCGTGCGGGCGCAGCGGGCATCGAGCGGCGGCGACGCCACCATCTCCACGCTCCCACCGCCAACCTCCCAGCGGATGAGGCCCCTCCCCACGTCGGGAAGAGAGGCGCCGTTAAACAGACTCCAGACGCCAGCGTTGCAGCCGAGCCCGGCAAGCAGCTGCGGCAGCAACGCTGTCGCACCCCCGGCCACGCGGGCAAACGCGGCGGGGACGGCCCCGACATGCTCCCTCCAGACGGCCCGTCCGCGGTGGAACGATGCGAGCACCTCCTCCGGCGTGCAGGCGTCGAGCGGCCGGTCGTCATCACGGCCGCCGCAGAGGCCGACGCGACCGGCAGACGCCGCGTCGCGGAGTGCCTTGATCGCCGCCGGAGCGGCCGCAGCGATCGACGCGATGGCGGTGCCGGTCGCGACCACCGCCACCGGCACGGGCGAGTCGATCGCGGCGGTGAGGGCAGCGCCGCCCGTCGACTCCGCAAGGAGAACGAGGTCGACCACCCAGGAGTCGACCGGATAGTAGCGGGCGCGAGTGGCGGCGAGTGAATCGAAACACTCCCGCAGGGCGGCGGCGGTATCGACGTCACGGCCATCGACCGCCGCGCGGGCCGCCGCGACGACGCCGGCCGAAAACCCCGACGCCTCAAGATCGATATTCGACCGCATGCGGCGAGCGAGAAGCTCGGCGAGCAGCGTTGCCAGCCCGAGGGCCTGGAAATCGGCGAAGTGGCGGTCACCTGGCAAGGGCCCGTCCGGCAGACCATGGGCCGCGAGCGCCTCCGCCGCAGCCCGCACGATCGCGTCACCCCCCGTGGTCCGCCGCACAAACAGCGACCCAGCTATGGCTCCGGCGTCGAACTGCGCGGCGAAGCGGTCGTCCCAGGTCGCCGGCACGATGCCAAGCTGGGGCCCGCCGGCCACGGGCAGGTCGATGCTCGCCCAGTGGGGCGGCCCGCCAACCGCGGCGATCAGCCAGGGATGCCATGCGGCCGTCCAGGCCGCCAGCAGGTCGTCGGATTCGGCTTCGTCCAGCCACGTCGGAAAATCATCGAGCGTGTGGCAGGGCAGAAAGACCGTCGTGCGTTCGGGCGGCATGGGAGCGAGTGTAGTTGATGGATCGTCGCGTCTGGTCGGGCCCACACGACGGCCGTTTGACACACGCCGCGGACCGTTCGTAAATTGTTCATCAGGCGGGATTTAGCCCGCCTCTCGCCCTTGTTTCCCGGCCTCCCATCCGTCTCTTTGTCGCTCCGAGACCAGACTTCTTACCATGGCTCGCAGTCCGCACGCATGGGGAATCGACATCGGCAAGTGCGGCCTCAAGGCGCTGCGCTGCCAGGCCTCCCCGACGGAGCCCCGCAAACTCGTCGCCGACGTATTCGAGTACATCGAATACCCCATGATGCTCTCGCAGGCGGAGGCCGATCCCGTCGAGCTGGTGCGGAGTGCGCTCGAGGAACTCAAGTCGCGGCACTCCTTCGATGGTGCCCGCGTGGCCATCGCGGCCCCCGGACAGTCGGGTCTGGCCAAGTTCATCAAACTCCCGCCGATCGAAGCCAAGAAGATCCCCGACATCGTCAAGTATGAGGCCAACCAGCAAATCCCGTTTCCACTCGACCAGGTGATCTGGGATTGGCAGCGGCTGGCGACGGGGATCGAGGAGGGGGGCTTCGTGATGGACGCCGAGGTGGCCCTGTTCGCAATGAAGCGCGAACAGGTCGCCAAGGCGATGCTGCCACTGATGTCCGCGGGCATCGCCGTCGACGTGCTCCAACTGCAGCCGATCGCGCTGGCCAACATGGTGATGTTCGACCAGCTACCGGCGCCGGCGGCCATCGATCCCGATAGCCCGCCCGCCTCGATCGTGCTGGTGTCGATCGGCGTCGATTCGACCGACATCGTCGTGACCAACGGCCTACGGGTCTGGCAACGGAGTATGTCGATCGGCGGCAGCAGCTTCACGCGGGCGCTCGTGAAGGAGATGAAACAAACCTTCGCCAAGGCCGAGCAGGAGAAGCGCAATGCCGTCCGCGCGACTGATCCGCGGGCCGTATTCAAGGCGATGCGGCCGGTGTTCACGGAGTTTGCGGCGGAACTCCAGCGGTCGCTCAACTACTTCACCGGCACCGACAAGACCGCCACGATCGGCCGGGTGTTGCTGCTCGGCAACGCGGCGAAGCTCCGCGGCCTGTCCGACTTCGTCGCCAAGCAGTTACAACTCGACGTGCAGCGGATCGACAAGTTCAACAATCTCGAGGGCGCGGCGGTGCTCTCCGCCAACGCCTTCCGCGAAAACCGGCTGGCCTTCGGCACGGCCTACGGCCTCGCGTTACAGGCCGCGGGTGTTTCCGACCTGCGGACCAACCTCATCCCGCGCGAGATCGTCCGCGACCGGATCATCGCCGCCAAGAAACCCTGGGCCGTGGCCGCGATGCTGGGCCTGCTGACTGCAGCGGTCGTAAACTTCGCTGGCATGTTCCTCGCCTGGCAGACCTACACGCCCGCCACCTACACGCAGGCCTTCGCCGCTGCCGACCAGGCGAAGGCGCGATCGGCTACCGCGGTGTCGGCCCTCGAGACCGTGCGGCAGAAGCAGGAGGAGTCGGCCTCGTGGCAGCAATACTTCGTGCAAGTGCAGGAGCGGCGGTTTCAGGCGCTCGATCTGATGCGGGCGGTGGCGTCGCTGTTGCCGCGGGACCCAGATGGGAAGGTTCCCGACAACCCGGGCGACCGCCACGAACTCCACATCGATAGCCTCGACATGCAGTACTTTCCCAACCTCGCTCGGTGGTTCGCCCTCGTGCGGGGTAACTGGGCGGAGACCAAAGCCGAAGCAGGCACGCCGTCGCCCGCGCCGTCCCTCGAGGCTGCCGCTGAAGCCGCCCCGGAGGCCGCGGCAGAGGAAAATGCTGCCGCGCCGCCGGCGGAGCCCACGCCGACGGGTCCTGGCTGGGTCGTGCAACTCGTCGGCCACCACTTCCACAATCAGGAGCAAGGCCACGAGGGCGAGCAGTTCGTGCGGTCGAAGCTCGTTCACAACTTGCTCGGCCAAGGCGATGGCGTGCTTGTCAGCGCCGGCGAGAAGTCGGGAGAGCGGGTGCCGGTTGCCGAACTCGGCATCGGCTATCCGGTGATCGTGATGTCATCGCCCATCCGCAAGGTGCAAGTGCCGACGGTGCAGGCACCCGCAGGCGGCCCGGAGGTTGCCGGTGGACCGCGCGACGGCGAGCAGTCGTCCGGTACGATCGAACTCAAGCGCTACGACTTCATTCTGCAGTTCGTCTGGCAGCCCACCGTCCCGGGCTCGAAGACTCCGCCACCGCCGCCGGCCGAGCCCACAGCACCTTAAGCCGCCCGGGCGACCCATCCCATGCCACAACTTCCCGAACAGATCCGACCATACGTGGCAGCCGTGGCGAAGCACCATTTCTGGATCCTATCGCTGATCGTGCCGCTGGTGCTCGTGCCCTTGCTCTTCATGGGCACCGGCCAGCTCGACTCGCTGATCTCGGCAAAGAAGTCGCAAATCGAGAGCCGAGTATCGGCTCTTCGCAGCGTGCAAGGCATCGCCGATCATCCCAACGAGGCCTGGTCGAAGGCCGTCGAGGAACAGACGGTGAAGATCGAGGAGGAGACGTTCGCCGAATGGACCCGCTTCTGGGACGAACAGCAGTTTCTGCGGGTCTGGCCGGCGAAACTCGGCGACACTTTTCTACGGGCGATCAGCAGTCTGAAGCTCGGTGCGAACCTTGAGCGGCCGCTTCTGCTCCGCTATCAAAACATGGTGCCCGACCTCGTCCGTGAACTTCCCAAGCGGATGGGCGCTGATGACCTGATGGGCGACGCAGCGGCCGGCGACCCGAAGCCAGGAGCGGCCGGCGGCCCGAGGCCAGGAGCGGCCGGCGGCAAACCGATGTCGATGCCGCTGGTCATCTGGCGCGGTGAGGACCAGGCGAGAATCGCCGCATCGTTCAAGTGGGAAAATGCGCCATCGACCGCGCAGGTGCTGCTCGCCCAGGAGGAGCTCTGGATCTACGGTCTCTTTTGCGATGCGATCAAACGGGCCAACAAGGGGGCGGCGGGTGTTTATGACGCACCAATCACTCAGGTAACGCAACTCGCCGTGGGCTATCCAGCTGCGGAAGATCAGCCAGGCGGTCAGGGCGGCGGCAGGATTTTTCTGCCAAAGCCTGTGGCGGCCGCGGCTGGCGACATGCCCCCGGCTGAGGGAGCGACGCCAGAATCGCCCGAGACGGGTATGCCCGGCGCATCTGGGCGGCCCGCGCATCCACGGTTCGGCGGCGGCACCGCTGGCATGGGACCAACACCGGGTGCCGAGGGGGGGGCAGGGGCGTCCCAGCCGGCCTTGCCCGACGACGCGCTTCGCGAGTGGATCTATGTCGACTTCACGGGGAAGCCCTTGAACGCCGCCGAACTCGGCACGCTACCAGCGGCGAAACTGGTGCACCTCATGCCGTTCGCACTGCAAATGGTGATGGACCAGCGGCGGCTCGATGCGTTTCTTGCGGATCTGGCTACCGCGCCGATTCCGATCGACGTGCGGCAGGTCCGGATCAATGCGTCGGCTTCGGCTGGACAGCCGCAGTCGGGGCAGCAGCCATCCGGGTCGGGCAGCGAGGGTAGACGTCCGTTCGACGTCACGGTCGAGTTGCGGGGCACCGTGGGCCTTGCTCCACCCCCCGACCGGAAAGCGATCGGTGGCGGCGACGAGACTCCTCCTGGCAATGGGGGTGGCGAATGAAACGTCCGAGCATGAAGTTCGACAAGGACGCGATCCTCGCGTTTCTGCTCAACCACTGCGAGAAACTCGTGGTCGGCGTCGTCGCGCTGGCGGCACTCGGCCTCGTGTGGGGTGGCGTCAACTCCCTCCGGTTCAAGTCGGTGAAGCCGGAACAGACACCGGCGTCGCTGACGGGCCTTATCGCCAACGCAAACAAGCACATCGACGCTGCCACGAAACCACCGGCCTCGAACCACAAGGCTGGCAGGCTTACTCTGGCGATCGACCCTTGGCGGCCACAGCAGGTGAAAATCGCCGTGGCGCCCGAGATGGCTCTGCTTGATCGGCCGCTCTTCCAGGAGCTGGCGAAGCGGACGAAGCCAAATGTGTTTCCGATCGAGGATCTCCGCGCGGTTGCAGGCATCGCGGTGCTGCCGGCCGTCGATGCCCCGAACGCAGCGGATGTGCCTCCGGTTGCTCCGCCGCAGCCCGAAACGGCCCGACCTGGCCGGCCGCGCGGACCCCGTCGGCGCGAGTTCGCTCCGCCACCGCCCGAGTTCGCGCCGGTGATGGGAGATACGACACGCGGCCGGATCGCCCCGTATGTGATCGTCACCGGGCTCGTGCCTGTGGCCAGGCAGCAGGAGGAGTTTGAGCGGTGTTTCACCGGCTCCGGCTTCCGTGATCCCGAACTCGATGCGCCCCAGTGGGGCCAATACCTGATCGAGCGCACGGTGGTGGGCACGGGCGGCGCCGAGCGCTGGGACAAGCTCAAGTTGAAAAACGTCGCGACGTTCGACAAGGAAGGCGGCCCGCAAAACCAGCCCCAACCGACCGAGCCCCTGCAGCCGGAACTCCTGCCAGCGGCATTCTTGGTGGGGGCCACCGAAGCGGACATCGGCTATGCCGCCGGTGTGCCCCAGCGGATCGACGATTCGTGGGGTTTCGCCACGGTTCACCCCTGGTTTCTTCCACAACTCAAGCGGCTCCTCGAGCAGAACAAGGTGAGCGTGGATGTCGACGGGGCCATAGCCCCGGCCGATGCGAAGCAGCTGCGGGATTCGCCAGACGAGTTCGTCGGAAAAGTCGTCCTTCTCAAGGGCATGAAGTTCGTTGGTGATCCCTATCCGCAGCGGCAGGCCGGTGTGGTAGCGCATGGTGTGGAATCGGTCGATGGCAGCGTGTCGTTCGAAGCCGACGAGGTCGGCACGGCCGACCGGACGATGTTCGCACTCGCCGGTCCCTGGGCGAGGACGCTCGCTCTCGACGGCGGCGTGAGCCCCGACAGCCCCTGCAACCTCCGCGTTCGGCTGGAGATGGTCGCCCAGACGCCCGTGGCAAGGATTCTCGGCATTCGTTACGTCGCAGCGGATGGCGCCGGCGGCGAGGAGTTGGTCGATCCCAACCCACTGCCGCTGGCCGGCGGTGCATCAGGTGGCATCGCCCCCGGCTCACCGTCCGGGCTGGTGGGCCCCGAGGAGGGGGCCGAGTTCCGGCTGTTTCGCTTCGTCGACACCGACGTGAAACCCGGTCAGAGCTATCGCTACCGGGTGAAGTTTGCTCTCAGGAACCCGAACTTCGGCCTCGACCAGCAGCATCTGACCGACCCGGCGTTGGCCAAGAGCGAGTTCCTCGTATCGAAGGAAAGCAACGTGTCGGTGCCGGTTCGTGTGCCCGAACCGACGTCGATGCTCGTCAAGCCGCTCACGAAGGACGAGATCAAGCGAATGAAGATGAAGCCGGGCTGGTACGAGATTCTCGTGCTCGGACCCAGTGCGGACACCGGCAACTATGCGGTCCGTGGCCTACTCACGGAGGTGGGCGGCCTCGCGAACGTGGATCCCGCGCTCAACAAGCCGGGTGACCAACGGACCCGAGGCGAAGCCATCTCGACCGGACGGATCCTCGTCGACGCGCGGGGCCGGCAGGAGGACCGCGGCAACGCCGGCTCGTCGACCGGTTCGGGCGACATGCTTGAGATGCTCTTCCTCGACCCGAGAACGGGTACGTTCGAATTTGTCTCGGCCGCCGACTCCCAGTCGCGATACGACCGCTACGCCCAGACCCTGCCGGCGGGCGACGACTCAAAAAAGGGCGGGAGTCAGCCGTCAGGGCTGCCAGCCAACCAGAATCCATTCGAGTTCGCGCCTCCTGGCCGTGGTGCGCCTTGAAAAAATTGCCCGCTTTCTCCCCACGCGATGACGTTCCAGGTCCCTCTCGCCCGCTTCGGTTGTCGACGCTCATGAATCTCACCCGCACCCTCTTTCCGATTCTCGCTGCGCTCGCGTGGACGTCTTCCGCCGTCGTCGGCCAGGACGCCGAGCCCGCCTTCGCGTCGTGGTCGAAGATCGAGGCCACACAGGAGATGCGCGACTACCAGGCCAAGCTGAAAAAGGGAGAGTTCGACGAGTCGGCGCGGAAGTTTCTCGAGACGGCCATCCTGCCGCAACTCGCGGCCGAGAAAAACATCCCGACGATCGAGCGGACACGCCGGCGGCTGCGGGATATCGCTCTCAACGAACGGGACACCGACGCCGCCGCGCTCGACAAGGCGAACGACACGGCCAGGAGGTCGCTCACGACCCTGGCCGGTAATCCCAAAGCCGAGCCGGTTGTCCGCATCAATGCGATGCTTTTAATGGGTGAGCTACGGGGCAAGGATGGCAGGCCCTGGCCGGGGGCTGTGCCGGCCTTGGCCGCGGCGGCGGCTGACACAAAACTCGCGATGGCGGTCCGAGTGGCGGCGGCGGCGGGCCTTGGCCGCCACGCGGATGCGGGTCGGGCGAGCGGCGGCGTCGATCCGGCGTTTCAGCTTGAAACCTTGCCGAAACTCCTTGCCATCGTCGCCGCAGCGCCAGCCCCGGAGGACGGCGCCGGTGGTGAATGGCTCGTGTCGCGGGTGCTCGATATCCTGCCGGCCGCGGCGCCTAAGGCATCTCCGCAGGCGGCAGCGGCGTTGGCGAAGATCGTCACCGATGCGTCGCGGCCGGTCGATGTCCGCGTGCGAGCGGCCGCCGCCCTCGGTGCGACGGGAGCGGCCGATTCCAAGCTCGACGCGGGCAGGATCGTGGAGGCGATTCGCGGGCTGGCCATCACCGTTTTACAAAGCGACCTCACCGCGTCCGAAGACCTCGCCTGGAGCCGTCGCCTCGGCGGCCAACCGCCCCGCGGGCAGCAGGGCCTTGGTGACCCTGGCGCATTTCCTGGCGGAGCTCAGCCGGCGTTGGAGACGGATGAGCCGCCGATGGACCTGCTCGTGGTGCGGCGTGACGCATGGCGGTTGGTAAGGTTGGCGGACGCAATCCTCGCGGAAGAAGGCAGCAGCGGCCTGGCGACGCTGCTTGCCGGCCCCGGCAAGGCCGCTGCCGGACAGTGTGCCGCGGCACTCCGCACGGCGGGCAAAAGCCTCGACGCGTCGCCTGATGCGGCTTCGGTGAGAACTGCGCTTGAGAATATCGAGCAGGCCGCGGCTCCGGCCCCCGCGGCGGCCGCAAGGCCCGCAGCCCCTGCCGCCGCCGAGAAGCCGGCTGAAAACGATCCGTTCGCTGCGCCGGGCAACTAGAGCGCATTCGACTTCCGTGGATCGCCGGCTCGTGGGCGGCAAAAGTCTCGTCGCCGGGGCGAGGATACGCCCCAGGCTCCTCGAGCGTTCGCCGACCCCCGTGCCTCCCTTCTCCAAGCTGCCATCTCGCCGCTCTACAAAAAGCAGATGCGCTCTAACGGCTCTCAGGAAGCCCGGAGCGAGAACGACGGGAAAGCGGGTGGCGACTTTGGTGGTGGCGGGGAGCAGGTCGGCATGGCGAACGTATTCCCCGCGCTCGCGCTTGGGGCTTCCTGACGGGAGGCGGTGCCCGACTCGAGGGTAGCCGTACGGCTCACGCCGTCACGCTTCCTCGAGGGACGCCACCCATCCGCTATTTCTTGATCAAGTCTTTGACAGTCATGCCCGACGGGATCATTGGGAGCACGTGCGACTGGTAGGGCACCTGCACGTCGAGAATCGCGGGGCCGGGGGCATCAATGAGACGACGGAGTGCCGGCTCGAGATCCTTCTTCGCGGCGATCGTCTCGGCCTGCCAGCCAAATCCTTTCGCAATCGCTACGAAATCGGGGTAGCGGATCTCGGGGGAGATGCCGTCACCTTGGCCGAAAGCCTCCGGATGATCGACCGGGCCGAGATAGGTGTGGGCCCGATTGCCTTTGAAGAACCGGTCTTCCCACTGGACCACCATGCCGAGGTGCTGGTTGTTGAGCAGTAGCACCTTCACGGGGATGTTCTCGGTCTTGCAGGTGGCGAACTCCTGGATATTCATCAGGATGCTGCCGTCGCCGTCGATGTCGACCACGAGCGAGTCGGGGTAGGCCACCTTCGCCCCCATCGCGGCCGGCAGACCGAAGCCCATCGTGCCCAGGCCGCTGGAGGAGAGCCAGGTTCGCGGCCGGCGGAACTTGTAAAACTGCGCGGCCCACATCTGGTGCTGGCCCACGCCGACAGTGATCACGGTGTCTTGCTTCGCCGTGAGCCTCGAGAGCTCCGCGATCGCCTCCTGCGCGAGAATGCCCGGGTAGTTCGTGTCGTAGGCGAAAGGGTCTTCCTTCTTCCACTCGGCGATCCGGGTGTGCCACGGGCCGAGATCGGCCGCCGGCGGCTCCACGATCGCGTTGAGTTGGCCGAGGGCGGCCTTCACGTCGGCCACGATCGGCACATGCACGAGCTTGTTCTTGTTGATCTCGGAAGGATCGATATCGATGTGCACGATGAAGCCATGCTCGGCGAAGGCCTCCACCTTGCCTGTCACGCGATCGTCGAACCGCACCCCCACCGCGATCAGGAGGTCGGCCTCATCGACGGCGTAGTTGGCGTAGACGCTCCCGTGCATGCCGAGCATGTCGAGCGAGAGCGGGTGGTCGCCGGGGAACACCCCCAGACCCATGAGCGTCATCGTGACCGGGATGCCCGTCTTCTCGACGAGCGTGCGAATCTCGTCTGTAGCGTCGGAGGCGATCACGCCGCCGCCGGCGTAGATCACGGGCCGCTTGGCCCGCTTGATGGCGGCTGCGACCTGCGCGATCTGCTCCGGATGGGCCGCTCTCCGCGGCTCGGGATGGTAGCCGGGCAGGTTCATTGCGCAGTCGTAGTCGGGCACGATCTGTGCAAGCTGAATATTCTTTGGCAGATCGACGAGCACCGGGCCCGGCCGGCCCGTGGTGGCGATGTAAAACGCCTCCTTCATCACCCGGGCGAGGTCTTTGGCATCGGTGACAAGGTAGTGATGCTTGGTGATCCCGCGGCAGACCTCCACCATCGGCGTTTCCTGAAACGCGTCGGTGCCAATCACGCTCGTGCCGACCTGACCGGAGAGCACGACGAGTGGGACGCTGTCGAGTTTGGCATCAGCAATCGCCGTGACGAGGTTCAGGGCGCCCGGACCGCTCGTGCCCATGCAAACGCCCGGCCTGCCGGTGGTGCGGGCGTAACCCTGGGCGGCGAACGCCCCTCCCTGCTCGTGCCGCGGCAGGATCGTGCGAATCTGGTCCTTGTAGCGGGTGAGTGCCTGGTGGAGCGGCATGCTTGCCCCACCCGGATACGCAAAGATCACGTCGACGCCGTGCCGGACGAGCGACTCAACGACCACGTCGGCCCCCGACACGAAGGCTTCGGATGCTTTCGACGGGCGGGAGGCAGTGGCCATGGGGTTACTCCTGAATCCTTCTGTGGCGGGACGGACCGGCAGACAGTCCCTCAACCATACACGATGAAAACCTGGCGAAAAACCAACTGAGCGAGCCATCCCGGGCTCGAAACGGTTTTTGGGCCAAAGTTTGCTGGCTGGACACCCGTCAGGAAGCCCCAATCGCGAGCGCGGGGTATACGGGGCGCATCAAAACAGTGCCGGATTGACCTCTCGCAATCGTCTCTCCGTCAGGAAGCCCCAAGCGCCAGCGCGGGGTATACGGGGCGCATCAAAGCAGTGCCGGATTGGTTCGCCGGCGGTGGCATGCTCGGCGCCGGGGGATTTTGCTACAGGATGCCTGCGTGGCCGACAGGGCGCCACTCGTGAGTCGCAAACATTCCCCGGCTTCTGCGCGTGCCCCCGACCGGCTCCTCACGATCGGGAATCGAGTCGGGCAGCCGCGGGTGGTGCTTGCGGTCAGGAAGCCCCAAGCGCGAGCGCGGGGAATATGCCCGCCACGCCAACACGCTCCCCACCTCCCGCACGGAAGCGGAATGCTCGCCTGCCCGTGATCGCAACCACTAGAATCCCTGCATCGAGCATCACCCCCTTTCGAGCGAGCCTCTCATGAATCGTTGTCTACCCGCCGCCCTGTTCCTCTGGCTCACGCTCTTCTCGCTCGTCGCCAAGGCCTGCACGAGGTGTGTCTACCTCGGCCCGAACAACACCGTGATGGTGGCCCGGTCGATGGACTGGGTCGAGGATCCGGGGTCCGAGGTTTGGGTCTTTCCCCGAGGGATGGAGCGGAACGGTGCCGCCGGCCCCGGGTCGATCGAGTGGACGAGCCATTACGGATCGGTGGTCGTGTCGTTCTACGGGATCGCCAGCGTGGACGGCATCAACGAGAAAGGGCTCGTCGCCAACACGCTGTACCTCGTGGAGAGCGACTACGGCACCCCGGCGGCCAGTAAGCCGAACATGTCGATCGCCTGCTGGACGCAGTACGTCCTTGACTCGTTCGCCACCGTGAAGGAGACCGTCGCGGCACTCGAACAGGATCCCTTCACGATCCTCGCCCCGATCCTCCCCAACGGGGAGCCTGCTGTGGGACACATGGCGATCTCCGATCCGACGGGCGACTCGGCGATTCTCGAATATGTGAAGGGAAAACTTGTCATCCACCATGGCCGGGAGTTCCAGGTAATGACCAACTCGCCCATCTTTGACCAGCAGCTCGCCCTCGACGCTTACTGGCGAGAGATCGGCGGCCTGACGATGCTCCCCGGCACGAACCGTGCTGCCGACCGTTTCGCACGGGCCGCATTCTACGTGACGTCGCTGCCGCAGACGGACGACCCAAAGCGGGCGATGGCGCAGATTTTCAGCGTGATCCGCGGCGTATCCGTGCCGCTTGGCTTCACGACGCCCGACAAGCCGAACGTCGCCAGTACCATCTGGCGGACGGGCTACGACCAAAAGAATCGCGTGATGTATTTCGATTCGGCCACGAGTCCGAACGTCTTCTGGCTACCGCTCGAGGGCCTCGCGTTCGACGCCGGCTCACCCGTACAGAAGATCCCGCTCAAGGCGGGTGAGACCTACGGTGGCAACGCGTCGGCGAGCTTGAAGCCGGCCGAACCGTTCGCCTTCCTTCCTGCGAAGGCGAAGTGATGCCACCCGCATTCCCCGCGCTCGCGATTGGGGCTTCCTGGCTTCACGCCTGCAACGCCATCGTGGCCGTTGCAGGCTTGTGGCAGCATCCTCCAGATGCTGCCACCTCCCGATCGTGAGGAGCCGGTCGGAGGCACGCGCAGACGCTGGGGAATCTTTGCGACTCACGAGCAACGCCCCATCGGCCACGCAGGCATCCTGTAGCAAAATCCCCCGGCGACGAGTATGCCACCGCCGGCGAACCAATCCGGCACCGTCTCAAGGCCACCCGCATCCCCCGCGCTCGCGATTGGGGCTTCCTGGCGGAAGGCACCGACCTGTGAACCGATCCGGGGCCGTCTATACTTAGAATTCTTCCGAGGACATCGGTGGCAGATCACGCCCGCCAGCCAGCCAGTCGGTTACTCGGCTTGGCTGAAACACTCGATTCACACCGCGGGTTCGTCGACGTGGTCGCCAGCCTCCGAGAGGGGCATGGCGGGACGATCGGCGGAACCTGGGGATCGGCGTCTGCGCTCACCGTGGCGGCGCTCGCCCGGGCCCGGGCGGCGGAAGCCAGCACGCTCGTCGTCGTCCTGCCGCATGCCGCGGAGGCAGACAACTTTCTGGATGACTTCGGGCTGTTCAGCGACGTCCCGGCCGTGCTCCTGCCGGCCGTCGAGAGCCTCGGCGACGACGACTCCGCCGGCGACGACCCGGCCGAGACGGAACGACTGGCGCTCGTCAAGCGGCTGACGATGCCGGACGCGCCGCGGCCGCCGCTCGTGGTGACCAGCGTTCAGGCGCTGCTCGTGCCGCTCGCCGACCCCCGCGAGATCGAGGCGGGTACGCGACGGCTCGCCGTCGGCGGCCGGCTCGACCCGGAAGAACTCGCCGAGTGGCTCACCGCACGTGGCTGGCAACTCGTCGACGCCATCGACACACCTGGCACGTTTGCCCGGCGCGGCGGCATCGTCGATCTTTTCGCCGCCGACTGGGACCGGCCGGTCCGCATCGATCTCTTCGGCGACGAGATCGAGTCGCTCCGCACGTTCGACACGGTCACGCAGCGGAGCGTGGCGGCTGTCGAGAGCGTCGACCTCACGGCCCTCGCGGCGACCACCAGCACGCGGCGGACGCAACTGGCCGAACTACTACAACCGGGCTCAGCGTTTGCCCTCGTCGAACCGAGTGAGCTGGCCGAGGAGGCGAAGCGGATGCACCAGCGGCTCGGCACGGCCTCCGGCCTGCTCGATCCGGAGGAGGTGTTCGCGCGGATCCACCGCTTTCCATCGGTGACGCTCGCC
Organism: Planctomicrobium piriforme; assembly: GCA_945869735.1. Classification (GTDB taxonomy): domain Bacteria; phylum Planctomycetota; class Planctomycetia; order Pirellulales; family UBA1268; genus QWPN01. The sequence continues at coordinate 16,336 of CAMBPQ010000053.1, forward strand.
GCCGTGGCTTCGTCGAGCCTCGATGCGGCGGCGACATTGGCGGTGGAGAGCGTGGAGCGGTTCACGGGCGTGCTCGAGCGGGTTCGCGAGGAACTCGAAACGGTCGGCAAGGATCAGGAGGTATGGGTCGTCGCGCCCTCGGATGCCGAGGAGAAGCGGCTGCGCGAGCTGCTCGCCGACTCAGCGCCGGCCCGCACGAAGCGGCTGCACTTCGCGAGGGGCCATCTCTCGGCCGGCTTCCGGCTGGTGCCCGAGAAGCTCGTGCTGGTGTCGAGCGCAGAACTCTTCCGCCGTGAGGAGGCCGCCCATCGGCCGACGAAGCAGCGGCTCACCCGTGCGATCGACACCTTCCTCGACCTCCACGAGGGGGATTACGTCGTTCACGTCTCGCATGGCATCGGCCGCTACAAGGGGCTCAAGCTCCTGGAGAAGCACGGGCGGACCGAGGAGTTCCTCGATATCGAGTTCGCCGAGAGCACGCGGATCTACGTGCCGGCCTCCTGCATCGAACTCGTCCAGAAATACGTGGGCGGCACGAAGCTCGCCCCGAAACTCGCCAAGATCGGCGGCGCGAGTTGGGAAAAGCAGAAGCTCGCGGTGCAGAGGGCGGTGGCCGACATGGCCGCCGACATGATCCGCCTGCAGGCCATGCGGGAGAGTCGGCCTGGCATCCCCTTCCCTCCCGACACACCCTGGCAGCGGCAGTTCGAAGAGTCGTTTCCGTTCGACGAGACGCCCGATCAGCTCACCGCGATGGAGGCGATTCGCGAGGATATGCAACGGCCCCGGCCGATGGATCGGCTGCTCTGCGGAGACGTCGGCTACGGCAAGACCGAGCTCGCCATGCGGGCGGCCTTCAAGGCAGTCGAGTCGGGGTCGCAGGTGGCTGTGCTCGTGCCCACGACCGTACTCGCCGAACAGCATCGGCGGACGTTCACCGCGCGATTCGCGGAATTTCCCTTCACGATCCGTTGCCTGTCGCGGCTCACGCCCCTCGTAGAGGAACGCGAGACGCTCGAGGGGCTGGCGCGAAAGACGGTCGACATCGTGATCGGCACCCACCGGCTCGCGCAGGCCGACATCCACTTCGCGAACCTCGGCCTCGTGGTCGTCGACGAGGAGCAACGGTTTGGCGTCGACGTGAAGGAGCGGCTCAAGGCCCTGCGGGCGAGCGTCGACGTGCTCACGATGACGGCCACGCCGATCCCACGGACGCTCCACATGTCGATGCTCGGGATCCGCGACATCTCGAATCTGACGACGCCGCCAGCCAACCGAATCGCAGTGGAAACGCGGGTGGCCCGCTGGGACACGGCTCTGGTGCGAAATGCCATCGAACGGGAGCTCTCCCGCGGCGGGCAGGTGTTTTTCGTGCACAACCGGATCCACGACATCCAGAAGGTGGCCCACCGCATCTCGCAAATCGTGCCCGAGGCCACGATCGGCATCGTGCACGGCCGGCTCTCGGAGTCGGAGCTGGAGGAGGCGATGCTCTCGTTCGTGGCGGGCATGACCGACATCCTCTTGGCCACGACGATCATCGAAAGCGGCCTCGACATCCCCAAGGCCAACACAATCTTCATCGACGAGGCCGACATCTACGGCCTCGCCGATCTCCATCAGCTTCGCGGCCGTGTGGGCCGCTCGCACCACCGCGCGTGGTGCTATCTGCTCGTCGACGAGGCGGCCCGGCTCACGTCCACTGCCGCCAAGCGTCTTCGGGCAATCCAGGAGTTTTCGAGCATGGGGGCCGGCTTCTCGCTGGCAATGCGAGACCTCGAGATTCGTGGCGCCGGCAACCTCCTGGGCACGCAGCAGAGCGGCCACATCGCGACGGTTGGCTACGAGCTCTACTGCCGGCTCCTCGAGCAGGCGGTCCGCGGCATGAAGGCGCTCCCACCGGCTGAGCCGCCGGCGATCACCATCGACCTGCCGGGCGAGGCCTGGCTGCCCCGCGACTATATCGCCGACTTCCGGGCCAAGATCGACGTCTACCGGCGGCTCTCCCGCGCGACGGCAGGAAGCCAGGTGGACGAACTCGCCGCGGAGCTCGGCGACCGGTTCGGCCCGCTTCCCCGGGAGGCGCGGCGACTGCTCGACTTCACGCGGCTGAAGGCCCTGGCCGCCGGCCTCGGCATCGACTCGATTACGCGGCACCCGGGCATGATCGTGATCGGACACCACAACCGGGCTGCGATGGAGAAGCTTCGGCTGGCGGCGGGCTCCCGCGGCAAGACGCTCCGCATCGTCGATCAGAAGACGGTCGTGATGCCGATCGACGAGGCCACGGCGGCCGCACCCGACCGGGTCCTCGAGGCGGTACGCACGCTCCTCGAGCCCCCCACGCCGGCCAGCCGGCCCGCCAAGGCCCGCTGACGCCTGGTACGAGAGGCACCGATCACTTGGTGATGAGCGGGTTTCGGGTCTTCAATTCGGGAAAGAAAGAGAAATCACGGTCAGCGTTCCAGAGCTCGGCGACACCGTGGTTCAGGCAGATGGCCGCGATCCGTGCATCATAAACCTTCCCGCCCACGATCCTGGCCTGCACGCACAAGCGTTCGAGCTTGTCGAGATAGCCGGGACCCTCGTGGAGCAGATGCAAACCCGGGGAGCTCTGCCAGGCCTTGAGCGATTCGAAGGCGGTCGCCTGCGGGGTGGGTGGGGCGTAAATGCGCGGATGGGTGACGATGGCAAGAAACTCGTGCAGGGAACTCCAGGCGATGGCCCAGGAGTTTCCGCTAGTGGCGAGATCGACGAGACACGACTTGGCTGCGGCATGCCACTCGCTGTCTTCGCGGTGGGCGTAGACGAGCAGATTGGTGTCAACCGCGATCATGACTCCGCGGTTCCATAGATGGCGTCGCGGATCGCGTCCCAGCCTTTGCCGCGGAATTCAGACTGCAGCCCTCTTCCCCGGAAAGTCACCGGCTTGATCGGCTTTTGCTTTGACGACGCCTGGCGGCCGAGCACCTCACGCAGGCCCTCTTCAATGAGGCTGCGCAACGTGGTCTGGGAAGCCTCGGCCTCGCGTTTCGCACGGAGAAGAAGGTCGTCAGCAATATCTACGGTTGTCTTCATATGGGTAACCATATTGGCCGGCTCTCGCTCGGTCAAGCTGCCCCTGCCCCGCTGTTCGCACCCCGGCTCTCGCTCTTCGAGTTCCTATCCTCGGCTCGCACGACACCTCGCACACAAGCCTGGGCCAAGCTCGTGGCGCGGGTGGCCGCCGACCGACTGGGGAGAGCTCGTGCAGACGCACGACCACCGGGCAATCTTTCAGGCGTCACTCGACGAGCTGCCCGTGATCGACGTCCACAGCCTCTGAACGGTGCCGCACAGGGCCTCGGGCCAAGCCCCATCCTCTGCTCGTCACCAGTCACACGCTTGCGGAACTGCCGTTGGACATCCTAGCCTCGTGTGGCGGATTGTAATTCATCTCCTTTTGGCACGGCTTCATTTGGAGGGCCCCTTGATGCGTTTCTCTGGCAGCAGAGGTGCTGCGTTTGTCCTCCTCGCTATTCTGTCGCCGCATGCAACGATCGTCGCTCAAGAAACAGGAGCAGCCCCGACGGCACCGCTGAACCCGGCGCAGGGCACTGCTTCCGCACGGGTTCCTTCCGCTGCGGGGGATCCAGGCTCGACCAAGAAAGAAGACTGGGCGGCGTTCGCGCAGACCTTGCCGATGTTCGGGCCCGACAGCATGGTGGGCGAGGCGACGCTCTTCGACATCAAGAGCGGAACGTCATTGCGATCGTTGCGTCGCTACGGGGACAACCTGCGACATGTGCGATTCTCGCCGGACAGCAAGCTCGCGTTGAAGAATAGCCCGGTCAATGGCACTTCGGCAACGGTCTCCCGGCTGATGAGCGACTCGTGAGCCTCGGGAGGAGCGGCCCGGGCATCCGGAGCGGGTTTCTCGAAATGCCCCGCACCCTCGTCGGTGGCGTTTTTCTCGCGTCTGCGCAGACCGCGTCTAAGTTCGCAGTTTTCCGACATGCGTGGGTCGCGTCCGGCAGCGGTCAGAGGCTGTGGATGTCGATCGCCGGCAGCTCGTCGGGTGACGCTTGAAAGACGTCGCGATCGTCACGGGCCTGCACAAGCTCGCCCCAGTCGGTGGGCGGCCCGCGGGCCGGCGTGATGGGCGGAGGCTCCAGAGGCTCGCCCAGATGCGTGAGGATCTTGCGAATGGGCACCGGCTCCGTGATGAACGCGATCAGCCGGATGTCGCCGCCGCACCCCGGGCACTCGAGCGGAAACTTCTCCCCCACCCGCGCCATGAGCTTGGCCCAGGCAATCCGAGACGTGTCGTGCGAGCGGGGCTTTTGATGCGCGGCACAGCAGCCTCCGGTGCCGTGACGGTCGCCCCCATGCCTGCCGGTCGATGA
>CAMBPQ010000054.1 GCA_945869735.1 Planctomicrobium piriforme
GGATAGACGAGCTGCCCGCGATCGACATCCACTCGCTGTGAGGCCGACGCGACAAGCCGGCCGATGACCGGATGAGGAGAAGATCTGCGCCGAGCGTGAAAAACTGACGCTTCCGAGGGGTGCCAGGTCTGGGAATCACCACGACAACCGGCCCCACGACAACCGGCCCCACGACAACCGGCCCGGCACGCACCCATCAGCGACTAGCCCGGGCCCGCTCGCGACTCACCGACCGGAAAACGGTTGCGCAAGTGCCATTGACCGGACTATTCTTCAAACCCGCCCGGGGACGGAAGGGCATCAGCAAAGTTTCAGCAAAGTCACGGAGGGAAACGATGACTCGCTTTTCAAGAAGCCCTGGAAACAGGGCCTGTTCGCTTCGACCTTCTTCACCAAACGGAGAGGGCGGGATTCGAACCCGCGGTCCAGCTTTTGACCGGACACGTCTTTAGCAAAGACGCGCATTCGACCACTCTGCCACCTCTCCGAAACCCGGAACCACAACCGAGTCGGTACCACCTTCCCAGATCGGAGGGTGGCCCTGATTTCGGCCAACGGAACCGCAAAGAAACCCCGTGGTCCGGGGAAATCCTTCGCCGACTATTCTGAACGCCGCTCCCACGTCTCGCAAGGAGGCACCTCGCTCGTGCCGTCTCCATCACGAAAAGCCTGCCGCCCCACGCAGTCCGGTGACGTCATTGCCGTCGCTTTGCTGGCGGCGGCCTGGTTTGGGGGTGTTGCTGCGGCCGCCGAGCGGATGTCGGCAGCCCACGCCACGATCAAGGCGGCCGACGCGGGCCGCCACATCGGCGTGCTCGCCGACGACGCCTTCGAGGGCCGCGAGGGAGGCAGCCGGGGAGGCCGGGCGGCGGCAGCCTACATCGTCGAACAACTCACGAAACTCGGACTGGAACCCGCCGGCGACGGGGGCAGCTATTTTCAGCCTTTCGGCGGCATGCGGAACATCCTGGCGATCCTGCACGGCAGCGATCCGCAACTCTCCACAGAACTCATCATCGTGGGCGCCCACTACGATCACGTCGGATACGGCAACGCCGACAACAGCTACGGCCCGTTCGGCTACGTGCACAACGGTGCCGATGACAACGCCTCGGGGGTGGCCGGCCTGCTCGAGGTGGCCGAGGCCATGCAGCACCTACCCGAACGGCCCAGGCGGTCGATCCTGTTTGCCTTTTGGGACGGCGAAGAGAAGGGGTTGCTCGGCTCGTATCACTTCCTCCGCGTGAAGCCGGCGGCACTCGCACACCGCCGCGTCGCATTCTCGGTGAACCTCGACATGATTGGCCACCTCCGCGGTGAACGGCTGGAGGTCTACGGCACACGCACCGCCCCAGGCCTGCGGGAGGCGGTGCTTCAGGCCAACAACCGGCCCGGAAACGCGGCCGGGCTGGAACTCAGCTTTGTGTGGGACATCGAAGACGACTCCGATCACTACCCATTCATCGCCGCGAAGATCCCCACGGTGATGTTCCACACCGGCCTTCACGACCACTACCACCGGCCGAGCGACGACGTCCACCTCGTCAACCTCGACGGCATCGAACCGGTGGCCCGCCTGACGCTCGGCTTCGTGACCGCGATCGCCAACGACCCTGAGGCGCTGCCCACCTTTCGCCCGGAATCGCGCCACGAGTCAAACGCCACCCGTAATCGCCTTGAAGGATCGGTCCCCAACACCGACGGCAGCCCGCGGGGCCGCTGGGGCATAGGCACGCGACACGATCCGGGAGAGCAGTCCTCCCCGGTGGTGGTCCGCATCTGGCGGGACTCGCCGGCGGCGCGGGCGGGGCTGTCACCTGGCGACCGCATCCTAACGGTCGATGGGGTGCGGATCACCGGCCAAGACGACATGCTCGCCCGTCTGCGAACTGCCGGGCCACAGACGGCGGTCGATGTCGAGCACCGGGGTCGGATCATGCGGCTCGATCTGCGGGAAGCAGTCGAGTAACCGCCGGACGCACCGGCGGAAAAAAATGGGCTCCCATGAGGGAGCCCTCGCGGGGCATCTCTCAGCCCTCACGAGGGACTTATGAGGGCCCGTGAAGCGCGGGAACCGGACTTGTCCGACTCAAGCAGCGACTGAGAAGAGGTCAGTCCTTGTCTTCCTCCTCGTCCTCCTCGTCCTCCTCGTCGTCGTCCTCGTCGTCATCGTCTTCCCAATCCTCGTCGTCATCCTCCCAGTCGTCGTCTTCATCGTCTTCTTCTTCGTCGTCTTCTTCCTCGTCCTCATCTTCATCCTCGTCGTCTTCCTCTTCGTCCTCGTCTTCGACTTCCTCCCACTCCTCGTCTTCTTCTTCCTCCTCGTCATCGTCGTCATCTTCGTCTTCTTCGTCGTCGTCGTCCTCGTCGTCGTCAAATTCTTCGTTGTCCTCATCCTCGCCCCGGATCACGGAGCCATTGCCGAGCGTCGGCCATGCGTCGGCGACTGCAGCAGCGGCGACCGGAACGCACGACGCCGATCCGACCTCGAAGAGATCCTCCGCGGCAAGCAACTCAGGCAACTCGTTCCACGAGAACACATCGGCGTCGCAAACGTCTCGATGCTCTCGGCCACTTGCGGCAATCGTCACGGCGAAAACCTCCTGGATCTGGTCGGCATCAACACCACAGCTCATTTCTCTACCCGATCGAATACCCATCGTCCAATCGGCCGTCAAAAAATACGCGGCGGATCGGACAGGGGCATCCCGGCCGGGGAGAGGCGAGGCAGACAGTGTGTCGCCCACCACCGGAGCGTGCAAGGCGCCCAAGTCAGGATTCCGGACGAAAATCCGCCTCCCCCCCGAGCGTCTCCTCCGGCGCTGCATGGTCTGCGTCTTTCAGCGGCCCCGCCGGCGGGAGGTCTTCGATCCTCGCCAGGCCAAAAGCCGCCAAAAACCGCCTTGTGGACACGTAGACATTGGGCCGACCGAGTTCCTCGGCGCGGCCTCCAACCGCCAACAAATCTCGCTCCAGGAGTTGCCGGAGCATCTCCTCGCTGCCGACGCCCCGAATCGATTCGATCTCCGCCCGCGTCACTGGCTGCCGATAGGCGACGATCGCGAGCGTTTCCATCGCCGCTCCCGAGAGCCGGCTTCCCACGGGCTCGTCGAGCAACCGTCGCACCCACGGACCGAAAGGCCCGCGGCTCAGGAGTTGGTAGCCGCCGGCGATCTGCTCGACGCGAAACGCCGCGCCCGATGAGTCCTGGAGCCGACGAAGCTCCTTGACGAGCGACCGCGCCCGAGTGCCGTCCGCGAGCCGCGCGAGCTTCGCGATCCGCCGAGTGCTAAGCGGCTCACGCGCCAGAAACAGTGCCGCCTCCACCCGGGCGAGTTCCTCCGACCGGAGGTGATGTCCCTGTTCGACGGTCGTCGCTGCGGCCTTCGAAGGTGACTGCTCATGAGCGAGCCCCGCAAGCCAGGCACACGTCGCCCGCCGCGGCCCCATCCCCACCGACCACCAGCCGTTCGCCGCGGTGAGCGGATGGCCGCAACCCCGGCCACGTGACAACGCGGCCGCGAGGCTTCCCGATGGTTGGCTGTGGCGGTGCATTTCGGATTACCCGGCGCGATGATCCCGGCCGCGGCTCAAAAGCGGCGTTCGACTGACGCTGGTCCGGCTGGACCGCGGAGAGCCATTCGCTGTTTCCACGCGGCAACGTCCGACACCAGCGCCCGCGTAGCATTATCCGCATCGGCTCCCGAAGCCTGGAACACCCGCATCAACTGGCCGGAGGCGTCGAGCGCCACGCGACAGGACGCCACGTGCATGCCATCGAGACCCTGCATCGGCCGGCACTCAAACGACATGCCCCCCAACTCCTCGAGCCGTCGCTCGAGATCGCGGCGCGGCTGGGCAGACTGACCGGGAGATGGTCCCACAGCCACAATCACGGCCTTTGCCACAACCGGTGGCGGCTGCGCTGCCGGCGGACTCGTCATCCCGCCGGATGCCGGCACAGCCGCTGCGACGGAAGGTCCGGCCGCCTCGGACGGCCCCTGCCACCAGGCCACGCCGCGACCGACCGCCTCGCGAACCGCCGTTCTCATGCCCACCGGAATCCGGTGCGAAAACATCGCCACCCCGGGCACGACAAGCATGCAGAGAACGAGCAGGGCGGAACGAAGTTTCATGCGGCGGACTACCGGAGCGGGCGGGAAGAGTAGCGGCCGCGTGCAGCAGCCACAATCGAGAATCCCCCCGGCTTCCCAATCACGCCACCCGGCCAGCCGGCCAAGAGCCCATCTGCCTTGGGAAACCGGCGAGATGGCACCTTGGAGGAGGGGGGCAAGGAGGTCGGCGAACGTTCGAGGAGCCTTGGGCGTATCCTCGCCCCGGCGACAATCCGCAGGACCGCGCAGCGGCGACTTTTGCCGCCCCCGAGCCGGCGATCCACCACAGGATGCGCTCTAGTTTCCGACGGCCGCCGCGTCGACGACCACCCTCCGCGGCTGCGGTCCATCGGCAGGCGTGGCCAGATCGAAATGGGCCACGCCCATCGCATACTCCACCGGCGTGGCCCGCCGACCTTCCGCGACCAACTCGCGGACGAGCCGAGCCGCCAGCATCTTCTCGAGCCGCGGCCGGGCCTCGCCGATCCCCACGCGGCCCGCCTCCATCTCGGTCACCTTCACAATGTGAATGCCATAGGGCGTGATGAACGGCCGCGAGACGTCGCCTCTGGTGATCGCGAACACTGGCTTCGCGAACGCATCGATCAACGGCCCGTCACGACCGATCCATCCAAGGTCACCACCGCGATGCCTACTCGGACCAGCGGAATACCGGCGGGCCGCCTCCTCGAACGTCATGCGACCTTGGAGGATATCACGGCGAATACCATCGGCCTGTTTCAGACGCCGCTCGAGGCCATCGTCGCTGAGGATGTTGGGCCGTAGCACCACGTGGCTCACCCGGAGCCGGGTGCCGTCGACCTCCCGGCGGTTCGTGGCGTAGGCCGCCTCGATCGCCTCGGGCGTCAATCGCTGCCGCACGTACTTCTCAAGGCCAATCTCGAGCGCAATCTGTTCGCGGAGCATCGGCTCATCCCGGCCCGACCTCGCGAGAAACTCCTCGAACGTCGTGGCCTTGCCAACGAACTGTGCCTTGAGGCGTTCTATCCCCGCGTCAATCTCCGATGCGGCGACACCGACGAGTTGCCGGGAGAGTTCGAGCCGTAGGATCGCCTCGTCGACGAGCTGCTCAACCACGGAGGCCTCGACCTGCAGCCGCTGCTCACCCGCGGCCAAGGCCGCCGGATTGAGGCGGCGGATGACGGTGTCGATCGCGGAGCGAGCGATTGAAGCATCCCCCACGCGCACCGCGACATCTCGATCGTCGGGTGCGGCCGCACCGGCGGACACGCAGGCCGCCGCCGAGGCGAGAATCGCCACGATGAACTGGCGAGGCCACCGCCAACTGGCGGCCAGGATTTCGGCGCGGCCAGCGGATGATACAAACACAGCGGAACCTCCCGGCAAAGGACGCGAGATCTTCACTCCGTCCCCGCCGCATAGTACGCGACCCGCGCGGTCTTCAGAAGCCAGCCCGGTCCAACTGGCGAAACGGGGTGGGGCCGTCCACAATGCGGTCGTTTGAATCCGGGCGGCTTGACTGCCGCCGGCTCACCAGCGGAAGCCGACGCCGCCATGTCGAAAATTGCGATCAGCCTCTGCGGAGAGGGCCGGGGGCACGCTACCCGCGTCGGCTCGCTCGTCGACCGGCTCGAAGCCGACCACGAGATCCTGATCTGGACCTCCGCCGACGCGCTCGATTTCCTCCGACAGCGGTTCGCCGCCCGGCACCCGCTGGTCAGGGTCGAGGAAATCCCCGGAGTGGTCTTCGAATACAGCGGCGGTAGGCTCGACGTGATGAAGTCGATCGCCGCCGGCCTCGACTACCAGGCCCGCCAACTCGGCCCGCTCGTCGACCGCATGATGTGGGAGCTGGAGGCCTTCGGTGCCGATCTTGCGATCACCGACTTCGAGCCCGGCCTGCCGCGGGCGGCGGGCCGCATGGACATCCCGCTGGTGAGCGTGGATCACCAGCACTTCCTACTCGCCTACGACCTCGATGCCTTGCCGTGGAACCTGCAGTGGAATGCCTGGTTTATGAGCCACGCTGTCTGGCTGTACGTCATGGAGGCGGCCGACACGGTGGTGTCGGCATTCTTTCGTCCGCCGCTCCGCCGTGGCTGGGAGCACGTGGTGCAGGTGGGTCCGCTTCTGCGCCGCGAGATCGTCGAGGCGGTGCCCCGCGATGACGGCTTCCTCCTCAGCTATCTGCGGCGGCACACACCGTTTTCAGTGATCGAAGCGCTGGCCGACTGCAGCAGGCCCGTGCGGGTCTACGGACTCGGGCACCGCGAGCACGTCGGCAACGTTTCTTTTCACGCCCTCGATGAACGGCGGTTCGTCGAGGATCTGGCCGCGTGCCACGGACTGGTGTCAGCCGCCGGCAACCAACTGATCGGCGAGGCCCTGCATCTGGGAAAGCCGCTCCTCGCGCTGCCCGAGCGGGCGCACTCGGAACAGCTCATGAACAGCCACTTCCTCCGGTCGATGGGCTGCGGCGACTTCCGCATGCTGGAGGAGGTCGATCAAGGGCATGTGCGGTCGTTTCTCGAGGGCATCCCCGGATATCAGCCGGCACTGGCGGCCATCGCTGGACGGCTGGACGGCAGCGACGACGTGCTCCGTGTGATTCGACACCGACTCAGTCAGCGACAGGCGAAACACGCGGGCTAGAGCGTAACCGACTTTGGTGGAGCGGCACGATGGCGACGTGGAGGAGGGAGGCGAGGGGGTCGGCGAACGCTCGAGGAGCCTTGGGCGTATCCTCGCCCCGGGGACGAGACTTTTGCCGCCCCCGAACCGGCGATCCACCAAAGTCGTATGCGCTCACCCGAAGTGCGTCACCTGGGCTCAACCTGACGCGGCGCCGAGACAGCGGACGATCATCGGAATGATCGCCCGCATCGCGCGGCCACGATGGCTGATCACCGCCTTGATGACCGGCGCCAGTTCGCCGAACGTGCGGTGGTATTCAGGCACGACGAAGAGCGGGTCGTAGCCGAACCCCCCGACGCCCAGAGGTGATGTCGCGATCACGCCGCCACAGACGCCCTCCGACACGGCGACTATCCGGCCAGACGGATCGGCGAGCGCCGCATGGCAGGCGTAGTGGGCGGCACGGTCGCGACCGACCATGCCGGCAAGCCGCTCGAGTAGCAGGGCGTTGTTGCGGGTATCAACGGCTTCGCGGTCTGCCCCCGGCGCTGGCCCGGAGAACCGCGCTGAATAAACGCCCGGCGCGCCGCCAAGCGCCGGCACCACCAGGCCGCTATCCTCGGCCAACACCCAGCTCCCGAGCGCACGGGCCTGGGCCTGGGCCTTGAGTGCCGCGTTCTCCGCGAAGGTGCTGCCCGTCTCCGCGACGTCGACCGCGCCAACGAGACCCGTCAGCGAAGCGCAGACCATTCCAAAGGGCTCGAGCAGTTCGAGGAGTTCGCGAACCTTCCCCTGGTTCGTCGTACCAAGAACGAGCGTCGCGTTCATCGTCGTCCCGCCGGCGCCCGCGGCACGTCGATCGGCTTGGGTTGCACGTCAAGCATGATGCCATCGAACGACCGCGGGAGGATCTGGCCGCGGGCAAGGGCCGCCGGATCGGGACCGAGCCCGGCGACGATGCGGGTGATCTCCGGGTGCGGGGCCTGCCTGCCCCCGGGGCCGGGGACGACGAGCTGGTCGATATTGCCCACGCAGACGATGCTCGAATCGCGGTCGTGAAACTCCCACGCGGGCCAGCCGTTTTTCCGCAGGGCCTCGGTGAGCCGGTGGGCCTTGTCGGCGGCCTCCACCAGCCGGCTCTCCTGATGCACGCCGCGGACGTGCGGGTCCTTCCAGCCGTTGCCCTTGAGCACCTCGACGAAGCGATTGACGTCCACGAGCCCACCGGACGACGGCTCCTCCTCGATGTTCCCAGCGGCGGTGTTAAACGTGCCGGCACCGGTGAAGGTCGCCACGCGAACCGTATAGCGACTCGGGCAGTCGAGTAGGCCGTGGGTCACGTCGGCGTTCATCTCCATGATGAAGTCATCGACCTGCTGCTGTGAGAAATAATCGGCCGGCAACAGCGGATTGGGGATGAGCAGGGCCGCGTGCAGCGGTGGCTTCGCATGAGCGGCGCCCCCGCGGAGATGGTCGCGGTTGGCCTGGAGAAACTCACTCTCGAGACGGTTCTTGGCCAAGGCCTGGGACGACTTCGGCCGCAGTGCCTTGATCTTCTGCAGCGCTTTTTGGCCGCGAGGATCTTCGAATGAGGCGAAGTCGCCGACGAGGACGGCGATCTCGACGACCTGGCCCTCGTTGGCATACCGCATCCGCTTGGGCGTGCCGTCGGGATTGAGCCCCATGCCACGCTGCTTGCCGGTGTAATCAAAAGCCTTTTCGTGAGTGTAGGCCTCGAGCCGATGCGAGCCCCGCAACTCCTGGACGAGCTGGCGGGCATCGTCGCGGGCCCCCTCGCCGCGGAACGTCGTCGCCAAAACGAGCCACGGGCCGTCCTTCTCGGCGAGCGGATACATCGCCTTCGGATCGACGGTACCGGACGAAAACCAACTTGTCGGCAACCAGCCGATCTGGGCCACGGCCGTCGACTCGACGGCGAAGGCCACGACCGCCGCCAGAACGATGAGAACCAGGGCTCGATGACTGGAAATGGCAGCGGGACGCATCACGTGTCAAACTCCTCTTCTGAGCGCCGCCGGACGGTAACTCTGGGCTGTTCCGGGGCGGAGACGGTAGCAGGCGTTCCGATCCGGTGCCAGACTGGAATGAACCCTGGGAAACCTGGGGTGTCCCGGTGAACGGCGGGCTCTCCCCGCGGCGGAGGAATCAATGGCCAGAGGGCGAGCGGTATCACCACTGTCGGCGGTCATCCTCGCCGCCTGGCTCGCCGCGGTGTGCGGTCCTCCCGCGGCGCTCCTGGCGTGGCGCCAGCAGCGGCTCGTGGTCGTCGGCAGCCCGGAGGCCCAGGCCGACTGGGACGCCTTTCGCGCCGACATGCGGCGGCAGTCGGGCCGCGACGGTCCCGTCCAACGAAAGGTGCCGAAAAGTTCCGAGCCGCCGGAACTGGTCTGGCTGCGGGACTACGTGAATCTCGCCGTGATCGCGTGGGTCGCACTCGTCGGGGTGCTCGGCGGATTCCTCGCGGCGCTTGTGATCGGCATCGCCCGCGGATCACCGGCGCCGCGATCAGCGGCCCAGGATCAGCCGCCCGGTCAAAGCGACGACGAAAAACAGCACCACCGTGATGCCCAACACACCAACGAATGACGTCACGACTGACTCCCGGATCCGGAGGGGGTCGGGCGGGACAAGTTCCCGCTCTCTGTCATGATCGTAGACGGCTGCGGCTGGCCGAACAAGACGACCCTTCGCCTGCGCGTCACGAACCCGAGCCACGCCGAAAGACGCTCTCGTCGATCATCGTCCGGCCGGTCCGGCCGACTTCATCGAGCGTGCGGCGCTGGCCGACCGCGTGCCACGGCGTGACGTCCGACAACTCTGGCATGATCTCGAGGATCTGCTCGATCAGCATCGTCACCATTCGGCCCACCGGATGCCCCTCTGTTCGCTCGCGGATCGCGGCGGCAGTCTTCATGAGCTTCACCATCCTCGAACGCTCGAGCACCGGGCCCGACAACTGATCATCGCCCTCGACAAGCAGTTCCGCGACCGGCACCTCCAGCACCTGCTGCCAGCGAAGGAGGTCGGAGATCCGCATGTCGCATTCGGGCTGCTCCTGATGCCGCACCACCGCCAGCGACATGCCAAGCCGACGGGCGACGTTGCGGAGCGTTACACCCTGGCGCTGCCGCACCTCGGCGATGCGGTGTAGCGACGCCGTTGGCGACCGCAACGCCCGACGCTCCCGCGCGAGCGTGTCGGCGTCGAACTCAGCGCGGGCCACATCAGAATGCTCCGTGTCCGCGACCGCCCGTGGATCGTTGTAACCGGAGTCGTCGAAGTCGTCGCGGCAAACCCGATCGCAATCAACAGTGGCCATGTGCGGTCCTCCCAGCGTGGTGCCCGTGGCCGCGACGCCGTATAGAGGGTGAAGGCCTGTTCCTACTCGTTGTCGCGGTGCATGGAGATACGCGGCTCGCGACCCAAACGTTCACAGGACTGGAAATTTTTCTGGGGCCGGCCCGGGCGGCCGGCCGCAGCCCCACGTGGTAGCCTGTTTTCGCGGTCGCTAAACCAGACACGTGGTGCCGGGTCGGCTGCACCGTCCTCCCCGCAGTTCATGTCATGACCAGCGATCCAGCGTCAACCGTTTGCGAGCTCGCCGCACTCCGCGCGGGTGTGGCCTGGGCGGATCTGCCGGGCCGCGCGGTGCTTCTGGCCACAGGCCGCGACGCCGTTCGGTTTGTTGATAACTTCGCCACGGCCCCGCTCTCGCGGCTCAACGAGGGCCAGGGTACCGAGAGCTTTTTCACCGACCCGCGGGGCTGGGTGATCGCGCTGGCCAACATCCTGCGCACCGATGACGGACTGTGGATCGACGCCGCCCCCGGGATCGCGACACGACTCTGGGAGCATCTGGAGCACTACCACATTCGGGAGGACGTGGCGCTCGTCGACGCGTCGGCCGATCGGGCAAGCGTGCTTATCGCCGGTCCGCTGTCAGCCGACTGGATCGCCGCCCGGGTTGCCGGCGCCGTGCCGTCACGACTCTTCGATCACGTCCGCACCCGGCTCGGGGGCGTCGATGTGCGTCTCGCCCGCATGGACTGGTGCGGGCCCGACTGCTTCCTCGTTCAAATGCCCACGGCGGACGAAAGCCCATTCCAACGGTGGCTCGAGGCCGAAGACCTCCCGCGGGCGGATGCGGCTGACGTGGAGTGCGTGCGGATCGTGAGCGGCTATCCGCTTCCGGTCGATATCCCCGACAAGACCCTGCCGCAAGAAATCGATCGGACGGCGCGGGCGATCTCGTTCACGAAGGGCTGCTATCTCGGTCAGGAGACGGTGGCCCGTCTCGATGCACTCGGCCATGTGAACCGCACGCTCGTGCTCGTCGCGATCGAGGGACCGCCGCCACCAGCCGGCTCGCCGGTGGTTTGCGGCGACGAGGTTGTGGGCACGATCACGTCGTCATGCCCGTCACCCGCAGGCGGTGAGGCCGTCGGACTCGCGATCCTGCACCGCAAGGCGCTCGCCGGGACGCTGGCGGTGCAGGGCCGCACGGCTCGAGTCGTTGACCGACCGGCGGGGAATGCCGCAGTCACGCTGGAGGGCTCGTGATGGCCGACGCGATCGATCCGGACGAACTCTTGCTCGAGACCCGCCGCTTCGCGGTGGTGCGGCGGCAGGAGCGGTGTGCCGATGGGACCTCCCGCACCCGCGAGGTGGTGCTCCATCCCGGCAGCGTGGTCGTGGTGCCGATGGTGTCGCCCGCTCGTGTCTGCCTCGTCGAGGTCGTCCGCACAGCGGTCGGCATGACGCTCCTCGAATTGCCCGCGGGCACGCTCGACCGCGAGGAATCGCTCGCCGACGCGGCCCGCCGCGAACTGATCGAGGAGACCGGCTACCGCGCCGGGCGAATCGAGCCGGCTGGCTCGTTCTGGATGTCGCCGGGCATCCTCCGCGAACGGATGCACCTGTTCATGGCGCACGATCTCACGGCCGGACCCCAGGCCCTCGAGCCCGGGGAGCAGATCACAACGCGGGTCGTCGACTGGGACGAGGCGGTGGCCATGTGCGGCGACGGCCGGATCGACGATGCCAAGACGATCGCCGCCATCCTTCTCGTCGACGCCCGCCATCGTGGACGATGCGTCTGAGAGTCGTGCCGCCTTACCTCACCGTTGCGTCGGTGCTTCCAACTGCCGCACGTCGTGAACGGTCGATCAGCAGCAGCGCGCCGCCGACCATCCCGGTGAGAACGGTGCTCAGCCCCCAAAGCAGGGCAATGGCCACGCCCTGCTCGCCGGGCACGCCCTGCTCCGCGAGCAGGTACGACATGGCATTCTCACGAACACCGAACCCGCCGATGCTGATCGGCAGCACCATCGCGAGCGCGACGAGCGGCACGACCGAGAACCACAGCGACAGCGGCTGGTCGACGCCGAGCGCCCGGCCGCTCAACGCCACCGCCACGGCCCCCCCCATCTGCACGATGAAACTCCAGGCGACGGCCTTCGCGATCAGGCTAGGCTGCTGCTGGTAAGGCAGGAGTTGTGCCAGAAAACCGCGGGCCGGATGCGGCGCCGGAAGCACAGCGATCAGGCGGTCGAGAAACGAGACGCCGACAAGGAATACCGTCAGCGCCGCCGCGAGCAGCGCCGCCGCGACCGCCAGCGTGGCCGGCAGGCCGAGCGAGTATTTGCGAGCCGCGAGGGCGGTACCCCCGAGCACCGCCAGCGCCGAGAGACCCGTGAGCCGGTCGGCGACAACCGAGCAGCCGGCCAGCAGCCGCCGCGGTGTCGTCTCGCCAACGCGGTATGCCTTGACCACGTCGCCACCGATCGACGATGGCAGGCAGAGGTTGAAAAACATCCCTTCGAAGAACCGCAGCACGAAGAAGCGTCGCGGGAAGTCGAAGCCCAGCGGTCGGGCCAGGTCGGCCCAGCGGATGCCCGCCACCACCTGCACGAGCAGACCGGTGACGAGCCCGAGGGCCCACCACGACCAGTCCGCCTTGGCCATCACCGTCCACATCCCTTCCTGAACACGGCCGTCGACGACCTTGTCGTGCCAGTCGATCCCGCTCAGCGCGTAGGCCATCAGGCCCGCGGTCGCCGCGAGCCGGAGGACCAGGGTCAGCCACGGAGGCAACGCGAACCGTTTCGCGGCGACGGGATTGGATTCAGTCGCTTCCATGAACCTCGAGTCGCACACCGTATGAACGTTCGTCGGCCAGATGTCAGCAGTGGATGAATTCCGCTGACCAGCCGGGTACCCTACACGAAATCACAGCCGCAGGCCCATTCGTCCGCATTCACCATGCCGCTTCCCGTTCCCTGGACCGTCGATTTACCGGTGGCAGAAATCGCCACGGTCGCGTTGGCGTTCGCGTCGGGGGCGGCCCTTGGCAGTTTCATCAACGTGGTGGTCCATCGGCTACCACGCGGCGAATCGTCGGTCAGCGGACGGTCGCGTTGCCCACAGTGCGGATCCGCGATCCGCGCCCGCGACAACGTGCCCGTCCTTGGCTGGCTGCTCCTCCGCGGCCGCTGCCGTGACTGTGGTGCGGCCATCGCGCCACAGTATCCGCTGGTCGAGGCGGCCTGCGGCACGCTCACCGCCGCGGTTGCGGCCGCCGAACTCGTCGGGGGCGGCCGCTGGCTGCCGCTGCTCGCAGACGGCTCCGGATGCAGCATCGATCGCCTGTTGCTTCATGGGGATTGGCCGCTCGTGGTGTCGTGCGTCGTGCACTCCGCGATCCTACTGACAGTCCTCGCCTGGAGCCTGCTCGCCAGGAAGGACGCATTGCCCACCTGCCGGGTGGCGGCGGTGGCGATCCTCGGCGTGATCGTGCTCGTGCTCCTGACGCCGCAGGCTGGGCCGGTGGGGGTACTGCCCGACGGTGCTTCATGGCCGCCATCGCCTCCCCAACTAGCGACGCTGACGGCCTCGATCGCCGGCGTGGCTCTGGGTGCGGTCGCGGGTCGACTCACGGGAGGTGTCGCTGACGGATACTGTCTCGCACTCGTGGGCGCGGCGCTCGGCTGGCAGGCCGTGACAGTCGTAACGGTCGTGACGGCCGCCATTCGGATGGTGATAGCGGCCATCGCCACACCGTCGAACCGCAGCCTAAGAGCCTTATGCTCTGAGATTCCCACCATTGTTCCAGTGGTGGCGGCTCAGATCATCTGTTGGCGGCCGATCCTGGAGGCATGGCGGCATCTCATCTGGCTCACGAATGGATTTTGAGCAGTATTTTTTGAGCATGCCGCATGAAATCCGTTTTCGGCCCGTGTATGATTTGAGCGGTCGAGGCCCGCTGGCATCTACAGTATGACTTTTCCTTCTCCCATCGTGCCGGTGGATCGCGGGCCCCTCGCCGGAAGCCGTGAGACGGCCGCGCGCGTCGCGTTGGCCTCCGGAGCGTCGACCGCCGCGATCAATCCCGACGAGGGTCTTCTCGAGGGCAGCCTTCGTCGCGCTCGAGCGTTTGCGGCCGACCTGCGGTCGCCCGACCAGCGGATGCCGTGGATCGCGGTCATGGCGCTCTCCGGCCTGCTGATGTACAGCTACTGGCCGGGCCTGATGAACGCCCGTTCGAGTTGGGACAACCCACAATACCAGCATGGCTGGATCGTCCCGGTATTCGCGTTGCTCATGCTCTTCTGGTGGCGAATGCCGGTTACGCAAGTGACCGCCTCGGCCCGTGCCGCGGGCGTCGGCCTCCTGGTGGCGAGTTTCGTCGCCCGGCTTTGGTGTGCCAACTTCCGCATCGTCACCCTCGACATGTACACGTTCGTGCCGGCCCTGATGGGCGTCTTTCTGCTCGCCGGGGGCTGGGGTATGTTTCGGTGGTCGTGGGCGCCGATCGCGACGCTGATTTTCATGTATCCCCTGCCCGACGAGGCGACCCGCTACCTGCTCGGCCCGCTCCAGACGCTCGCGACGATCCTCAGCACCTACTCCCTGCAGACGATCGGCCTCGACGCCTACCGCGACGGCAATCGGATCATTCTTGGAGACGGGCAGGTGCTCGGCGTGGTCGATGCCTGTAGCGGACTGAAGATGCTCACGATCTTCATCTGGCTCGCCGTGATGCTGATGCTGGTCGGCGGCCTCGAATGGTGGGAAAACGTCGTGATCGCGGCCAGCGCGATCCCTATCGCCTTGGTGTGCAACGCGTTTCGCATCACCATCGTGGGGGTGATGTATAATTTCAACTCCTCCTTGGCGGAAGGCTTCCACGACAGCCTGCCGGCGGCTCTGCTGATGATGGTTATGGCCGTCGGATTCCTCGTGCTCGAAATGAAGGTGCTTTCCTACCTGGTGGTGACCGAGGACACGTCCCCCATGGCGATGTACGGGACCGGTCCCGCACGGGCCGTGACGTCCCCCGCGGGCCCACCGTCCAAAGTCTCAGTATTTCCAGTGATTCCAGGGGCTGGCTCCGGGCAAAAACGTCCCAATCGGCCACCTCCGGAAGCTGGCGGAAAAATGGGCTAAACTAAAGAAAACGTCAGAAGTCTCATTTGGCCAGTGTTGGCCGCGGTGCGATCCATCACTGCGGCGGCATCGTAGTAATGAAACTTCAGATCACATGAGCGAGTCTTTTAATTCCATGGACGGACCATCGCCTGCCGTCACCGCCACGGTGCCGCCGTCAACGCACGGCGAGGGCATGCTTGCGCCCATCAGGGATTCGGTCCTTGCCCCATTCGGACCGCAATCGGTGCCGTCACCCTATGGACCTTCCGGCGATCCCCTTGCGGGGGGCGTCGACTACAAACGAGTCTGGCACTCTTTTCGCCGTCGCTGGCTGCCGGCGACGGCTCTTGGTCTTCTGCTCGCTGCCACGGCTGCAGTGCTGACGTGGGTCTTCCTGCCGCGTGGGTTTGAGGCCGTCGCCTGGCTCCGAGTCCGCGACAAGTCGGGAATGTTCGCGGGGGGCGGACGCGACAACGCCGAATACGAGGCCTATCGCAAAACACAGGTGGCGCTCATCAAAAGCCCGTTCGTGCTGCAGTCGGCCCTCCGCCGGCCGGGCATCTCGGCCCTTAACGCAGTTGCCGACGAGGAGGATCCGGTCGGCTATCTCATGCGCAACATCCAGGTGTCGGCGCCGATGGAGTCGGAAGTCGTGCAGGTGCGACTCCGCGGCGAGGACGCCCGCGAGGTCACGCAGCTCGTCAACGCAGTGACCACGGCCTTCCTGAACGACGTCGTCAACAAGGAAAGGACAGAGCGTCTACAGCGTCGCGACTCGCTGGATCGGAAGTATAAGGAAAACATGGCCGAGGTGCGGAGCACCCTCGACACTTTCCACAACCTGGCCAGGTCTTTGGGCACATCCGACAGTTCCGAGGTGGCCACGGAACGCAGCCTCCTGCTTGATCACCTCGGCACCCTCCGCGCCCAGATCAACCAGGCCCAACGCGATCTCGCGCTCATCGATGCCGAACTGGCGATCAACGACGCTAAGGACCGGGGCGAGCTCTCGCTCGAGCAGACCGTGCCCGAGGAGACGGTCGACGCGATGCTCCAGCGAGACCCACAGTTCGCCGAACTCCTCGGGCGGCTTTCGGCGATCGAAGAGTCGATGGCCTACCAGGCGGAACGCAGTGCCCGCGGCAGCAGCGATCCGGCGGTGCGGCGTCTGGAATCGATGCGCGAGTCGATGACGAGGCGGCTTGAGGACCGCAAGGAGGAACTGCGGCCCCAGATCGTTGCGCAACTCTCGCTCGAGTCGTCGGGCCGGCGTACGGGCGGCGCCATCGAGAGCCCCATGGTGCTGAAGATGCGGCGGGGACTGCTCGCCAAACAACTCGAACTGGCGACGAAGGATTTCGACCGTGTCGCCACCGAGGTGAAGAGCCTCGGGGTGGCCAACGCCGATCTCACGGCCCGCAAGCAGGAGATCGAGCAGTTGATGAAGGTGACCGACCAGATGGGAATGCAGCTCAACGCGACTGAGATCGACGTGAGCATGCCCAACCGAGTCGAACTCATCGAGGAGGCGAGTGTGCCCGAGGGGAGTGACGAGCTCTTCCGGACGATGCTGACCGTCTTGGCTGCGGGAGCGGGGCTCGTGTTCGGTGGCGGTGCCCTGGTGCTCTTCGAGTATCTCCGCGACCGGGTGAGCACTGTTGAGGAGGTGCCGCAGCGGCTCGGCCTGCGGGTGATCGGCGCCGTGCCACGGATCTCACGGTCACGGAAGCGGCCCAACGACGGCCACGTGGCTGAGTGCGTCGACGGCATCCGGGCCGTGATCATGCAGACGGGCCGCGAGGCTCCGAAGGTGATTCTCGTGACCAGTGCCGCGGAGCACGAGGGCAAGACCACGTTCGCCGCGCAACTCGCCGCCAGCCTGGCCCGGTCAGGCAAGCGAACGCTGCTGCTCGACGGTGATCTCAGGCATCCCAACGTGCATCTGGCCCTCGGGCTCGACCTCCGATCGGGATTCCCCGAACTCCTCCGTGGCGAGATCGGCCACGACGAGGCCGTGCAGCCCACCAGCATTGACGGCCTGTTCGCCGTGACGGGGGGCACCTGCGACTACGCCGCCATCACGTCCCTGTCGCGTCCGGAAACGGCCATCGCGATCGGGCATTTCCGGGAATCATTCGACCACATCGTGGTCGATGCCGGCCCGGTGCTCGCGTTTGCCGACGCGTTGCTGCTCGGCCAACTCAGCGATCTGGCGATCCTCGTGACGATGCGGGACGTGAGCCGCGTGCCGCTGGTGAGCAGTGCCGTCGAACGGCTGCGGTCGGTGGGCGTGCGCGTGCTGGGCACGGTCGTCAACGGTGTGGGCGATGCGGCGCCCCGTCGGCTCTACTCGTCGCCCGTCCCTGCCTGATGTGTCGGTGGCCGTGTGCCTCATCGAGGGGAGGAGCAAGCGTCGTGAAAACATCCGCATCTGGGTTGCTCACGCTCGCCGGTGCCACTCTGCTCGTGGTGGGCGTGACCGTTGTTCAGGGCATGTGGACGGAACGGTGGAAAGACCGCAGCGTCAGTAAGGAACTGGAACAGGCGGCGACGTTACTCGAGAAGACGTTTCCGGAGAACTTCGGCAACTGGAACCTGGAACGGGAGCTCGAGGGCGACGCGAAGGAACTGGAACGCGCCGGGGCGGTAGGGCATATCTCCAGGCTGTACCGCAATAATCGTACCAAGGCCCGGGTCTCAGCCTTCGTGGTCTGCGCGCAACCCCACGACGCCTCGGGGCACACCCCCGACCGGTGCTACCCCGGGGCCGGCTTCGAGATCGGCGAGGTGGAGCATCGGCAGACGATTTTGCTGTCCGACGGGAGGTCGGCGGAAACCTTCACCGGCACCTTCCGCAAAACTGGGCAGACGCTCCGCATCTTCTGGACGTACGGCATTCGCGACGCCGCCAGCATCGAGAAGGAAGACATCGCCACGGCCCGCACGTGGATCGCGCCGCAGATCGCTCGCATCGCACTGGTCGGCGAGCCGGCCGTGTACAAGCTCTATGCGATCGTCGATGAGACCCGTTTGAGCGCCGCGCAGTCGATAGTGGAGTGCGAAGATTTCCTCGCCAGCCTCCTCCCCGCCCTCGATGCCGCCATGGCCGTCAAGGAAACTGCTGACGAGGAGGCACCCCCGCAGCAGGAAACTGCCCGACCTGCTGCGGGCTGAAACCAATGGTGGCCTGCCTGCCCCGGGCCGGACGCGGCCCCGTTGGTGCTCTCCGGAGGATCGGATAGCGTCTGGCTCGAGCGGGAACGCCGCCGACGGTGGCTGAAAAGCAGTGGCAACGGAGGTTCGGCATGTCGATCAATGCAAAGCGGGCACTCGTGACGGGAATCACGGGGCAGGACGGCTCCTACCTCGCGGAGTTCCTCCTCGACCGCGGCTACGAGGTGCACGGGCTCGTGCGCCGCTCAAGCACGTTTGGCACCCAGCGGATCGAGCATCTCTACCGCGACATCCATGAGATGGAGCGGCCGCTGGTCCTCCATCACGGTGACATGGCCGACGGCAACGGGCTGGCGCGTCTGATTCGCGAAATCCGCCCCACCGAGGTCTACAACCTCGCGGCTCAGAGCCACGTCCGCGTCAGTTTCGACCAGCCGGCCTACACGGCCGACGTGACCGCCGTCGGCACGCTGCGACTGCTGGAGGCGATCCGCGACTTTCAAGACGCGGTCGGCTACCAAATCCGGTTCTACCAAGCGTCGAGCTCGGAGATGTATGGGAAGGTCTTGGAGACGCCGCAGTCGGAGAGCACTCCGTTCTACCCACGTAGCCCCTACGGCGTGGCGAAGCTCTACGCCCACTGGATCACGATCAACTACCGAGAAAGTTACGGCATCCACGGTTCCTGCGGCATCCTCTTCAACCACGAGAGCCCGCGCCGTGGCGAGACCTTCGTGACGCGAAAGATCACGCGGGCCGCCGCCCGCATCAAGCTCGGGCTACAAAAGAAACTCTATCTCGGTAACCTCGACGCCAAGCGTGACTGGGGTTTCGCCGGCGACTACGTCGAGGCGATGTGGCTGATGCTCCAGCAGGACGAACCCGACGATTACGTGATTTCGACTGACGAGACCCACTCGGTCCGGGAGTTCAGTGAAAAGGTCTTCGGCAGGCTCGGCCTCAACTACAGCGACTTCATTGAGATCGATCCGCGGTATTTTCGCCCTGCCGAGGTGGAACTCCTGCTCGGCAACTCGCAGAAGGCGCGAAAAAAACTCGCCTGGCAGCCACGGGTGTCGTTCGACGGACTCGTCGACCTGATGGTCGATTCCGACCTGGCGCTCGCCCGCAAGGAGCAGGTGCTGCTCGCGGCCGGACACGAGACGGGCCTGCCCAACCGCTGAAGAAAGCCTCAACGAGTTTATCCATGGTCGATCTTTCCACTCAGCGGATCGTGGTCACGGGCGGCGCCGGCTTCCTTGGCCGAGCAGTCATGCGCGTGCTCCGGGATCGCGGCGTGCCGCCGGATCGGATCATGGTGCCCCGCCGCCGTGACTTCGACCTCACGGTCGAGGCCGACGTGGCCCGACTCTACGAGACAGCGCAGCCCGATGTGGTCATCCACCTCGCGGCCGAGGTGGGCGGGATCGGCGCGAACATGACCCATCCGGGCCGCTTCTTCTACGCCAACATGGCGATGGGCCTCCACCTCGTGGAGCACGCCCGCCGCCACGGGCTGCGGAAGTTTGTGCACACCGGGACCGTCTGCGCCTATCCAAAACACTGCCCGATCCCGTTCCGCGAGGCGACCATCTGGGACGGCTATCCCGAGGAGACCAACGCCCCCTACGGCGTGGCCAAGAAGGCGATCTTCGTGATGCTCGACGGCTACCGTCGTGAATACGGTCTCGCGAGTGCGGTGACAGTGCCCGTGAATCTGTACGGCCCCGGCGACAACTTCGCCCCCTCGTCGAGCCACGTCATCCCTGCCCTGATCCGTAAATGCGAGGAGGCCCGCCGCGACAACGCTTCCGAGGTGGTCTGCTGGGGCACCGGTGTCGCGACGCGGGAGTTTCTCTACGTCGATGACGCCGCTGAAGGTGTCGTACGGGCGGCGGAGGTCATGGACGAGCCGGTGCCGATCAACCTTGGAGGCGGCGTCGAGATCGCGATTCGCGATCTGGTCACGACAATCGCTGCGAGTTGCGGCTACGAGGGCAGGATCACCTGGGACACGACGAAGCCTGACGGGCAGCCCCGCCGCAGCCTCGACATCTCCCGGGCACGGCAGTTGCTCGACTGGTCGCCGCGACAGGATTTCACCACGGGTCTCGCAGCCACCGTTGCCTGGTGGCGCTCCCAGACGAATAGCTAGCCCACATCCAACGTATGTGGATCCCCGGCTCGGGGGCGGCAAAAGTCTCGTCGCAGGGGCGAGGATACGCCCGACGCTCCTCGAGCGTTCGCCAATCCCTTTGCCTCTCGTCAGGAAGCCCCAAGCGCTAGCGCGGGGAATGCGGGTCGCATCGAAACAATACCGGATTAGTT
>CAMBPQ010000055.1 GCA_945869735.1 Planctomicrobium piriforme
CCCGTGGGGTCGCGGGCGAAACGGTGCCGGATTGGTTCACCGGGGGTGACATGCTCGCCGCCGGGGGATTTTGCTACAGGATGCTCGGGTGGCCGACTGGGGAATTGCTCGTGAGTCGCAAAGATTCCCCGGCGTCTGCGCGTGCCACCGACCGGCTCCTCACGATCAAGATTCGGTTCGATCATCCGTGCAGCTTGCCTCCCGTCAAACCCCGGATGGACCGAAATTGCCTTCCGGCCCTCTGGGGTATTGGGCTGGAGATTGGAAGCTGGAAGGTGCCATGTCCTTGGTCGGAGGTTGCCAGAGGGGGCCTTCGGGAGTCAAGCCGGGCATCGCCGGATGGAAACTGCAAAAGGCGTTGGGCTAACAGGACAGAATGAGCCGGCAGTACGGCATCAACTGGCGAACGTTGGTGAAGATGCTCGTGCACGTGGAGCCATCGGGATATCGGCGATGAGCGAGTCGTGAGCAACCGGTGCTGGGCTCGCACGCGGCATGGATCCACGAGGTGCTGGAGCAGGACAAGCAGGAGCCAAAGAAGCAGCGGCACACGGCGAAGCGGATCTTCGACCGGCTGAAGGTCGAACGGGGCTACGCCGGCGGTTACACGACGGCGAAGGACGCCGTGCAGAAGTGGAAGGCCCGGTGGATCACGCAGGCGCATGCCAACTCGCTGTCACTCGTGCGGTTCGACACCAACAGCGACAGCGTCAACACACCCAGATTCTCTTTCTGGAACTGGTGCCGTTTAAGGGGGGCAGGTCACTCCTCGATCGTTCGCCGACCCCCTTGCCTCCCTCCTCCAAGGTGCCATCTTGCCGCTCCACCGAAGGGAGATGGGCTCTCGCCGAGGTTCGGGGCTGCACAGCCCCGTCGCCGGCAGTCATCGGCGGCGCTTCAGCGATGGTGATCAGCCGCCGTAGGCAGAGGCCGTCGGGCTGCGGACGAGATCGGCGTCGAGATCGCGGTGCGGGGTGATACGGAGTTTCTTCAGTTCGGCATGGTAGGCCCGCACCGCCTCGGCCGCGGGAATATCGCCGTCGGCGACTGCCCGCAGAAACGTCACAAACGCGAGTTGGTGCTCGGCCGCGTTGATCTTGCGGCCGAAAAGCGCGACGCGAGCGCCGTGGGCCTTCGCGTCAGCGACCAGCGCGAAGGCGTCGAGTGTCGTGCCGGCGCCGCCGCCCAGGATGCCGACCACGAGTGTACGGTCGTAGGCAGCGAGCATCTCTGTCACCTCGGGCCCGAGGTAGGGGATCTTGAGGAACAGCGGCCGACCGGCACGCGGCACGCCGGCCAGTGCTCGCACGACATGGTCGGCGAGGAACCGGGCAATGTCGCGCGGTGTGCCCGCATCGGCCCGACCGGGCACGCGGCCGAGCGCGTTTGGGAAGAACACCTCGAGGAAATGGCGAAACCCCACCCGCTCGGCTTCGAGGCGAAACGCCGTGTAGGCCTCGAGCATCGCTCGGTCGAGCGCGGCGTCGTCGTTGAGCGTAAGCGAGAAGAGGCCGAGGTCGGCACCGCGGCCGGCGGCGACCGGCACCGGGTCGGCATGGCCGCAGCGGGCCTGCGGGATCGTCGTCGTCGAGAACGGGAGCGCCGGCTGGGCTGCGTAGCTTCCCGTGCCGGAGGCCAGCCAGATATCGGTGGTGTCGTTCATCCGCACAGCGGGGGTTACGGCCGAGTCGGCGAAGAGGGCCTCGTCGATCGCCAGCACTTCGCTCGTGCTCGCGCTCATGAGCATGATGTCAACCAGACCCTGCCGGACGATCTCGCGGATGCTCTCGCGATACTCAGGCAGGCTGCGGAAGGGGCCGGCCGCGGCCGAGCCGCCCGGCCTCAGGCCCGGTGCTGCGAGGCCGAAGGCCATGTCGGCGTCCTTGGCGTCGGCCAGGATGAAGTCGCGACACGCCGGATCGGCGACGATTCGGCTGAGTTTGGCATCGAGGGATTTGGCGGGAGTGCACGTTGTCATGATGTCACTGATGATACTCCACCGTGCTTATGCAACCCGGCAACAGGTTTATGGTTCAGCTTCCGCAGCGAAATCTGCGGGTGACCGTGGTGGCGGTGGTGCGGAGCGGGTTGGGGTGGAGGGCGTATTCCCCGCGCTTGCGCTTGGGGCTTCCTGTCGGGAAGCGGCGTCGGGTGTCTTCAAGAAGTCCGCAGCGCGAGCGCTGGGAATGCGGGTGGTGGGCGAGGCGGCAGCGTGCCGGCGGCGGAGCGAATGATCACGCGCGGAGTCGTGCATTAAAATCATACAACTATTACGATGCATCGTAACGGTGTCGAGGTATTGTGTGCGGCCGATCGGGATCTGTCTCCCCGTTCGCTCACCGTCACCCCCGGGGCTCGCACGTCCATGGCTGCCGCAACGTATCGGTTTTCAGTTGGTCCTTGGAACATCGGCCGGGGCGCCGACCCGTTCGGCCCGCCGGTTCGGCCGGCCGTGGCGTTCGACGACGTTCTCGACGCCGCCGTGAAGCTCGGCTTCGAGGGCATCCAGTTCCACGACGACGACGCAGTGCCTGACCTCGAAAACCTCTCGCCCGCCAAGATCGTGGCGGAGGCCAAGGCGATGCGGCAGAAGCTCGACGACAAGGGGCTCGTGCCCGAGTTCGTCGCGCCGCGGCTTTGGGAGCATGCCCATGGCGTCGATGGTGGCTACACGTCTAACGACCCCGCGGCCCGCACGTGGGCGATCGAGCGGTCGAAGCGGTCGGTCGACGTGGCCGCGGCCCTCGGCTGCGACATCATTGTCCTCTGGCCGGCCCGCGAGGGAACGTCGGTCCGCGAGAGCAAAAACCCGATCGAGGCCTCGCGGCAGCTGCTCGCGGCGATCGACGCGATCCTGATCGCCGGGCCCAGCATGCGCATCGCGATCGAGCCCAAGCCCAATGAGCCGGTGGACCACGCCTTCATCCCCACCATCGGCCACGCCCTCGCGCTCGGTGCCCGCTCATTCGACCCGGCGCGGGTCGGCGTGCTCATCGAGAGCGCGCATGCGATCCTCGCCGGCCTCGATCCCTCCGACGAGATGGGCTTCGCGCTCGCCGCGGGCAAGCTGTGGAGCGTGCACCTCAACGACCAGAACGGCCTGAAGTTCGATCAAGACAAGGTCTTCGGCGCGGCCAACCTCCGCGGCGCGTTCGATCAGGTGCGGGTTCTCGAGAACGCCAACTACGCCGCCACTGGGGCCTTCGTCGGCTTCGACGTGAAGGCCCAGCGCACCCAGAAGGCGGAGAGCGCGACGGCCCACCTCGCCACGAGCAAGGCTGTGTTCCTGGCACTCGTCGAGAAGTCTCGCACCTTCCCGCAGCGTGTGGCTGAAGAGTGCATTGCCGCCCGCGACTACGAGGCGCTCGAACGGACCGTGCTGGAGCACCTGCTCGGGTGCTGAGGGAGGCGGCGGCGATGACCTCCGGCGGCGATGACCACCAATAGGGAGCGACCTCAGGCCACTCCCCCCTTGGTGGCCGTCATTCTCGACGCGGCGCGGCCCTACGACCGGCTCATTATCAGCGGCGTCTCGCAATACGTGCGGGAGCACGCCTTCTGGAGGCTGTATGTGGAGGAGGATCCGCTTCAGAAACTGCCCGATCTCAAGCACTGGCAGGGCCACGGGATCATCGCCAACTTCGACGACCGCCATGTGGCCAAGGCAATCCGCGGCCTCGACATCCCGATCGTAGGCGTCGGCGGAGGCTATGGCTGGTATGACCCGGCGTCGGGCATCCCCTATATCTTCACCGACAACGCCACGATCGGCCGGCTCGGTGCCGAGCACCTCTTGGCCTGCGGCTTCGAACACCTCGCGTTCTACGGGTATCCGCGCACGGCGACGAGCGGCTGGTCGGAGGAGCGGGCGGAGGCCTTTGCCGCCGCGTGTGCGGCGTTTGGCCGGCCCTGTCAGGTGTTCACGGGCCGCCATGGCACGGCCCGGCGCTGGGAGGAGTTGCAGCGTGACCTCGCGACCTGGATCGCCGGGCTGCCACGGCCCGTGGGTCTGATGGCCTGCAACGACGTCCGGGCGCGGCACGTGCTCGAGGCCTGCCGGACGCTGGCGTTGCGGGTGCCGCACGACGTGGCCGTGCTCGGGGTCGACAACGACGAGATGATCTGCGAGCTCACCGACCCGCCGCTCTCCAGCGTCGACCAGTCGGCCCGGCGGATCGGCTACGAGGCGGCCGCGATGCTCGACAGACTCATCCAGGTCGGCGGCAGTTCGCGCACGGCCCGGCGCGCGGCCGCACCGGAACGGATCGTCGTGCCACCGATCGGGGTGATCGCCCGCGCCTCGACCGACACCATGGCCACGAGCGAGGAGGATGTCGTCCGCACGCTCCAGCGGCTGCGGGAGAACCCCTGGCGGAAGCCCGACATCGCCGCCCTTGCCTCCGAAGCCTGTGTGTCGCGGTCAACGCTCGATCACCGATTCAAGGCGGTGGTTGGCCGGTCGATTCACGAGGAGTTTGTGAGGCTGCGGCTCGCCGGCGTCCGCAGGCTCATCGCCGACACCGATCTGCCACTCAAGACGATCGCCGCTCGCACGGGGTTCCCGTCGGTGCAGTACATGACGACGTTTCTGCATCGCCACACGGGCCTAACGCCCGCCCGGCTGCGGACCGTGGAGCGCCGGCGTGTGCCCTGACTCGGATGGCCAACCGCCGGCCCGGACGATGCATAACTAGCGGCCTCGCCTTCGGCCGGCCCGCACGCTCGATGAGAAGACGACCGCGGCCGCGCTCGTCAAGGACTACGGCCTGCCTCTGCTCTGCCGCAGCCCCTACAATGCCAGCGAGTTTATCTGCGTTTACTGATGCCGTCCCGAATCCCTGCCATGCACCACGAACTCTCCCACGCCGGCCGCCACCTGCTCGACCGCCGCAACTTCCTCCAGTGGGGTGGCACCGGGCTCGGAGGCATCGTGCTGACGGCGCTACTTCACGAGCAGCGGCTCCTCGGCGCCGAGCCACCGATCCGCCCGGCCATCGACCCGGCGCAGCCCTATTCCCCGCGGCAGCCGCACTTTCCACCCAAGGCCAACAAGGTCCTGCTCATCTTCTGCTCGGGCGCGCTCTCCCATATCGACACCTTCGACTACAAGCCAGAACTCGTGAAGTGGCACGACACCCCGATGCCCACGGACGGCGGTCCCCTGATCACGTTCCAGGGAGAGCAGGGCAACCTCATCAAGCCGCTCTGGGACTTCAAGCCGCGCGGCCAGAGCGGCACGATGACGAGTGATCTTCTGCCGCGGCTTGGCGAACTCGCCGACGACATGTGCTTCATTCACTCGATGACGGCCAAGAGCAACACGCACGGCCCCGCCGAAAACCAGATGGCCACGGGCTTCACGCTCGATGGCTTCCCCAGCGTCGGCGCATGGGCGACCTACGCGCTGGGCAGCGAGTGCCGCGACCTGCCGGCGTTCGTCGCCATTCCCGACCCGCGGGGCGGGCCCGCAGGTGGGCCCGCGGCAGTGGCAGTCGGCCTTCCTGCTTGCCGTCTTCCAGGGCACGCCCTTCAACGCCGACAAGCCGATTCCCAACCTGGCGCGGCCGGCGAGCCTCTCGGCCGCAGCCGACGTTGCCAGCCGTGAGTTCCTCAAGCGGCTCAACGATCAGCATCTGGCCCGTCATGCGGGCGACTCCGATCTCGCCGCCCGGATCAGTGCCTACGAACTTGCGGCCAAGATGCAGCTCTCGGCGGCCCGGATCGCGGACCTCTCCGACGAGTCGGCCGTGACGCTCAAACTCTACGGCGCCGACGACACGCAAAAAACTGCATCCTCGCCCGCCGACTTGTGGAGCAGGGCGTGCGGTTCGTGCAACTCTTCAACGGCGCCGACGCGATGGGCGAGGGCGTCGGCAATTGGGACGGCCACAAGACCCTCGTCAAGCAGTACAGCGTCCACAGACCGATCCTCGATCAGCCTGTTGCCGCCCTGCTCACGGATCTCAAGAGCCGCGGCCTGCTGTCCGAGACGCTCGTGGTGTTCGTCACCGAATTTGGTCGCATGCCCACATTTCAAAAGGGCGCCAGCGGCCGCGATCACAACCCGTCGGGGTTCACCGTGTGGCTCGCCGGCGCCGGCATCAAAAAGGCCTTCCACCACGGAGAGACCGACGAGTTCGGCTACAAGGCGGTGAAGGACGTGACCAGCATCTACGACCTCCACGCCACCATTCTCCATCTCATTGGCCTCGATCACACTCGGCTGTCGTTCTATAATAACGGTATCGAGCGCCGCCTCACTGACGTTCACGGCCATGTGATTACGCCCATCCTCTCCTGACGGCCGGCCCGCCACCCATCCATGAACCTCTTTGCCTGCCTCGTCGCAGCATTTCTCGTGTTGTGCGGTGTGCGCTCCGCCTGCGGGGTGCCCGATGCCGATCGGCCGCCCGCGCCGAGTCCGCCACGGGTTCGGGAGCGGTCCGACGAGCCGCTCAAGTCGGCCGCCGCATTCGGGCTCCCGGATGGATTCGTCGCCGAACTCTTTGCCTCCGAGCCCGACGTCGCCAATGTGGTGGCCTTCTCCGTTGACGAGGTCGGCCGTGTCTTCGTGTGCGAGACGTTCCGGCAAAACCGGGGCGTGAGCGACAACCGGGCCCACGACCAGACTTGGAAGGACGCTGACATCGCCGCCCAGTCGGTCGCGGACCGCCTTGCCTACCACCAGCGGCTGCTGGGTCCCAAGGCAAAGGAGTGGGAGACCGAGGATGACCGCGTGCGCCTGCTCGTCGACGCCGACGGCGACGGCCGGGCCGACACGGCAACCGTGTTCGCCGACGGCTTCAACCGGATCATCGACGGCTCGATGGCGGGCGTGCTCGCCCGGCGGGGCGACGTATTCATCACTTGCATCCCGTCGGTCTACCGCCTCCGCGACGTCGATGGTGACGGCCGGACCGGCGGCGAGCCACCGGAGCGGGTTGAGCTCTCCACGGGCTACGGCGTCCGCGTTGCCTACCGGGGTCACGACCTGCACGGCCTCACGCTCGGCCACGACGGCCGCCTCTACTTCACCATCGGCGACCGCGGCTACCGCGTGGAGCACGAGGGCCGCGTCGATACCGATCCAGGCGCCGGCGCCGTGTTCCGCTGCCACCCGGACGGCTCGGGCCTCGAGGTCGTGGCGCACGGCCTGCGCAACCCGCAGGAGCTCGCCTTCGACGACCTCGGCAACCTGTTCACCGTCGACAACAACTCCGACGGTGGCGACCTTGCGCGGCTCTTGCACGTGGTGCCGGGGGGCGAATACGGCTGGAACATGGCCTACCAATACTTCGCTGACCGCGGCCCATGGCACCGCGAGAAGCTCTGGCACCTCGCACACGCCGAACAAGCGGCCTGGATCGTACCCCCGATCGCCCACATGACGGCCGGCCCTTGCGGCTTCGCCGCGTATCCCGGTACCGGCCTCACGCCCCACTTCGCCGGCCGGTTCCTCATCGTCGATTTCAGGGGCAGCGCCGCGGGGAGTTCGGTCAACACGTTTCGCCTCCGGCCGAAGGGGGCGTCGTTCGAGGCCGTCGATGAGGAACAGACGTTCAAAAACATCCTCGCGACCGATGTCGAGGTGGGCCCGGACGGGGCCGTGTGGGTGGCCGACTGGGTGGAGGGATGGAATGGCGAGGGCAAGGGACGCATCTGGCGGTTCTTTCCGTCGCAGCGCGACGCGGCGGTGCTGGCGGAGGTGCGCGAACTGCTCGCCGCCGACTGGACGGCGGTCGCGCAGGCGCGGCTCGAAGAGTTCCTCGGCCACGCCGACCGGCGCATCCGACGCGAGGCCCAATGGGAGCTCGCGCGGCGCGGCGCGGTGGGCCCGCTCGCTGCGGCGGCCGGCGACTCCGCGCGGCCGGTGCTCGCCCGCGTGCATGCCATCTGGGGGCTCGAACAGGTCGTGCGAACCGCGACGGGGAACGCCGACGCGGCTCTGGTGCAACGCGCCGTGCAACGCATCGAGGACGCCTGCACCGACGCGGCCTGGGAACTGCGGCTCGTCGCGTCGCGGTCGCTCGGCGAGTTGCCCCCCGATACCGCCGCACGGGGGGCCATCCGAACGGCGCTCGCCGCACGGCTGGCCGATGAAAACCTTCATGTCCGCTGCGCTGCGGCGACGGCACTCGGCAGGCTCGGCCACCATCCCGGTGACGATCCCGGGCCGGTCGACGCGCTTGTGTCGCTGGCGGCCTCCGACATCGAATCGGATCCCCACCTGCGGCACGCGATCGTGATGGGCCTCGCCGGGGCCACGGAATCCGCCGCGCTCGCCGCGCTGGCCACCGACCCGCGGCCGCACGTCCGCCTTGCCGCGTGTCTGGCGCTGCGCCGCACCAGCGACCCGCGGATCGCCGCCTGCCTCGCGGACAAGAGCCCACGCGTGGCCGTGGAGGCGGCCCGCGCGATCCATGATCTGCCGATCCTCGCGGCGCTTCCGGTGCTCGCCAGCCGGATCGCCGATGCTCCTCCGGATGACGCCTTCCTGCGGCGGGCGATTTCGGCCGCAGAGCGGCAGGGCACCCGCGCGGCCGCCGACGGTCTCATCGGAGTCGTGGCCCGGCCCGACGTCTCTCCACCGCTCAAGCAACTCGCACTCGACGCCCTCCGTGTGTGGGCCAGCCCCTCCCCCAAGAACCGCGTGACCAACGTCTGGCAGCCGCACGCCGGCCAACGCGACATGGCCGACGCGAAGGCAGCGATCGAGTCCGTGATGCCCGTCCTGCTCGGCACTCAATCGGGGACGGGAGCCAAGATCGTGTTCGACGAGGCGACGCGGGGCGCCGTGCTGGAGACAGCCTCGGCGCTCGGCATCCGCGCGGTCAGCCCGCTCCTCGCGGCCTGGGCGCTCGACCCCGCGTGCAGTCCAGCCTCGCGCGTGAAGGCCTTGGACGCGCTCCTGGCCGCCGCTGATCCGGCCGCGCTCGAGGTGGCCGCCGCCCTCACCGCCGACGGGCAGCCGCTCCTGCGCGAGGCATCGCTGCGGGTGCGGGCGAAGAGGTTGCCGGCTGCCGACGTCGTCCCCGATCTCGTGAAGGCGTCGGGAGCGAGTGACATGCGCGAGCGACAGGCCGCCGTCTCGCTCCTCGGGGGCCTTGACCATCCCGATGCGACGCAAGCAGTTGGCGACCTCGCGGTCGCGCTCGAGAAGGGCACACTCGATCCAGCGCTCGAATTGGAGGTCAACGAGGCGGTCGGGGCGCGTTTAGGCGCCAAGCAGGCCGGGCAGTTGGCCGCGAGCCGGGCGTCGGCCTCCGACCCGCTGGCCGGGTGGCGCGACGTGACGGCCGGTGGCGACGCGGCCCGCGGCCGCGCGGTGTTCTTCGACAACGTCGATACATCGTGCGTCCGCTGCCACAAGGCGGAGGGGACGGGGGGCGACGTGGGGCCCGCGCTCGACGGCATCGCTGCCAAGCGAGATATCCGCCATTTGCTCGAAAGCCTCGTCCATCCAGACGCGAAGGTGGATGAGAACTACCGGACGACCGTCATCGTCACCGACGCCGGCAAGACGGTCGCGGGCATCGTCGTGGCCGAGGACGCGGCAAGTGTCAAACTCAGGACGGCCGACGGCAAGGTCGCGGTCGTTCCGGTCACTACCATCGAGGAACGGACGGGTGGGCCAAGCGCGATGCCCGCCGACGTGGCCACGAAACTCTCCCGCCGCCAACTGCGCGACCTGCTCGAATGGCTGGCGACCTTACGCTGACGTCCCACACTCCCCGCGCCCGAGGTACCCGCATGACCGGCTCCCGTGACATCGACTGCGTGATCTGCGGCACGTGCGTCGCCGATATCCTCGTGCACCCCGTGCCCCTCGCGAAGCCGGTCGGCGGTGGCCGGCTGTTCCAGGTCGATCCGATCGAAGTGGTGACCGGCGGCATCGTCTGTAACACCGGCATCGCCATGCGGCGGCTCGGGATGCGGGTCGCGGCGGCAAGCCTCGTAGGGGCCGACGCCTGGGCTGATGTCGTCCGCACGCAACTCTCCGCCGAGGGTATCGACACGACGGCCCTCGAGGTCGATCCCACACAGGCCACGAGCACGACCGCCGTCCTCGTCGATCCCGGCGGCGAGCGGAGCTTTGCCCACCACGTCGGCGCCCCGCAGACGCTCGGCCTCGATTTCATGCAGCGGCACGCGGCACTCTTCGCCCGCAGTCGCGTGGCGCTCGTGGGGTATGTCGGCCTCCTGCCGGCGCTCGAGCCGGTGCTCGCCGAGGCGCTCACCATGATTCGCGCTGCCGGTTGCACGGTGGCGCTCGAAACCGGCGGCAGCGGCGGGGCGCTCGCCGACCTCGCGCCGGCGCTGCCGCACGTCGATGTCTACGTCCCGAGCCGCGACGAGGCGGCGCAGCAGACGGGGCTTACCGACCCGCGGGCGATTATTGACTGTTACCGAGGCCACGGAGCCGCCGGGATCGTGGGTGTAAAGCTCGGCGTGGAAGGTACGCTCCTGAGCCCGGCGCCGGGTGCGTTCGTCGAGATCCCCTGCGTACCTGCTCCTGGGTCGGTCGTCGATACGACGGGTGCCGGTGACTCGCTGCTCGCTGGCCTGCTCACGGGCATCATCCGGGGTATGCCGCTCGAAGAGGCAGGCCTACTCGGCGCGGCGACGGCGGCCTGCTGCGTCACGGGCTTGGGCGCCGTGGCCGGATTGCGATCCCTCGAGGAGACGTGGAAGCTGGCGTGCGGCGTGCTGAATCGGTGAGGGGTCGGGGAACGCTTAAGGAGCGTCGGGCCGCCGCGGCCCACAGCGACGAAATTTTCGCCGCCCCCGAGCCGGCGTTCCCCGTAAGTTGGATGCGCTCTCGTCTGCGGCGGTGAGTTCGACGCCGGCCCGGGTGACCTGGGGTCAGTGTGTTCGACCGCCGTTGTGCGAATCGACGTGGGCTTGAACCCGTTGGCGTAGCCTTGATGGGCGGGAGGTGTCTGATGAAACTGCGGCCGGCAGAGCCTGCTCGCGCTCGACCGAAATGGCGACGTGACACAAGGGCTTGCCGACGACCGTACGATGGTCGCCCTGCAGCCGGTGGAGCGGCGGCTCCGAACGCAACTTTGCCTCCGCGGAACGTGGCCTGCCCTCTATCGACATGAACCGTTGTGAGGTGATCTGCCTCGACGCCGACATCGTCTGGCGGTTCAACCTGCTCCGCGACCTGCCGGTCTTCCCGCACGACGCCACAAACGGCTCAATCCTCGTGGCAGGTAACTGCGCCTACGTCGGCACGGGTAACGGCGTCTATGACGGGAAGATGGTGCTTCCCAACGCGGCTTCGCTCGTGGCGCTCGACAACTGGACGGGCCGACTGCTCGCTCGCGACGACGGCCGCCAACAGTACGCTCTCCGTCACCTCGCAGAACCATCTCTTCGCCGTCCAAGATCAGGGTGAGATTCCGTAAACGCCTCCGTGCCGAGCGGCGCGATGATAGTCCTCGGCATCGTGCCCAATTTGCGGTCATGACCGCGGGCCGGTCCGCCATTCGGCAAGCCGCTGCATGAGCACGTAGAACACCGGCACGAAGAAAACTGCGAGCACCGTGGCGGCGATCATCCCACCAAACACCGCCGTGCCCAGCGACCGCCGGCTCGCGGCGCCTGCCCCCGTGGCATAGAGCAGCGGCACGATGCCAAGGATAAACGCAAACGATGTCATCAGGATCGGCCGGAACCGTAGTCGTGACGCCTCGATCGCCGCTTCCGTGATCGACCGGCCGTGGCTCCGCAGTTCACGGGCAAACTCCACGATCAAAATCGCGTTCTTGCTTGCCAGCGCGATGATGAGCACGATCCCGATTTGGGTGTAGATGTTGTTGTCCATGCCCCGCGCCGCCACCGCCGCGACGGTGCCCAGGAGGGCCAGCGGCACCACCATGATCACCGCCGCCGGCATCAGCCAGCTTTCGTATTGGGCGGCGAGCACGAGGTAGACCATGATCACGGCTAGCGCAAACACGTAGGCCGCCTGAGAGCCGACCCGCTTCTCCTGAAACGCCATGCCGGTCCACTCGAAGCCCATCGACTGCGGCAGCTGGCTGGCGGCGAGCTGCTCCATGAGGGCGATCGCCTCGCCGGAGCTCACCCCGGGGGCCGCCGCGCCGGTGATCGTGGCCGAGGGCGAGAGGTTGTAGCGCGGCACGATCTGCGGCCCGAGCGTCTGGTGGACCGTGGCCAACGTGCCGAGCGGAATCATCCCGCCGTCGCGGTTGCGGACCTCGAGCCGACGGATGTCTTCGGGCCGGAGGCGAAACCGCTGGTCGGCCTGCACCCGCACCTGATACGTCTTGCCAAACTTGTTGAAGTCGTTGACGTAGGACGAGCCGAGCGACGCCTGCATCGTGTTGAAGATGGTGTCGAGCGGCACGCCGAGACTCTTGGCCTTCACGCGGTCGATGTCGACGAAGAGCTGCGGCACGCCCGCTCGAAACGTCGACTGCACCCTGGCCAGGCTCGTCTGGCCGCTTGCCGCGGACACCATGCCGCTCACCACCTTCTGGAGCTCCGGTAGCCCGACGCCCATGCGGTCTTGCACCTTCATCTCGAAGCCGCCGGCCACGCCGAGCCCGCGGATGCCTGGCGGTGGAAACGCAAACACGACCGCCTCGCGGATCCCCTGAAACCGCCCCATCAGTCCGCCGAGGATCGCCTCCTGACTGAGTGCCGGATTGCCGACCCGCTTTGCGAACGGCTCGAACGTCAGAAACATCGTGGCCGCATTCGACGCCACGGCCGAATCGAGTAGCGACATGCCCCCCAGTAGAAACCACGACTCAACGCCCGGCGTCTCGGCGAGGATCGCGTTGATCTGCCGCGTGACGCCGCGGGTGCGCTCCTGCGCAGCCGCGTCGGGTAGCTGGATGACCACGATCGCATAGCCCTGGTCTTCCGTGGGCACGAAGCCCGTTGGCAGCCGCACGAACCACCAGCCGGTAAAGGCGACGAGCCCGAGAAACAGCAGCATCACCACCGCTGTCTGCCGCACGGCGACGCGAACGACGGCCGTATATCCGGTCTCGCACCAGTCGTAGACGCGGTTGAAGCCGCGGTAGAAAAGGTTCTTCCGCTGGGCCGTCGGCCGCAGCCAGATGGCGCACTGCGCGGGCTTGAGCGTGACGGCGTTGATCGCGCTGATCACGGCCGTGGCGGCGATCGTGAGGGCGAACTGGCGGTAGAGCTGGCCGGTGATACCGCCAAGGAACGCCGTCGGCAGAAACACCGCCAACAGCACGAGCGTGATGCCCATGACCGGCCCGATCACCTCCCCCATCGCCTTGATGGTGGCCGCCTTGGGATCGAGCCCGCCGCGGTCGATGTGGTGCACGGCGTTTTCCACGATCACGATCGCGTCGTCCACCACGATGCCGATCGCGAGCACGAGGCCGAAGAGCGTGAGCATGTTGATCGAGAAGCCAAGCGCCGCCATGGCGGCGAAGGCGCCGATGATCGTCACCGGCACCGTGGTGGCCGGAATGAGCGTGGCCCGCCAGTCCTGCAGGAAGATGAGGATCACCACCAGCACGAGCACACCCGCCTCGAAGAGTGTTTTGTAGACCTCGTAGATCGACTCCTCGACGAACAGCGTGGTGTCGAAGGGAATCTTCGCCACGATGCCCGGGGGGAAGTCGGCCTCCAGGTCGTGCAGCATGTGCTTCACCCGCTCGGCCACCTCGAGCGCGTTGGCCCCGGGGAGTTGATAGACGAGCAGGCTGGCGGCCGGCAGGCCGCCGATCTCGCACCACTGGTCGTAGCTCTGGGAGCCGAGTTCCACGCGGGCCACGTCCGCCACCCGCGTCACCCGCATGCCCGACCGTTCATCATCGACCGTCTTGACGATGATCGCGCCAAACTGTTCGGGATCGGAGAGCCGCCCCTGCACCGAGACATTGAACTGAAAGCCCTGATCGCGTGGGGCGGGGGCCTGGCCGATGCGGCCGGCGGCCACCTGCACGTTCTGCTCCCTGATCGCCGCCAGCACGTCCTCCATCGTGAGGTTGCGGGCCTTGAGGGTGTCGGGATCGACCCAGATCCGCATGCCGTAGGTGCCGCCGCCGATCACCTGCACGTCGCCCACGCCCGGCACTCGGGCCAGCGAGTCTTTGACCCGCAGCGAGGCGAAGTTGCTCAGGTAGAGGTCGTCGTATTGGCCATCGGGTGCAAGCAGAGAAACGACGAGCGTGATGTTGCTGGACTGCTTCTTCGTGGTCACACCCTGCCGCTGCACCTCCTGCGGCAGCCGCGGCATGGCGACGGCAACGCGGTTTTGCACGAGAATCTGTGCCTCGTCGAGGTCGGTGCCCACCTCGAAGGTGACCGTGAGCGTGTACGACCCGTCGCTTGAGCAGGTCGAGGCCATCGAAATCATGTTCTCGACGCCGTTGATCTCCTGCTCAATTGGGCCGGCGACGGTGTCCGACAGCACCTCGGCGTTGGCCCCCGGATATGCCGCCGCCACCTGCACTGTCGGCGGCGTGATCTCGGGATACTGCTCGACGGGCAGCACCTGCAGCGCGACTGCGCCGACGAGGATCGTCACGATCGCGATCACATTGGCGAAGATCGGCCGCTCGATGAAAAACTTCGAGAACACGGCGTCAGGCCTCGCTCACTCGCCGCCAGCGGCACCGCTCCCGGCGTCAGCCGGTGCGAGCGTGGCGGCCGGTTCGGGCATGGCGGGCATGGCGGGCATGGGGACGACACGAACCCCGGGCCGGGCCCGGAGCAGCCCTTCCACGATGATCTGGTCGTCCGGGGCGATCTTGCCTGTCACCACCCGCAGGTCGCCAATGGCCACGCCGGTGCGGACGGGGCGGGCGCTCACAATGCCCTCGGCATCGACCACGAGCAGGTAGGGCCCCGACTGATCGAGGCCCAGCGCCCGCTCGGGCACGAGCAGCGCGTCGGGCATCTCGGCTACGGCAACCCGCATCCGTACGAACATCCCCGGCATGAGCTGGCGATCCTCGTTGGCGAAGACGCCGCGGACCCGCAGGGTGCCGGTGCCGGGATCAAAACCCGGATCGGCGTAGTCGATGACGCCTGCGCAGGGGTAGTCGTCGTGGCCGGCCGTCCCGAGCTCGACGGGGATCCCCTGGCCGGTCTGCTCCGGTGAGCCGAGCTGCCGCAGCGCCGGTATCCGGAGGGCATCCGCCTCGCTGATCGTGGCGTAGGCGTAGATCGGTACGGCTTTCACGATCGTGGCCAAGACCGATGCCTGCCCATCGCCGACGAGATTACCGATGTCGAAGTTCACGCGGCTGATTCGTCCGTCGATCGGCGCCTGCATCCGGCAGTAGCCGAGGTTGAGCCGGGCCTCCTCGACGGCTGTCCGCGCCGTTTCGACGTGGGCCTGCGCCGTCAGGATCGTGGTGTCGTAGATGGCATTGGCCTGTTCGAGATTCGCTTGGGCCGACTCGACCTCCGCGGCGCGGTTTTTGAGCGTGGCCTGCGCCTGATCGAGCTCCGACTTGGTCGAGACCTGCCGCTGGTGGAGGCTGCTGATCCGCTGCTCTTCCTGTTGCGACAAAAGCAGCTGCGACTCGGCGAGACGGACCTGAGCCCGGGCCACCTCGCGGGCCTTCGACGCGGTGGCCTGCCGCAGCGCCGCCTCCGCTTCCTGGAGATGCGTCTTGGCGGCCTCGAGCTGGATTCGAAACGGCTCCTCGTCGATCACAAAGAGGAGCTGCCCCTGCCGCACGTCGGCCCCTTCGGTGAAGTGTCGCTCGTTCAAGAACCCCTTCACGCGGGCCCGGATCTCGACGGTCTCCATCGGCCGGGCCAGACCGGTGAACTCGAGATACTCCGTGACTGGCCGCTGCACAGGCGTCGTGACGGTCACCGCGGGGGGCGGCGGTGGCACATAGGCATTCGGCTTGCCGCAGCCTCCGGCGCAGGCCGCCGCCAGGCAGAGCAGGGCGAGCGACGGCAGGAACGGGCGGGCGGGCATGTCAGGCAGACAAGCATAGTTTGTGAAACGACACCGTGATTTTAGTTGTCAGTCGCCTCGATATCGTGGGTCGAGCCGGCCGCATACCCGTCGCTCGCGCTCCAGGCTTTTTGAGGGCACGGAGCGTAATGGCGCGAGCCGTAAGGCCGACCCACCCACGGCGCCGCGTCCCATCAGGAAGCCCCAAGCGCGAGCGCGGGGAATCCGCCCACCACCACCACCTGCCCGCGGTCAGGTTCCGCAAAACGTGCGGTAGGGGCCGCAGCCCGCCGGCGGCCCGGAGCGGTAGGGTTCGTTCTCGGCCGTCTCGACAAAGGGCGAGCCGAGGACGGCGAGTAGCCGGTGACACACCGAGAGGTCGCCCGACTCTGCCGCGGCCAGGGCTTCTTCAACGCGGTGGTTACGCGGGATGACGACCGGGTTTACCCGCCGCATCCGCGCCGCGGCCTCTGCGATCGTTCCGGGCTGGCGTGCCAGCCGCGCCCGCCAAGTGGTGCACCATTCGCGGAAGGCCGGGGTGGCGCAGACTTCCTCCGCCGGCGTCGCCGCTTCGGCGCAGGGGGCGAGGCTCGCGAACGTCGCCGTGAAGTCCGCCCGTGTCTCCTGCATCCGCACGAGCAGCGTGGCAAACAGCTCGCCGTCTCCGTCCTCCTCCGAGGCCAGCCCGAGTTTTGCCCGCGCCCCTGCCAGGCGATGACGCTCAAACCGCGTCGGGAACGTGCCCAACACCCCCCGCACTCGGTCGAGTGCCGCCTCTTCACCACCGCGCACGAGCGGCAGGAGGCTCTCGGCGAGGCGGGCGAGATTCCAGTGGGTGATCGCGGGCTGGCTGGCGTAGGCGTAGCGGCCTTGCTGGTCGATCGAGCTGAATGCCGTCGTGGGATCGTAGGTGTCGAGAAACGCGCAGGGCCCGTAGTCGATCGTCTCGCCCGACACCACGACGTTGTCGGTGTTCATCACGCCGTGCACGAAGCCCACGAGCATCCACCGCGCCACGAGCGCCGCCTGCCGTTCGACCACCGCCTCGAGGAAGGCCGCTGCCGGGTCGTCGGCCGCGGCACGCTCCGGGTCGTGACGCGCGATGGCATAATCGAGGAGCGCGGTGAGCAGGCTTCGGTCCGCCAGTGCCGCCGCGTATTGAAACGTGCCTACGCGGATGTGGCTGGCCGCAACACGGGTCAGGATCGCGCCGGGCAGAGGCACCGCCCGCAACACCTGCTCGCCAGTGGTGGCGACGGCGAGGCTGCGGGTGGTGGGAATCCCCAGGGCGTGCATCCCTTCGCTGACGATGTGCTCGCGGAGCATCGGGCCCAAGGCCGCGCGTCCATCGCCGCTGCGGGAGTAGGCGGTGCGGCCCGAACCCTTGAGCTGGATGTCGAAGCGGCGGCTGTCCGGCGTGAGTTGTTCGCCCACAAGGATTGCCCGGCCGTCGCCGAGGTTTGTGAAATAGCCGAACTGGTGGCCGGCATATGCCTGGGCGATCGGTGTGGCTCCCGGCGGAAGCTCATTGCCGGCAAACACCGCGGCGCCCTTGTCCCGCAATAACTTGGGGTCGAGTCCCAACTCGGTTGCGAGCGGCCCGTTGAGGACCACGAGGGCGGGGGCCCGCACCGGCGTGGGCGTCGCACGGACGAAGAACGGCTCCGGCAGCCGCGCGTAGGAGTTGTCAAACCGCCAGCCCGC
The DNA here is from genome assembly GCA_945869735.1 of Planctomicrobium piriforme. Lineage (GTDB taxonomy): Bacteria > Planctomycetota > Planctomycetia > Pirellulales > UBA1268 > QWPN01. The sequence goes on from CAMBPQ010000055.1 coordinate 17,636, forward strand.
GTCTGCGATCGTCCGGTTCATACGCCGTATCTCTGGAGTCTCGGGCAGTTCGCGACACGTGCGGCCGCCCGCCCCACTGTAGCTGCTCGCTTTTTTGGGGCGGATTTCACGCTGGCCCCGGCTGTCACCGCACGCCACAATCCCCGCCCGCCGCCCCGGACGGCGGCCGCGACTTTTCCCCGATGACACGCAGCCACGCAGCCACACATGGACACGCCCCACCATCAGCCGCTCGGCATTTCCGCCATTTCGCTCCATCAGCCCGCCTGGGAGTTGGAGAACGAGTGGTTTGGCGACAGCATGCCCCGCAAGTTCGCGCACCACACCGGTATCGAGGCCCGTGGAATCTCGCTCGAGGACGAACTGACGATGGGGCTGCACGCCGTCCGGCAACTCCAGCGTGAGACAGGCTGCAATCTGGCCGACTGCCGCGGCATCGTGTTTGTCTCGCCATCCTTTCTTCCGCCCTCGGTGGCCCGTCGGCATCTCCCACCGGCGGAGGTGGCGGCGGAACGGCCGAGTCACGCGGCACGGCAACTGGCTCGTGAACTCGGTGCGCGCCGCTGCCGTACCATCGGCATCAACTGGTTCTGCTGCGGCTACAGCCGGGCGTTTGAGCTCGTGAGCCAACGCTGGGCCCCGCGGCTCGCTCTCGAGCGGGACGAGTTTCTGCTCGTCATCGTCGCCAGCCGCATCAGCCGCATCACCGACTACGGCTGCCGGCAGACGGCCGGCCTGTTCGGCGACATGGCATCAGCCACGCTGCTGGCGCCCACGACCAATCGTAGACACCCGGTGCATTTCGAGATCGTGCATGCCGTGGCCGAGAAACAGCCTGTTGAGCGGTCGGCCTTTGATTTTCACCTGCGGCCGCAGGTCGCCGTGCCGGCCCCGGGCGGCGGCAGGGGCGTCGCCGATGAGCGGCTGGTCTATTCGCTCGATGGCATGGCGATTGCGGAGATTGCCCCGCGGGCGATGTCGTCTGCCGTCGCCAAGGCGCTGGTCAGCACCGGGCATGTGGGTGGCGACGTCAACTTCGTCGTGCCGCATCAGGCCGGTTCGGGCATCGTGCGGTTCACCGGCATGAAACTCGACGAACACGGCGTCGCCGGCGAACTCGTCAACGGACTCACGCGGCGCACGGGCAACGTCAGCGCCTGCTCGGTCCCACACGCGCTCAAGAGCACGTGGGGACGGCTCACGGGGCTCATCGCCTGTCCTACTGCCGCGGTCGGCAGCCCCGGCAAACCCGAGGTCTTGCAGGGTTGCATCCTGCTGCGTTCAACGGCGATCCACGAGCAGCAGGCGAAAGTCGCGGCCTGACACCTTCCCGCGACACTCAATAGTTGATCTGGAACTGAAACCGCAGCAGATCGCCCTGAAACTGCGCATATTCCCCGTTCACGATCCTGGCCTGTATGGAGGACGTGTTGGTGCGGTTCACCCAGTCGTATTCCGCCGTAAGCTCCATCTGAGGTGAGAACTGCCACTCCAGCCCGAGGTTGAACTCTCCGAGATAGGTGTCCGGTGAGTTTCGTTCCCACAAATAGCCGCCGCGATACGTCTGCCAGCGGAAGAACGGGAAAATGACTCCCGCACCTTCGGTCTCATGTTTGTAGTTCACGAGCACGTAGCCTCCGGAGAGCGGTCTGCTCGTGATCGTCGGCGGATTCGCCGGTGACGTGCCCGTCAAGTTCGAGAGCTGCGGACCGTCCCCAGTGGTCCACTCGGTGGTGAAGCCGAGGGGTTGGGGATAGCAGACGAACGTGGCTGCGATACGTTGATCGAGAACACCGCTTCGGGGACGACCACGGGCGTGACCTTCTGGTTGTCAAACGCGATGGGGGTGACGTATGGCGAGTAGGTGCCCGTGTAGGCCTGCACGCCGGCCTCCATGATCTGGCCGTCGCCCATCTTCCAGGGCGTTTCCAAACGAAGCACGAAATGCATGTTGTTGTTGGCTTCCGCCTTCGACACCCCCTGTCCGTTGTAGACGCCAATGCCGAGGGCACCGTAGTTTCCCGGTCCTTCGGGGAACTTTGTGGGCGTGGGGTTGCCCATGCAGTGCGCCCGTGGGGTCGCGGGCGAAACGGTGCCGGATTGGTTCACCGGCGGTGACATGCTCGCCGCCGGGGGATTTTGCTACAGGATGCTCGGGTG
>CAMBPQ010000056.1 GCA_945869735.1 Planctomicrobium piriforme
GCACAGGGGGTGCCGCAGGATCGCCCGGCGACAGGTCTGGTGGCTCGTGACGGCGTGCACAACGTGACCAAGAGAGCGGCTCGCATCCCGGTGGTGTCCCACGAGGAATGGCGAGCGCGGCGGCCTCGGGGGGCACAAGCTTCCCCCGAGGATGGCACCGCCGGCGGGGCGGCCGGACCTCAACCGAGGCGATGCGAGCGAAGACCGGCGAGTCGCCCGGCATCGAGAGCAAGATGGACGATGTGACCGAGGCGGTGGCAGCCTTCAAGCGTGACCTGATCAGCGAGCTGCCGAAGATGCGGCGGGCCAGCCGGACCGATGTCAGCGACCCCGTGGTCTCGGTGAATGCCCTGACGCCGGTCTCGGAACCGCTCTACGCCGTGGAGTGATCGGGGGGCGGAAATCAGGCCGGGCAGTCCTCAGTTCCGGAGGGTTGTCCGACAGCGTATGCTGAAGGCATGGTCATTCAGGTAGGCGATCAGATTGAGCAGGAACTGCGGCGGCTCGCCGGTCATCAGGGGCGTGCCTTGGCTGACGTCGTCGAAGCAGCTCTGCGAAGCTACATCGAGACCGAAGCGATTACCGACATCGAGTCCGCCGACATTGCCGCCACCCAATTAGCCCTGTTGTCGGAGTTGCCCGAGATCGAGGGGGCTGAGGGGGGCTGCCAAACGCCCGGGGCCGATGCGTAGGGCTGAAGTCTGGTGGGCGGAACTGCCGCCTCCGGTTGGGCCGCGTCCGGTCGTCGTGCTGACGAGAAATGCCGTCAGCGACACGATCGGGGCTGTGGTGGTGGCCCTTGTTACCCGCACTACCCGCGGACTTCCTACCGAGGTTTCAGTCGGCAAAGCTGAGGGGCTGCCCCGCCCGTCAGTGGTGAACACGGATAACATTTTGACGGTGCCACGACAGCGATTGGTTCGGCTGATGGGGCAGTTCTCCTCGGCACGAATCAATGAGCTCGATCGGGCTCTCAAAATCGCCTTGGGATTGGACTCGTGAGATTCGTTTTTCGAGGCTAGCCCGTTCGGGGTTTCCTAGCGGCGGCTTGCCTGTTGCCCCGGCATCTGCACCTCGGGCTGGGGAAAACCAGCCGGACGAGTTGTCTCGCCCTCGCGACCGGGCAGGCGGGTCCTTCTCTTCGGATCGAAAACTTGTCGCCGCTCACCACCTGCCGTAGACCGGGAGGGGATCGCGAGGAGAGTTTGGGCGTACGCCCAAACCCCACAGAGTGGGACACATATGGGACGGTTACGGGACAAAAGCCGACTTCGTCCCAACCCACCAAACCAGACGCTTTCGCGGGCGAAACTACGAAAACCTCGGTTTTCGCGGACTCGATGATAAGGACTACTCTCGTCCTCATAATCCCTTGGTCGTCAGTTCGAATCTGACCGGGCCTAGTTGTTTTTGCTGATTTTCGGAGCGGGCGGGCCAGAGTTACACCAAAAGTGACACTAAAACAGCGTCACGGTGACTGCGGGGGCTGTCTCGCCTCCCGCATGGCCTCCGCGGCAGCCTGGGCATCCGCGCCCACGTAGAACCTGTCGGTCGTCAGGTGGCTTTTGTGCCGCATGGCCAACTTCAGGACCGCCGGTCTCACCCGGTAGGCGAGCCCTTGGGCGAATGAGCGACGGAGATCATGGGCCGAGGCGAACTTGGGCTTCCCGGTGCGCGGATTGATTGGTGCCACCTGAATGCCCGCGGCCTCGCCGATCTGTGAAATCAGCTTGGAAACGGTCGTCTCGGTGAGTCGGCCCGAGCCACCATTCAGTTCAAAGATGAAGCCGTGCCGCTCCCGTGCTGGGGTGGCAAGAAGGAACTCAGCGCCTTCTGGGGTCATGGGGGATTGCTCGTCGCGGCCATTCTTCTGCGCCGAACCGAAGACCCAGACCAGATGACGACCATCCGCAAACAGCGGAAAGACATCTGCGCCCGAGTCCCATCGAGCCTTCATGGCTTCGCTCAGCCGTAGCCCAGTGACGAAGCATCCACGCAGGAACCGCTCAAACTCAATAGCTCGTTTGACTGTTATCACCTTCGGGATCGCGGCGATCATCACCCCCAACTCCCCTGAACTAAGATCCCTGCCCTTCGACTTTGCCGCCAGCCCCCGGACGTTCCGTGGCGCGGTCGGCTGGTCAGCGGCATTACTGCTCGGAGCCAACGGTCCATGGCACCTCCGCAATCGTCGGGGGAGGGAGGCTCGAGCAGCTCGCCCAAACGTGAGGATCTTTCGGATGTGCCCTGGCTCGATGATGAAGGAGATGAGCTGGATATCACCGCTGCAGCCGGGGCACACCAGCGGGAACTCCTCCCCCACCTGCGTAAGCGGTAGGGCAATGCCACGAAGAACTTCGCGCCGAACCATTCGCTACGGCCTAGTCAGCGCCAGAGCCCGACCACCGTGTAGCGCGACAGGGCCACGATCGACCACGTGATCCAGAGCATGAGCACCGCCACGACGGTCGGCTGCTCCACGCCGTGGCGGAAAAACTTCGCAGGCAGGTGGCCGAACCGATCCTGTTTGCCGGCAGGACCATCAGTACGATAATCAGCATCGGAGTACACTGCACTTCTCGTGGTCGATCTTGCCATCCGTTGATTGCGACCACCTCCGGACCTTCCCGCCATTCATTCCTGAAGTCTGCGTCGGGCACCACCCACACTGTCTGCCTTGCTCCGGAGAAATACCATGTCGGCGGCACGGGCTGTTGTTGAGCAGAAGCGACTGGCGTTTCTGGATCGCCATCTGACGGCCTGGATTTTCGTGGCCATGGCGGCTGGTGTCGCCCTGGGGCGGTTCCTGCCGGGCATCGACGCCTTCATCAACCGGTTCCAGGTCGGGAGCACAAACATCCCGCTTGCTGTCGGCCTGATATTGATGATGTATCCACCGTTGGCGAAAGTGCGATACGAGGAACTGCCCACGGTCTTTCGGGATTGGAAAACACTTGGGCTGGCGCTGTTCCAGAGCTGGATTGTCGGTCCGCTGCTGATGTTCGTGCTCGCCGTGACGCTCCTGCACGACAAGCCCGACTACATGGCAGGGCTGGTCATGGTAGGCATTGCGCCCTGCATCGCCATGGTGCTCGTGTGGAACGGGTTGGCTCGGGGCGACTCCGAATATGCCGCCGCCCTCGTCGCCCTCAACAGTGTGCTTCAGATCCTGTTGTTCAGCGTCTATGCATGGCTCCTGCTCACCGTTCTGCCTCCCGTGTTCGGTCTTCAGGGCACGATGGTGACCATCAGCATCGGTCAGATCGCCCAGACAGTAACGATCTATCTGGGTGTGCCGTTTATTCTCGGCATGGCCACGAGATTCACGCTGCTCTCGCTGAAGGGGCGGCAGTGGTACGAGACCGTCTTTATCCCCACCATCAATCCGATCACGTTGTGCGCCCTCTTGTTCACGATCCTCCTGATGTTCAGCCTGAAGGGAAACCGGATCATCGAGATCCCGATGGATGTGGTGCGGATCGCCCTGCCACTCCTGATCTTCTTTGCCGTCATGTTTTTTATGAGTTTCTGGCTGGGGTGGGCGATCGGTGCCGACTACTCCAAGACCGCCACGATTGCGTTCACTGCCTCGAGCAACAACTTCGAACTGGCCATCGCCGTGGCTGTCGCCGTGTTCGGCATCGACTCAGGGGCCGCGTTTGCCACGGTGATCGGCCCGCTGGTGGAGGTGCCGGTCCTGATCGGGCTGGTGAACGTCTCGCTCGCCCTGCGGCGACGACTGTTTGGGGATACCTCGGTGGCAGCTGTTGCCCGCACGGTGGCTGACTCCCGATAGAGCGACGGGCTAAAGCCCACCCATTGCTTGAATGCACGGGAAAACACCGCGGCGTCGTTGAAGCCCACCCGCTGGGCGATCTTCTCCATCGTATCCTGCGTCGAAGCCAGCAGTTCCTCGGCCCGCTCCATCCGCAGTGACGTCAGGCGCTGCATCGGACTGCGGCCGAGCTCCCACAGACAGAGGCGGCGGAGTTGCTCCTTGCCGGCGCCGCAGCGGTGACCACGGGCCGAACGTGCGACGATTGGTCGTAGCGGATCCAGGAGATTCTCCACCGTATGCCTGGCACGGCGTGAAACGCATTGAGCACGCGGGGTGGCGCCAGGCAGGCCACGCTCGCCCTGCTCGTCTGCCAGCGGTCATCCAGTAGGATCCGGACCTGCCCCACATGACAGACCATCGCAAAGCTGCCGTTGGGCTGCACGCGGACGCGGCGGTACGGAGCGGCCAGATCGGAGATCCCGAGGTGCATGATCCGGTGCACCGTGAGTTCGGGGCAGTCGCGCTGGTGCAGCGACCACAAGCGGCTCCGTGGAAGGCGTTGCCGCGCAGTGGTGAAATGGCATCACACTGACGCCAAAAGTGCCGTGTGAGCGCCGTACCTCAACTGCTACAGTTCCTTCCTTCACAACTGGTCCACGAAGAAGACAATCGCTGCGCGAGTGAGACGGACGTGGTCGACACAACCGCACGGCAACCGCACGGCACGCTCGCGAAGCACGAAGCAGTCGAGTGGGCACGGCCTGTAGGGCCACTTCGCCTACCCGAGGTGACGGCATTCGCTTCCGGAGCGGCACAGATCCTCGCCCACCATGGTGGTTCGCTGATGCTCGGCGGCATCACCGAACTTGATCCTGTCGATGCGGCCGCGCTCGCTCACCATCACGACCTCCTCTTCCTGGACGGCGTGCAGACGCTGTCACCGGAGGCAGCGGCCGCACTGGCACGCCATCGCGGCGGTATCTCGCTGCGCGGCCTCCGGTCACTATCGCCCGAGGTCGCTGCGGGAATCGCCGGCTCTGCAGGCGGATTGTGGGTTGACGGTATCACGGACCTTTGCCCGGCGGCGGCAGCGGCTCTGGCCGGTCATGCTGGCGACTTGCACCTTGGTGCCCTGAGTAAGCTCTCCGCCGAGACTGCCGCGGCCCTCGCGACACACCATCATCAGGTCACGCTTCCCCAGCTCGCGTCGCTGCCTGCCGACGTCGCACGCCGGCTCGCCGCGCACGACGGGCGAATCATTCTTGATGGGCTCGAGGCCTTGTCGCTGGAGGCGGCCCTCGCACTCGCCGCACACACGGGTCGACTGTCACTGGGCGGACTGACGACCCTCGAGCCACAGGTCGCCGACGCCCTGGCAACGCACGGTGGTGACCTCCTCCTCGATGGTCTCGCGTCGCTCTCACCCACCGTCGCTGAGTCGCTGTCGCATCACCGGGGCTGGCTATCGCTCGCCGCGCTCAAGGACCTCCCGCCGGCGACCGCCGCGGCACTCGCCAGGCACGATGGGCTCGTGTCGCTACCCCCGGCGCTCCGTCAGGAGGCTGATGCCGCGGGGATTCCGCTCCCCGCACATGCCGGGCTGGCACGAGGCAGGAACGGCGCGGAACAGAAAACGCGGCCCCTCTCCTCCTCCAAGGCTACGCCCCCGAAAGTGATCGGCGTCGCGATCATCGGTGCAGGATTTGGTGGCCTGTGCATGGCGATCCGCCTGCGGGATCAGGGCCGCTCTGACTTTGTCATCTTTGACAAGGAAGACTCCATCGGTGGCACCTGGCGCGACAACACCTACCCAGGATGCGGCTGCGACGTGCCCTCGCACCTCTACTCCTACTCGTTCGCACCGAAAACGGATTGGTCCCGAAAGTATGCCGGACATGCCGAGATTCTCGACTACATACAGCTTGTCGCCGAGCGGCATGGTGTGGTCCCGCATGTCCAAACACGGACGACAATCGTCCGGATGGAGTGGGACGAGGCTGGGAAGCTGTGGCAACTTCTGGCAGCCGATGGCCGCCAGTTTCGCGCCCGCGCCGTCGTCTCTGCCGTCGGGGGCATCCACATTCCAAGCGTGCCGCGGCTTACCGGACTGGATACCTTCGCCGGACCCGTGCTGCACACGGCCCGCTGGCGGCATGACGTCGACCTGACCGGCCGAAGGGTCGCTGTGATCGGCACTGGGGCGAGCAGCATCCAGCTTATTCCCCGGATCGCGTCGGACGTCGCCAGCCTCACCGTCTTTCAGCGAACGCCTCCGTGGGTGCTCCCGCGGCAGGATCACCCCGTCTCGGCCGTGTATCAGCGGGCCGCGGCGATCGTTCCCGGCTTGAACCGGCTGCGGCGCACACTGCAGTTTTGGCGGGCGGAGTCCACGGTCCTCGGCTTCACGTTCCATCCCTCCTGGATGGAAAAGGGGGAGAAGCGGGCCCGCTTGTTTCGCATGTCGTCCGTCTCACACGTCGCCTTGCGGCGAAAACTCACTCCCCGTTATACGCTGGGGTGCAAGCGGATCCTGCTGTCGGACGACTATTATTCGGCACTCACGCGGGACAATGTGGATGTCGTCGTCGAACCGATCACAGAGGTCCGCCCCTGGTCGATCGCCACGGCCGACGGCGCCATGCGGCCGGTGGACGTCGCCATTCTCGCCACCGGTTTCCGGCCCTTCGACCTTACCGAGGCCGTGGAGGTGATTGGCCACAAGGGAGTGTCTCTGGCGGAGACATGGAAGGATGGCCCGCAGGCGTACCAGGGCGTCGCCATGGCGGGATTTCCGAATCTCTTCGTCATCATGGGGCCGAACACGGCGCTGGGCCACAACTCAATCCTGTTCATGATCGAATCCCAGGTGAGGTTCATCTCGCAGTGCCTGGGATGGATCGATTCCGGCAGGCTCCCGGTCGTCGAGGTGCGGGCCGACGTGCAGCGGACCTACAACGACACGCTGCAGCAGCGGTTCGAGCAGACTGTCTGGGGCAGCGAGCCATATCGCGGAGATAAGGAAGCGTTTCGCATGGCGTGCGCATCATGGTATCGCCATGTATCGGGCCGTCATCACGTGCTCTGGCCCGGCTCGGCCGTCAGCTACTGGCTTGCCATGCGCCGGGCGAAGATCAGAGATTTTGCCGCCTGATAAGAGTCGCCCATGAGCCTCGGGCGTATCCTCGCCCCGGCGACGAGACTTTTGCAGCCCCCGAGCCCGCGATACACGTAAGTCGATTGCGCTCTAGTTCGTGGCTCGCAGCGTCTGGAGCCACGCGACGAGGTCGACGAGATCATCTGCTGAAAGCAGTGTCGCCAGATCTGCCGGCATGAGCGACACCGGTTGCTTGACCAGTTCGTCGAGTTGACCGGCGGCAATCGTGACATCGATACCATCGGCACCGCGGATCACCACCTGCTCGGACGACTGTGACACAAGCAGCCCCGTCGTGCTGCGGCCATCATCGAGCAGGGCCGTATGGGTCTCGTAGTTGTGGCTAATCGCGGCCGACGGGGCGAGAATCGACTCGTAGATTGCTTGCTTCGAGAGTTTGACGCCGATTCCCGAGAGGTCCGGCCCCACGGCCCTGCCCTCGCCACCGACGATGTGGCACTTGGCGCACGTGCCCACCCCAGCGAACACGGCCTTGCCCTGGTCGATCCGGCCCTCTCGCTTGAGCAACTCTGCCACCGGCGGCAGGCTGCCCCCCTTCGCCTTCGGCATGGGCAGCACGTCGGCGGCCGATTGCCGGATGTCGGCCCACGGACACGATGCAATCGCCAACGCCGCCACCTGCGGAATGGTCCCGGTGAGCAAGCCGGCCTTCGCCATCGCGACCAAATCTTTGGCGCCCTGATTCGACAGGGCGAGTGCCCGGATGGCGGCGGATCGGAGTTCCGACGGCGCCGCGGGCTGGGCGAGGACTCCCTGCAGTACGGCAGCCTCTTCGACGCCGCCATGGGTTCCGATCGCGGTCAGCAGCCGTAGGCCGGGCGGGTCGGCCGCCAACACTGCGGCCATGACAGCCTCTCTGCCTCCGTTTTCGAAGGCAGCGCCAGCCGCGGCCGCTGCCAGGGGTGCGTCCGTGCCCTCCGCGGCTGCCAGGGCGATGAGCTCGCCGACGCGCGACTTCAACCGAAACCGCTGGACCATGTCGACAAACTGCCTCGTGCCGGCGACATAGCAGGTCGCCTCGTCGATCCGCTTCGCCAACTCGGCATCGGCTCCGTCGGCCGTCTCGAGCCTCGACACAAGCTCGGGCAGCACGACGCGACCTTTCTCCTCGGAGGCCTCCCAGACCCGCACCAACCGCCTGATCGCCGGCAGCACGCGGTCGTGGTCCTGAAAGTCGAGCGCCCGCAGCATCGCCAGCGACTCGTTCGTGGTCGTGGACGGCTCAGCGAGCAGTTCGCAGAGCATCTCGGGCGTGGCCGACCCGCGGCTGCGCCACACGATCTCGCGGGCTGCGGGCGTCTTCCAACGGTCGTTCACGACGGCTCGCCAGGCCGCCAACCGTCCGTCCCAGTGGCCGGGCGTGCCAAACCCAGCGGTCGAGTCAGCGCCAATGCCGAGCGCCTCGAGTTCCCAGCGGTCACCGGCGGTGTGCCGCGCCGCCACCTCGGCCCAGGCAAGATCAGCCGTTTCGCCTGCGACACCACGCAGCGCGATCGCTCCCTCGCGGCGCACGGCCGCCGAGGAGTCGGCGGCAAACTTCGCGGCGAGTCCCAGGACGTCCCGGCGGGCCAGGCGGCACATCCGCATCGCGACCACCCTCAGGTTCTCATCCGGTTCGGTGGCGAGCCGCGCGATCCATACATCTGCCTGATCGGGCAGCATGCCCACCGCCCAGGCCAGCCGGGCCTTGAGCCGCGGATCCTTGGCGGCGTCAAAGGCGGTGGTGAGCGTGGCCGCTGCCGCCGCGGGGTCGCGGGCAAGCCGCTCCAGTGCCGTGGCGCGGGCAGAGAGGTTTGGGCTTGCCAGCGCCGCGACCGCACCGGCGACCGTCGTGAAGTCGACCAGCGGCACCGCCCAGGTCGAACCGGTGGGCGCGATTCGGTAGATGCGGCCCTTTTCCGTGTCGCCCATGCCGTGGCCGCCCACGCCAGGGTCGTACCAGTCGGCCACGATCAGCGAGCCGTCCGGAGCCACGCACACGTCGCTCGGCCGAAACCAGCGGTCGGCCGAGCCGTCCACAACCGTCTCGCTCGTCGCCTCATACCCGGCGCCGGCAGGTTGTACGTGATACGCCCGCACCACGTTCGGGCCGGCGTCGCAGTGAATGAGCGAGCCGCGAAATCGCTCGGGTAGGAGCGTCCCCTCATAGACGCAGATGCCAGTCGGCGAGCCGCCGCCGGTCTGCAACAGGTTCGGGACCACTCCGGGATCGTTGGCGTGCCAGTGCCGCCGCGGAATGTCGGCCTCGATGTTGGTCCGTGGCACCTGCCAGCCTGCGCCGGTTCGCTCGTCGACGTAGCCGTAGTTGCCATACTCCATCACCCAGTTGATGCGCACGCCCCGGTGGCCGTCGTCGTCGTTGTCGCTCTGCCAGAGGCCCCCGAACGAGTCGACGGCGACCTCATAGTTGTTGCGGAAGTTGTGGCCAAGCACCTCGAAATCGCTGCCGTCGGGCTGGCAGCGGAACACCATGCCCTGCCGGTAGGGTGTGCCAGCGTTGTTGACGACGTTACCGAAGCGATCGGTGACAGCCGTGCCGTCCTTGTCGTGAACGGCCTTCCCGTTGTTGCCGAAGTTGAAGTACCAGCGGCCGTCGGGCCCGACCACGAAGGCATGCACGGAATGATCGTGCTGGGGCTCACCCGTCTTCGTGAACAGCATCTCCTGGCGGTCGGCTTTGAGGTCGCCGTCGTCATCATGAAAGACGATGACATTCGGCGCGCACGACACGATCACCTTCCGCCCCGGGCCCTCCCCAATCACGCAGATGCCGAGCGCCGAGTCGACGTCGCGGCCCTGGTAGAAGACGTGCTGCCGGTCGGCCCGGCCGTCGCCATCGGTGTCTTCGAGGACCAGAATCCGGTCGCCCGCCGCCCGCGTCTCCTTCTTGCCGCGGTAGTTCATCACCTCACACACCCAGACGCGACCCTTGGCATCGACGTCGATGTCGGCGGGGCTCGACAGCATCGGCTCGGCGGCGAACAGCGTGGCCGAGAGGCCCGCGGGCACGACAAGCGTGCCGGGGCCGTCGGCCGGCTCGACGGCGCGGGCGGCCCGGCCGACAACGATCGCGGCGAGAACGATTATGAAGGAGCGAAAGACCGACCAAATCATGGCTGACCTCCGACACGTGATGGAACTCACCGGAATGAGTCTAGACAGGGCCGCTTTCGCTGGCAAAAGTGCGGCCATCACGGTATTCCGCCGCGGCATGCACTGGCCACTTGTTTCTCGCCTGATAAAAAGGGACCTCACAACTATCAATGAAAAACGTGCTGGAGCACACACCATGAGCGATCCGGCGGCCACCGACATCCACGGGCTTATCGAGCAGCTGGGAAGTGGCGATGCCGGGCGTCGAGCCGAGGCAGCAGAACAGCTCTGTCGCGCGGGATCAGCGGCCCACGAGGCGTCGGTCCCGCTGGTCGTCGCCTGCGGCGACGGCGATGACCGGGTTCGGGAATGGGCGGTGGCAGCACTCGAGGAACTCGGTCCGCCACCTGGCGGCTCCAACTCGACGCTCGCCGACCTCGCTGCCAGCAGCCATCCGCTCGTTGCCTATTGGGCGATCACACTCCTGGGGCGATCTGGGCAGGATGCGGCAGTGGCGGCGCCGGTGCTGGCGACGTGTCTTGAGGCGGCTGACCTGTCGGTCGCCCAACGGGCGGCATGGGCCCTCGGTAAACTCGGCCCCGCCGCCGCAGTTGCCCGTGATGCCCTCACCAAGGCCGCGACCTCGGCCGACCCGCGACTTGCCCGGCTCGCCGAGCAGGCCCTCGACTCGGCAGGCGCGTGAAGCCGCTCCGGCGCGGCCGGGCAGTGGCATGCTGACCGCATGGATCGGCCGATACGAGGTGGGTGTCGCCGACATCATCCTCATCCTCGTCACGACCGTTTCACCCGCCGGGCATGGTCCGCGCGCTGCTGGCCGCCTGCGTTGCCCTGTGGTGCGCCCCGGCGGCGCTCCTCGCCCAGCAGCCGGCCGCTGGTCCCGCCGCCAAGCCGTGGGACGCGTTGCTGATCGCGAGCTTCAACATCCAGGTGTTCGGCGAATCGAAGATGTCCAAGCAGCACGTCGTCGAAGTGCTCACCCGGGTGGTCCGCAAGTTCGACGTCGTCGCGATCCAGGAGGTGCGGGCGAAATCTGACGAAATCATTCCGTCATTCGTCCGCGCGGTGAACGCGGATGGCAGCCGCTATCACTACGTGATCGGGCCGCGCGAGGGACGGACAGTCAGCAAGGAGCAATACGCCTTCATCTACGACACCAATCGCGTCGAAGTGGATGCGTCGTCACTTGGCGTGGTTCCCAACCCACAGGACAAACTCCATCGCCCACCGATGCACGTGCGATTTCGCACCCGCGTCACGCCCGCAGATCAGGCCTTCACGTTCTGGCTGGTCGACATCCACACCGATCCAGACGAGGTTCCGCAGGAACTCGAGGCCCTCACGGGGGTGTTTCAATCGATGCAGGCGCTGCGTCCCGACGAGGACGACGTGATCCTGCTCGGCGACCTCAACGCCGGGCCGCCCGAGTTTTCTTCGTTCAAGCGGATTCCGGGCATCGGCTGGGCCGTGTCGGGCACGACCACCAACACCCGGCGGTCGAAAACCTACGACAACCTCGTGTTCGCGCAGCCCGCCACCGCCGAATACCTGGGCAAGTGGGGCGTGCTCGACCTGCAGAGTACGTTCGGCATCCCGCTCGACACGGCGCTCGAGGTGTCGGACCACAATCCGGTGTGGGCGGCCTTCTATCCTGCCGAAACCCGGTCGTCAGCGGCGGTGAACATGGCGGGACAGCCTCCCGTCGTGCGGTAGAAAAAAGCGGGCCGCTGAAAGACGGCAGGAGTTCCGGAACCGAGCGGATCAGCCGGTGATGGCGGCCTGATGCCTTACCCGCTGGTGGCCTCATCGCAGCGGTACATTTCCTCGAGGTAGCCTGCGCGAGCCCAGGCGGGCATGCGGTACAGGCAGCGCCAGTTGGCGGATCCCCGCAGCATGCTGGGCAGAAATCCACCGGCAAGCGGCGTAGCCTCCGGCACACGGGTCTCCTGGTTGATCGACAGGAAGTACCGCGTCGTGCGCGGGATCCGGGCGAGGTACCGCCGCACGGTGTCGAGATCGAGTTCCGGGAGCGAATCCTGATTGAACACCAGGTCGAACCGCGGCATCACCCCATCGAGGAATTCGAAATCCGGCAGGATGCGGATGACCGGCCCAGCGGTCGGTGACGGCTCACCGAACAGTGAAAGGTGGTGCGACGGCAGCGACTGGGAGACGAAGTACGCTTGCATGGCGTTGAGTTCCGGGAGATCGACGAGGAAGAGTTCCCTCGCCCCCAGTCCGCCGAGGATCGTGGGCACCAGCCCGATGCCTGGCCCGATCTCGCAGATCCGGCACTCGTCGAGCGCGCGGCCCTCGCGCTCCCGCAGCCAGTCCTGGATTCGGCAGGCGGCATACACCGCACAGGCCGATCTCACGTGGATGACGCGGCGCCACTCGCCAGCCCGAATAGCCCGGCGCAGATGTCCGGCACGGCGGGTGAGAGGCCCGTCGCCTCTTCGATGCGAGCCACCAGTTCCTCGACCGACGGCGGAGGGCACGGGATGGTCGGCTGACCCTCCGGGCAATCGACGCCCAGCACGCCCAGCGCCTCGGCCAGGCCGCAAAGGCTGTCCATGATCCAGACCAGCCGCCGCCGCTCGGCGGCCGGATCGCCGGTGGTCGCTTCGGAGGTGACCTTCCCCTGAAAGAACCCGTGGCCGGCCTGCCGCATCGGAAGCTCGCACAGGTAGTCGCCCAGCGGCTCCGGCTGCCCCGCCTCCAAGAGCGCCACGAGTTCCCCCATATGGCTGCTGCGGATGCGGTGCCACGCTCCGCCACGCACGACGCCGCGGTCGCGCTCTGCCACGCTCGCCTGCCGGTAGGCACGAACGATGCGCTCGAGCACCTCGAAGGTTGCCCGACTCTGCGCCCGGGTCCGACCGGCACGCAGCGGGAGATCCCCGAGCCAGGGCCGCCGCCGAGCGATGAGTTCCACGTGGTCCATGCCACGCATCGTACGAGCCGCTGAAGCGGCTGGACAGCCGACACATCCGATACGCCCCGCGGGCAGGCGGCCGGTGACGGGCCCAATGACGTCAGCCGTGGGGACCGGCCTCAGATCACGCCGCGTTGCTCCAACAGCGCGATCACCGCATCGACGCACCGGCCCACTGGCCACTCGTGCGTGGGCAGCACGAGGTCAGGATTTGCGGGCGGATCATACGCCGCTGAGACGCCAGGGAAGTTCGTGATCTCACCGGAGTCGGCGAGTGCGTAGTGGCCGTCGGTGTCGCGGGTGCGGCAGACCTCCACCGGCGCGGCGAGGTGCACCACGAGAAAGCGGTCGCGGCCGATCCGCTCAGCGGCCTTCTGCCGCACGTCCTCGTCGGGGGCGACGAAGGCGGCCAGGCAGATGATGCCGGCATCATTAAAAAGGTGGGCGACCTCCACGCTGCGGCGGAGGTTCTCGCTCCGCTCCCGGGCCGTGAAGCCAAGATCCCGGCTGATGCCCTGCCGCATGCTCGTGCCGTCGAGCACGACCACCGCCCGGCCCAGGTCGAAGAGCCGCCGCTCAACGGCCTGCGCGATCGTGGTCTTACCAGCACCGGTGAGGCCCGTGAGGAGTACGGTCGCGGGCTTCTGGCCGAAGCGGGCCGAGCGTTCCTCGGCCGTGACCGTGCTGTGTCGGTCGGCCGCCGTCTCGGCACCGCCCCAGTTCTCCTGCGGCTCTTCCTCTGCCTCCCGTTCGAGGATCATGCCGGCACCGACCGTGGCATTGGTCAGCCGGTCGATCATGATGAACGCCCCGGTTGTCCGATTGCGGCGGTAGGCGTCATACGCGATGGGGGTCGTGAGCGTGATCCCGCAGCGGCCGATCTCGTTGAGGACGAGGGTCGGCGCTGGCTGGCGGTGGAGCGTGTTGACGTCGACCTTGTAGCGCAGGGTGCTCACTCCGCCGGGAACAATCTTGCTTGTCTGCTTGAAAAGATATTGCTTGCCGGGGACGAGCGGTTCTTCGCTCATCCACACGAGCATGGCGTCGAACCGGTGATCAACCTTCGGGACGTTGCCCGGCCGCACGAGCATGTCGCCGCGACTGGAGTCGATCTCGTCCTCAAGCGTGAGCGTGACCGACTGCCGGACGAAGGCCTCCTCGATCTCGCCGTCGAAGGTCACGATCGACTTGACGCGGCTCTTTCGCCGCGAGGGTAGCGAAACCACCTCATCCCCCTTGCGGATGATGCCCGACGCGATCGTGCCGGCAAACCCGCGGAAGTCGAGATTGGGCCGGAGCACCAACTGCACTGGGAACCGAAAATCCTCGAGGTTTCTATCCGAGCCGATGTAGACCGTCTCCAAAAGCGGCATCAGGGGGGAGCCCGTGTACCAGGGCATGTTGGGACTGGCGGTGACAACGTTGTCCCCTTTCAGCGCGGAGATCGGCATGAAGTGAACGTCGGGGAGGTCGAGCC
This sequence comes from Planctomicrobium piriforme, assembly GCA_945869735.1. Taxonomy (GTDB): domain Bacteria; phylum Planctomycetota; class Planctomycetia; order Pirellulales; family UBA1268; genus QWPN01. Next base: position 14,477 of record CAMBPQ010000056.1, read on the forward strand.
GCGAGGCGAAGGCCATGTAGTCGTTTCTGATCCGCTCGAACACCGCCTGGTCGTAGCCGACGATGTCCATCTTGTTGATGGCCACGACGATGTGCTTGATGCCGAGCAGCGACACGATAAAGGAATGCCGTTTGGTCTGCGTAAGCACCCCGTGGCGGGCATCAACGAGGATGATCGCGAGATCGGCCGTCGAGGCCCCCGTCGCCATGTTTCGCGTGTACTGCTCATGGCCAGGGGTGTCGGCAATGATGAACTTCCGCTTGTCGGTCGAGAAATAGCGGTAGGCGACGTCGATCGTGATTCCCTGCTGCCGCTCGTCCTCGAGGCCGTCGGTGAACAGCGCGAGATCGACCTCCTCGCCAGTCGTCCCGTACCGCGACGTGTCTTTCTTGATGGCAGCGAGCTGGTCCTCGTAGATCATCTTCGACTCGTAGAAGAGCCGGCCAATGAGCGTGCTCTTGCCGTCGTCGACGCTCCCGCAGGTGATGAACCGCAAAAGCTCCTTCCGCTCGTGCTGGGCGAGGTACTCGTCGATATCGGTGGCGATCAGAGCTGATTGATGCGACATGGTCTCAGAAATATCCCTCGCGCTTCTTCTTTTCCATACTCCCCGCCTCATCGGAGTCGATCAGCCGCCCCTGCCGCTCCGAGAACGTCGTCAGCAGCATCTCCTGGATGATCTCGGGAAGCGTGGTGGCGGTGGAGTCGACCGCGCCCGAGAGCGGGTAGCAGCCCAGCGTGCGGAACCGCACGCGACGCATCTCCGGCACCTCACCGGGATTCAGCGGCAGCCGGTCATCGTCGACCATGATCATCACGCCGTCCCGCCAGACGATTGGCCGCTCCTTGGCAAAGTAGAGCGGCACGAGCGGAATCTTCTCGAGATGGATGTACTGCCAGACGTCGAGCTCGGTCCAGTTGGAGAGCGGGAAGACGCGGATGCTCTCCCCCTTCCTGACCTTCGTGTTGTAGAGGCTCCAGAGCTCGGGTCGCTGGTTCTTTGGATCCCAGCGGTGGTGTTCGTCGCGGAACGAAAACACCCGTTCTTTGGCCCGGCTCTTCTCCTCGTCGCGCCGCGCGCCGCCGAAGGCCGCGTCGAACCTGTGCTTGTCGAGCGCCTGCCGCAGGGCCTGCGTCTTCATGACGTCGGTATGGACCTTGCTGCCATGCGTGAAGGGATTGATGCCCTGACTCCGCCCCTCTTCGTTGACATGCACGAGCAGCTTGAAGCCCAGTTCCTTCGTGACGTAGTTGTCGCGGAGTTCATACATCTCCTTGAACTTCCACGTCGTGTCGATGTGCATCAGCGGGAAGGGAGGCTTGGCCGGATAAAAGGCCTTCTCGGCCAGCCGGACCATCACCGCCGAATCCTTCCCGATGGAATAGAGCATCACCGGATTTTCAAACTCGGCTGCCACCTCGCGGATGATGTGGATGCTCTCGGCTTCGAGTTGCCGCAGGTGGGTGAGGTTGTAGGACGTCATCGCGGACCGTCAGGGTGGTGGGATGAAACCGGCCGTTACTTTAAAGCAAACCGCAAAACTACGGCAATCGTAGCCGGGCCGAGACGCCGAGCCCGGACGGGCCGCGGCGGCGGCGGGCGACGCCTACGCGAAACCGTCGCGGAGGTCGTCTGCTTGGCGGCGGATGCCGCGGAGATCAGCGGCCGTCTTTCGCGTCAGGTTCTTGAGCTGCATTGTCATCCGCTGATTCTTCGCCAACAGTTTCGCGTGCCGCGCCAGAAAATCCCAGTAGAGCGTCGTGAAGGGGCAGGCGTCGGGGCCGGTCGCCACCTTCGGGTCATAGCGGCAGCCCTTGCAGGCATTGCTCATGCGATCGATGTAGGCGCCGCTGGCGCAGTAGGGCTTCGAGGCCATCACGCCGCCGTCGGCAAACTGGCTCATGCCCAGCGTGTTGGGGAGCTCTACCCATTCGACGGCGTCAACGTAGACGGCGAGGTACCAGCGGTGAACATCCTGCGGTTTGACACCCATCAGCATGGCGAACAAGCCCGTCACCATCAGCCGCTGGATGTGATGCGCGTAGCCGAAGCGAAGCGTCTGGCCCAGCGCGTCCTTGAGGCAGTTCATCTCGGTGTTGGCCGTCCAATAGAAGCCCGGCAGGGGACGATCGGCCTCGAGGGCATTTCGCTGCTCGTACTCCGGCATGAAATGCCAGTAGATGCCGCGGACATACTCCCGCCACCCGAGTACCTGCCGGATGAATCCCTCTGTCGACTCAAGCGCCACCCTCCCCTCCCGCCACACTCGCTCCGCGCCGGCGACGACGTCCCGCGGATCGAGGAGTTTCATGTTCATCGCCTGCGCCAGCCGGGAGTGATAGAGCCACGGCTCGCCCGTCCAGATCGCATCCTGGTAGGTGCCGAAGTAGGGCAGCCGATGGGCGAGAAAATCGTCGAGTGCGGCCCGGGCGTCGGCGGGCGTCACTGGCCAGTCGAAGTCGGCGAGGCTCCCCGGATGCGTTGGGAACCGCTTGGTGACGAGATCGATCACCCGCCTGGTGATCACGTCCGGCTCGAAGCGGACCGGCGCCGGTAGCTTCCCCGGCCCCGACTTGGGAAACGCGCCGCGGTTCTCGGCGTCGTAGTTCCACTGGCCGCCCGCGGGTTCGCCGTCGTCCATGAGCACGTCGAACTTCTGCCGCAGCGGTCGGTAAAAGTATTCGAGTCGTAGTTGCTTACGGCCCTCGGCATGGGCCGCGAACTCGTTGCGCGACGAGTAGAAGTGCCGGTCAGGCCGGATCTCGAGCGACACCCCGGCCTGCTTCGCCGCCCCACGCAGCGCCTCCTGCACCCGCCATTCGCCAGGCTCAACCACGACTAGCCGCTCCGGTAGGCGGCCCGTGACGCGGTCGTGATCAAGACTCGCGAGCAGCGCCGCGGCGAGCGTGCCGGGCTCGTCCACTGCGGGCTCCGCGGCCAGTTCGGTAGAGTCGATCTCGATCCCTTCCTGCTCGAGCGCCGAGCGGAAGTGTCGCATGGCCGAGAGGAACACGGCGATCCGTGCCTTGTGCGTCCAGACATGCGTCGATTCCTCGGCCACCTCCGCCATCCAGACGCGGTCGCGGCTGCCGTCAAACCCGTCGAACGCCGCGCCATGGCGGTCGAGCTGATCGCCGAGCACGAGCACCAGATGCCTCGTCATGCACTCCTCCTCGCGAATGGAACCCTGGTATCGTAGTAGTCCGTCTTGGAGGCGTCTCTATGCTGTCCTGGCAAACGCGGGCCGAATCGGCCGACGCGGTCGTGTCGCGGATCAAAAGCGGCATGAACGTGTTTGTGCACGGGGCGGCGGCCACCCCCACGCCGCTGCTCGACGCGCTCGCCCGGCGGACCGACCTGACGAACGTGCGGCTGTGGCACATTCACCTCGAGGGCCCGCTGGCCTTCGCGGCCCCCGAGCAAGTGGCCCGCTTCCGCTCCACGTCGCTGTTCATCGGCGCTGGGCTACGGGCTGCCGTGGCCGAGGGGCAAGCCGATTTCGTGCCGATTTTCCTCTCCGACATCCCGATGCTCTTCACCAGCGGACGTGTGAAGCTTGACGCGGCGATCGTGCAGCTTTCACCACCGGATCGCCACGATACCTGTACGCTCGGCACATCGGTCGACACGGCCCGCGCCGCGGTCGACACGGCCGGCATCGTGCTCGCGGAGGTGAACGAGCGGATGCCACGCACACACGGCCATTCGGCGGTGCCGCTCGGCCGCGTCACGGCCTGGTGCGCGACCGCCCGCGATCTACCGGAGCATCCCCCGCGGGCCGCAACCGAGGTCGAATCACGGATCGGCGCACACGTCGCCGCGCTGATCGAAGACGGCAGCTGCCTGCAGCTGGGCATCGGTGGGATTCCCGATGCCGTGCTGGCCCGCCTGAAAAACCACCGCGATCTCGGCATCCACTCCGAAATGGTGTCGGACGGAATCATCCCTCTGCTCGAGTCGGGCGTGGTCACGAACCGCCGCAAGGCGATCCACCCCGGGCGGACGGTCACCAGCTTCGTGCTCGGCAGCCGGCGGCTCTATGATTGCGTCGACGACAACCCGCTGGTCGAGTTCCATCCCTGCGACCGCACCAACGACACAAACCTGATCCGCAAGATCGACCAGGTCGTGGCCGTCAACTCGGCGGTCGAGATCGATCTCACAGGCCAGGTCTGCGCCGACTCCTTTGGCCATCGGATCTATTCCGGCATCGGCGGCCAGATGGACTTCATCCGCGGCGCCGCTATGAGCCGCGGGGGCAAACCGATCATCGCACTGCCCTCGACGGCCGCGGGCGGGGCCGTGTCGCGGATCGTGGCCGAGCTCGCTCCGGGCGCCGGCGTGGTGACGACCCGTGGCCATGTCCATTGGGTGGTCACCGAGTACGGTGCCGTGGACCTGCATGGCAAGACACTCCAGGAACGAGGCCGGTTGCTCATCTCGATTGCGCACCCCGACTTTCGGCCGGAGCTCCTCGCAAAACTCCACGATCTCAAGCGTGCCTGAGGTGCCCGGGAAACGGCTGGCCTCAGCCAGCGGGTTGGCCAGATTGACGTGATTGGCCGGAACGTTCGAGATCGCGATCAAGCCCGGCGAACAACCAGCGGGGCGGTCATGTGATGCGGGTTGTCGACGTTCACCCATCCCGCCCTCGAAAAACAGGGGATTTGGGGGCACGGGCCCAACCCACGGCAACGTGCCCTCAGACCGGAATCGATGCCATTGGCTGTCCTGCACGGGCCGAGACGCTTGACCGGCGTTTTGGGGGCGAATAAAAAAGAGAGTTTCTTATCGAAGCGGGTCGCCCCCCGCCTTTGATCACTCGAATCGTCCCCTGTAAGGATTGCTCGTAACCGCGTCCTGATCCCCTGTTCCGAGTCGGTCCCGGACCTCTCCGGCCCGCTCGAAAGACCCTCGACCGAGGGTGGCGGATCGTTTCTTCACGCGGCTTCTGGTCGGCCATGCTTCTGCCTCGGGTGCGGATCATGCATGGCTCTCTTTCCGCCACAGCCGCTGCGTGACAGACGCTCGCCAGAGGACTTGACGCGCCGCCCCCTCCCGCTATAACTGCAATAGAGTTGCAAATGAAACGCGTGTGCAAAAACAAATTGCCGCTCACCTTCCGGCCCCGAGCCTTCACTCTCGTGGAACTCCTCGTCGTGATCTCGATCATTGGCGTGCTGATCGGCCTCTTGTTGCCCGCCGTCCAGGCGGCCCGCGAATCGGCTCGACGCACGCAGTGCGCGAGCAACCTTCGGCAGGTCGGGCTGGCG
>CAMBPQ010000057.1 GCA_945869735.1 Planctomicrobium piriforme
TCCGGGGTTTTCATGGGCAGAGCGGTAAACGGCCGCCGCGCAGGGCGATCACATCTGTGGTCTGGACGGGTTTTGTGGAGCGGGAGCCACCAGGCCTTTGAGCGTCCGCGGGCGAACCACTCCGGCACCGTCTCAATGCGACCCGGATACCCCGCGCTCGCGCTTGGGGCTTCCTGACGGGAGGCAAGCTGCACGGATGATCGAACCGAATCTTGATCGTGAGGAGCCGGGGGTGGCACGCGCAGACGCCGGGGAATCTTTGCGACTCACGAGCAATTCCCCAGTCGGCCACCCGAGCAGCCTGGAGCAAAATCCCCCGGCGGCGAGCATGTCACCGCCGGTGAACCAATCCGGCACCGTTTCGCCCGCGACCCCACGGGCGCACTGCATGGGCAACCCCGGGCTTACAGCAGGCTCTCGAGGAGCAGCCGCATCTTGCGGAGTTCGGCCACCTGGTCGACACCCTCCAGCGGCGGCATGAGGGCGCTCAGTGCCCGCTTGTAGCCCACCCGCTCCAACTGCTGCACGATCTTGCCGTACTCGACGTCGCCCTGACCGACCCGCACCTGGAAGGTCTCCAGCTTCGTGTCGCGGAGATGCACGTGGCAGACGTACTTCAGGATCGAGTCCCACGAAGCCGGTTTCTTGTGGGCGTAGATGAAGTGGCTCGGGTCGAGGGTGACGCCGAGCCCCGGCACGTTACGGCAGAGCGACGCCGTCGTCTCGGCATCCTGGGTCATCCTGCCAGCCGACGTCTTCACCGCGACCACGCCGCCGAGCCCGGAGGCGATCGCCACCATCTTTCGGAGTCGCTCGATCTCGCCGTTGAACGGGGTGCCGAGTTCCGAGGATTCGACCACCATCGTCACGACTCCGAGCGATTTTGCCAGCCGGCAGCAGGCGGAAAAGAGGTCGTAGACATCCGGAGTCTCGGAGGCGGCGAACGAGACGGCCACCGGCCGCAGCCGCTGCAGGTCGCTGCACTCGGCGATCGCGGCCTCGGGGTTGGCCGCCACCATGGCGGGCTGGAGGTGGCTGCCGTTCTCGTGAACGTCCAGTTCGACCGCCGTGAACTCCAGTTCGGCCAGCCGCTCCATCGCGGCGGCCAGCGGCATATCGGGCAAGCATTCCGTGCTGACGCAGACGAACACGTTCCAGGACTCCTTGTCGTGAATCATCGCCCGGCAGCCAAGCCGCCTGGCGGGCCAGTTCCGGCCGCGAACCCGCAAGGGTAGCGGCAGCCGGCGCAAGATGGCAACTTTTCGCACGCCTCGCGGCCGATGTCGCCGTACAATCTCGGACGGACCGAACACGAGCACCAGAAAACGCGGAGTGCACTGCATGGAAATCGAGTCACGACAGTTGCCGACACGGGTGATCCTCGAACATGCGAGCCCGTGGGGCCGCTGGAGCACCTGGAGCACAAGGGCGGCGTGGATCATCGCCGGCATGGCGGTGCTCTCGGCGATCGGCAGCGCCGGGGCCTTCTCACAGTATTTCCAGCGGGATTCCCGCGTGGTCGAGAAGTATCACTCGCTCTCCAAGACGGCGGCGGGCAAGGTGGCCATTCTGAGCGTCACCGGGGCCATCCTCGGGGGCGACGGCTTCGTCCGGGCCCAGCTCGACCAGATTGCCGAGGACGAGGCCGTCAAGGCGATCGTGCTCCGCGTCGACTCCCCTGGCGGCACCGTGAGCGGCAGTGACGAAATCCACCATCGCCTCGCCACGCTCGCCGAGAAGCGCGACATCCCTGTCGTGGTGAGCATGGGGGGGCTCGCTGCCAGCGGCGGTTACTACGTGGCGATGGCCAACCGAGCGGCAGACGACGTGATCTACGCCGAGCCCGCCACGCTCACCGGCTCGATCGGCGTGATCATCCCGCACTTCGACGTGTCGCAGGCGCTGCGGAAGTACGATATTCGCGATGACTCGATCGCGAGCGGCCCGCTCAAGGAGATGCTCAGCCCCACCAAGGATCGCACCCCCGAACTCGCCGAAAAGGAACGCAAGCTCCTCCAAGAGCTGGTCAACGATATGTTTCGCCGTTTCAAGGAGATCGTGAAGGCGGGCCGACCAAAGCTCGACGAGGCTGCGGTCGACAAGGTGGCGACCGGGCAGGTGTTCACCGCCAGACAGGCCCTCGAGGCGGGGCTCGTCGACAAGATCGGTTTTCTCGAAGACGCGATCGGTCGCGCCGTCGAACTCGCCGGGCTCACCGCGGAGACCGCGCGGGCCGTCAAGTATTCCAAGCCCAAGGGGCTTCTCGACGAGGTGCTTGGCGGCGCCTCGCCCACCGGCCGCATCGATCTGGCCGCGATCGTGGAGTTCTCAACCCCACGCGGCTGGTACCTCTGCAGCTGGCTCCCGGCACTGGTGCAGAGCGAATAATGGCAGAGCGCGTGATCAGGCCAGCACGGCGGTGATCGGCTTGCCGTCGTGGCCAACCTTGAACGGGCGGCCGTTGGGCGCGACAAATGCCTTGTCCCATGGCAGCCCGCAGGCGGCGGCGATCGTGGCGTTGAAATCGGCAACGCTGACAGCATCCCGATCGGGCGCATGGCCACGGGCGTCGGATGCCCCATACACCACGCCCGGCTTCACGCCAGCACCGGCCAGCACGCAGGAGAACACTGCCGGATGATGGTCGCGGCCGGCGTTCTCGTTGATCTTAGGTGAGCGGCCAAACTCGGTAGCCAGCACCACAAGCGTGGAGCCGAGGAGGCCGCGCGATGCGAGATCCTCGAGCAGGGCCGCCATGGCGGCGTCGAGCTCACCGACCTTCTCGGGTAGCTCCTCCCAGAGGTCGCGGTGCATGTCCCAGCCCCCCATCTCCACCTCGACACACCGCACGCCCGACTCGACGAGCCGCCGGGCGAGCAGACATCCCTGCCCGAGCTTCGAGCGGCCATATCGTTCGCGGGTCTGCTCGTCCTCCCGCGAGATGTCGAAGGCCGCCAGATCGCCGCTGCCCATCAGCCGCACAGCCTCGACGTACATCCGGTCGTAGGCCTCGATCTGCCGTCCCGCATAGTGCTGCTTGAAATCCCGGTCGAGCCGGTCGGCGAGCGCGAGCCGCCGCTCGAAGTTGCCCTCCGAGAGATAGCTGGGCCGCGAGATGTTTTCCAGGCCTCGCTCGGGGTCGGCGAGTGGCACGGGCGTGACGGCGGGATCGAGGAAGCCGCAGCCGGGATGCTCGTTGCCGTTGCCGACGAGCACGTAGCCGGGGAGGTCGCGGCTCCGCTTGCCTAGCACGTGCACCGCCCACGAGCCGAACGACGGGTGGCGAATGCTGTTGATCTGCGGGTAGCTCGTGCGCATGAGATACGTGCCCTGCTCGTGGGCGCCGGTCTCGGTGGTCAGCGAGCGGATCACGGCCAGCCGATCGGCGAGGCCGGCAAGCCTCGGCAGGTGCTCGCCGAACTGCACACCAGGAACCTTCGTGGCGATGGCACGCGTCTCCCCCTGCTCCTCGCGGCCAGGCTTGGGGTCGAAGGTGTCGATGTGGCTCATCGCGCCCCGCATCATCAGGTAGATCACGTTGATGCCGGCCGGGGCCAAAGCGGGCTGGTCGGCGGCAGCTGGCCTGCCAGCGAAACCATCGACAAGCGTCAGCCCAAAGGCGGCACCGGCGGCACGGCCAAGAAAGGCCCGCCGCACGAGCAGGTCATCATGGAGCACGAGGCGGGACGTCATGAGGGGGTCTCCCGGGAGCCGACAAGCGCTGGCGCCGTCGGCCGCTACTGGATAAAGATGAACTCACGAGTGTTGAGCAGGGCCCAGATCAGGTTGCCGCAGCCGGTGGCCGGGTCCGCAGCGCTCAGTTCGACGTGGGCCTCACGCCGGTCCTCGGCAGACGGCTCGTGGGAGAGCACCGACAGAAACACCACGTCAGCAGTCTCTTCAGGATCGTGGCTCATGACCGTCTCATAGATCACGGAGCCCTCCTCGAGCAGGGCGTGGGTGATCGGGCCGTTGAACATGGCGAGAATCTGCGGAATCGTCGGCACCGATCGTCCGCCCTCGATCGTCTCACGGTCGCTTTGGCCAAACTGCCTGAGGAAGTGGCCCAGCGGCAGTGGCGTGGGCATCTCGCTGGCCTTCATGAGCCACTGGCCGCGGTAGCCACAGGTCTGCTGGAGGGTCCGCTGCCGCCGGCCGGGACTGTAACGGTCGACGAAGGCGTCGAACTTCTGCTCCACGTCGTCGAGCGACGCCTCCCGCAGGTCGATCGCTACCACCTCAGCGATCTCGGCGACGTCCGGCCGCTGCACGCTCCAGGGATTGCGAGCGACCAGCGTCACGATCGAATCCCAGAGCTGCTCGGCCGTCATCCGGCGAAGCGCCGGGCCGGTGAAGCGAAACGGCTCAACGGCGGTGGGGTCGTGGATCACCGCCCGCCGCTGGTAGGCCGATGTTGAAACCAACACGCGGACGAACTCGCGAAGATCGAAGTCGAGCCTCCGAACGAGGTCCGTAAGATGCTCGAGCAGCTCCGGATCACTCGGCGGATTCTCCTCGCGAAAGTCATCGACCGGTTCGACGAGCCCCACGCCCATCACCTTCCTCCACATCCGATTGGCGATCGTTCGGGCAAACTGCCGATTCGTCCGTGAGACCATCCATGTCGCGAACTGCTCGCGGCTGTCGGCGTTTGTGACGCTCGCCGGCACCGCCCCCCAGAGGAGTTTCCTGTCGACGGACTCCAGTGGCTTCGCGTCGTCGTATTGGTAGTCGTGGGGCAGCCGCAGCGGACGGTCCTGAAAACTGACGCTCGTGGCATTGGCCTGGATGAACTGGATCAGTTGCCCAGCCTTGCGGCCCTTGGTCTCCTTGGCCTCCTTGACGAGCGTGCGCACGGCCGGCAGTGGGATCGGCTTGGGTTCCTTGCCGGGCTTACCGGGCCGCATGACGGTGCCAAGCCTGGTCTTGGTGCCGGCAGTGAAGGCCGCCAGTTCATAAAACTCGTGCTGTGTCCATTGGTCGAAGGGATGGTCGTGGCACTGGGCACAGCCGATCTGGGTGCCGAGCAACACGCGGACGGTATTGTCAACATAGGGCAGCGGCATGCCGTCGTCGCGGAGTTGAAAGCCGACGGCGGGGTTGTCCCAGAGCCGTCCATCGGCGGTGAGCATTTCGTGCACCCAGTCGTCATAGTGCTTGTTGGTGCGGATCGAGTCCTTCACGTAGGCGAGGTAGGGCTCAAAGATCAGGTTGCGCTGCGGCCGCTCGGTGAGCCGGAGGATATCGGCCCAGAAGTTGTAGAAGTGGCTGACGTAGTCGGGGCTTACCAGCAGCCGCTCGATGACCACGTCGCGCTTCGCGGACAAGTCGTCACGGAGAAACCCGACGCTCTCGTCGTAGGTCGGGATCCGACCGGCCAGTTCGAGGTAGATTCGCCGCACAAACTGGGCATCGTCGAGCGGCGGCGACGGCGTGACGCCGTGCTCCTGCCAACGGGCTGCGAGGATCGCGTCGATCGCGGCGGCCTGTACACGGACCTGATCGCGGCGGCGGACATCGACCGGTGCGACCTTCATCACGGGCCCGTCGGGGACCGAGGTCACCGCCTGCGGCAGGCCACCCGTTCGCTGCGCTGACGTGTCGGGCTTCGCGCCGTCGGCAGTCGGCGCGACGATCACCGCGGCCATGACAACCATGACAACCATGATAAGACACGCGATAAGACACGCGAGCAGGTAAGCGACTCGTATCGCCTCCACGCGCCGCGGGACCAGTGCCGACTTCAACCACATGATGTCACCCTGGTCACGGCTTCAGCCTGAAGCGAGTCTTGAACTCGTCGAACGATACCCGGCCATCGCGGTCTCCGATGAGGATTCAACGGCATCGCAACGGAAAGGTTTCGCGGCCCACCGCCCAACGGCCTTACCGGGCTTCTGACCGCTGAGGAGTCTAGAGCGCATTCGACTTTGGTGGATCGCCGGCTCGGGGGCGGCAAAGTCTCGTTGCTCTATTGCCGCGGCGGCTCAGGCGCACCTGACGCGCCGCAGAGGAGTCGCTCGATCTCGGCAGGAAAAATCCTCGTCGGGGCCGCGGCAACTTCGGGCCGGTCGGCGAGAACCCCCCGCAGTCGCTTGCGGACGGAGATCACCCACTGGCGAGATATGACCGCAGTTCCCCTTCGACGTGTACCGAGACGGGCTGCTCGGCGACCGTGGCTGGTTGATCCACCGCCGCTGGACGACATAGCCACCCGCCAGGCCGCCGCATCACTCGGGAACGCGGCGAAAGGCATCGTTGGCAGTCGATAAATTGTTATCCGTGTTGCGCCCGCGGTAGGATCTGGAAGAATGCGATTCCCGGGAGAGCCTGCGATGCGTTGGGCCCGTGTGCACTTGGCTGCTGTTTTTCTTGTCTGTATGCCCGCATGGGTCGTCGCGCCGCTGGGGCTGGCCCGGGCGAATGACTCAGCGACCGCTGAACCGACGGCCGCCAAGTTGAGCGTGTTCGCCGCGCCGCAGGCGGGTCTCGCTGCCCAGGCGGCTGACCGGAAGCGGCAGGCGAACGGACCGCCGCCCAAGCCACGGCCGGTCGCGGACGGCGTGGCCGAGGTGGCCGAGTCCAACACGCTCTGGGTGCCGCAACTCGGCCGCTTCATCGTGGCGCACGAGTTCCCACCGGCCGATCCGGTGGCCGCGATCACGACGCAGCCGGGCCCGGTGGGCGACCTGCTCCGGCAGTGGCGCACCGAGGGCACCGCCGCCGGCCTGCGGGGCGTGCTCTACGACAACCACGACGAAGACCACAGCAACATGGACTACGCGTGGTTTCCGGAGTTGGCCCGCGTGGAGTACTCACAGGCGGCCAAGGACACCAAGACCCCGATGTACGGACTCGGCGAACTGCACCGCGGCCTGCAGCTAATCTTCATCCACAACGCGCCCGTGATCGGCAACGCCTCGGTGGCCCAGACCCAGGGCCCGTATTGGCGGAGCATGCCCCGGCTGGCGATGACGAACGGCCCCGCAGCGACCCTCCTCGCCGACCAGTACGCCAACAATATGCTTTACTTTTATCCCGAGCATCGCGACCACGATCCCGAGGCCAACACGGGGCACGGCGACGTCTATCCCGCCAACGTTCCCTACTTGATCACGTCGCAGGGCTCGTCGGGCTCCGACCGGGAGTTCATGAACGCCGTGGCAGCCACGATCGCCGCCTTCCGGGCCGAGACGCACAAGTTCCTGGTCGAGAAGCGGCTCCTGATGCCGACGGTGCAGATGATCTTCCGCGCGTCCCGCAAGCCGATCATCGGTCGCGACGAGTATCTCGCCGGCATCGCCCATCCGCCGGTGTTCGACGGGGCCACGCTCGACGTCGAGCGAATGGTGCGCATGGCCCATGACCTCGAGCCCGATGACGTGCCGCCGCTGGTGCAGTTGCAAGTCGAGGAGGAGTATCTAGGGCGGCCGGGCATCGACTACTTCGACGTCGGCGAAGCGGAAAAGCTTTTCGGCACGGTCGCGGCCGTGGCCCGCGTGGCCCGCTCGGCCCGCGATCGACGCCGCATGATCGTGAGCGTCACAAAGACCGAGGATCCCAACGGCAAGCCGCTTTTCTTCACTTGGCGACTCCTGCACGGCGACCCGGAGCGGGTGCGGATCAGGCTGCTCGATCCGCTCGGCACGCGGGCCGAGATTGTCGTCGATTGGCACCCGCGGGCGGTCTACCCCGGCAGCGACCTGCCCTCCGCCCGCGTCGACGTGGGTGTGTTCGCCGACAACGGCAAGCATCTCTCAGCACCGGCGCTGCTCACCTGGTATTGCCCGCCCAACGAGCGACGCACCTACGAGGACGTGCCGGCCGCGGCCGCGGCCGACCGTCGGGACGACGTCAACGGCAACTCCCCTCGGCGGATCGTGTCGATCGAACGGCTCCCGGCGACCGGGGCGGAGCACTACGCGGACCCAATGGTGCTCACGCCGGCAGTGTGGAGCGATACATACCGCTACTCCGACCATGGCGACCTGCTCGGCTGGACGCGGTCACGACCCAATGGCGAAGACGAGGAGTTCACCGCCGACGGTCGGCTGGTGGTGAAGCGGGACGACGCGGGCCAGCCCGCGGAAAGCCGCGCCGTCCGCTACGTCCGCGTGCAGAAGGGGCCGAACGCGGCACCCGTGCTGCGGCAGGAGCCCCTGTAGCGGCGGAAAGGATAAGCCGGTCAGCGGCACCTTCGCACGCGTTTGATCTGGAACGAGCGTGTGATTGGGCACAAACACCTCCGGCTGGCCGGTGCCGATGCCTCCACGGCGGTGGGGAGCGACTCATCGCGGCCCGACGGTGTCATGCGGCAGATATCGGGGGGCCGTGCTCACTGGAGATCTCCGACGCGGACATGGCACCACATGCCCGCAAGGTGCCAGCCTCGGCACGATGATCCCCGACGGCATGAAAATGTGTCTTCGTCTCGAATATTCCCCCCGGCTTCAGTCACGGCAACCACCACTTCCAGTTTTCAAACTGGTTTATGCCAGGGTGTGACCGTTCAGCCCAGTTCTTCAACATCCCCCAGGTCGCGTTGCCGTCCCGTTGATCGTTTGTTGCGCAGGAAATCGGCACGACCGATGAAGATGACCTCACTGCTGCCGTAGCGGCCCTGGACCGTTTGCAGACGTGCCTCTGCGAAGGTGACGGCGGCGATCCGATTGGAAGCCAAAGGCGATCAATGCCTACTGAAGCCGCTGCAGGTTTTCGGGATCGTCGTCAAAGAAGATGTCGAGGTCTTTGGTGAACCGTAGGAAGCCGTGATCTTCAGCGGCCGTCGCTCCAACCGATCAGATCGCTACGACCTGATCCCAGCCCCTTGCCAACAAGTCCGAAGAAGAGAATTCTTCCAACCAGTACCCCCCACACGGTGGCCGGTTTTGATGCGCCGAATGACACGGAAGACGACACGTCGACCACGACGTAGTCCCAACTGCGGCCCTCGAGCGCATCTGCCTTTGGTGGAGCGGCGAGATGGCACCGTGGAGGGGTCGTTCGGGGAACTTTGTGGGCGTGGGGTTGCCCATGCAGTGCGCCCGTGGGGTCGCGGGCGAAACGGTGCCGGATTGGTTCCCCGGCGGTGACATGCTCGCCGCCGGGGGATTTTGCTCCAGGATGCTCGGGTGGCCGACTGGGGAATTGCTCGTGAGTCGCAAAGATTCCCCGGCGTCTGCGCGTGCCACCCCCGGCTCCTCACGATCGGGAATCGGGTGGGTCACCGTGGGTGTTGCTTCCCGTCAGGAAGCCCCAAGCGCGAGCGCGGGGTATCCGGGTCGCATCGAGACGGTGCCGGATTGGTTCGCCCGCGGACGCTCAAAGGCCTGGTAGCTCCCGCTCCACAAAACCCATCCAGACCACAGATGTGATCGCCCTGCGCGGCGGCCGTTTACCGCTCTGCCCATGAAAACCCCGGACGGACCAATAAAAAAGCCCTCTTCTGTCTTCTGTAAATGCCTGGATGATCGGGCGGGTCATCTGGCTTCCATGTTCAGGTAAGACCGATCAGTTTCCCAGTCGTCGCTGATCGCGGTCCAGCCACGCGAACTACTTCGTGGGACTGGCATCGTAGCGTTCTTCGGATTGGACGAGACCATCGCGGTTGGCATCCGACCAAGACGTGTTCTTCTTCGCATCATGAGTCACGAAGCTAGCGGGGACCCAGCGTTCGTTTTCCCGGAGCCAGATGGCGGCGCCGGCGGGCGACGTGGCGCGATTGCTCTTGGCGAATCGCCAGAGATATCGGTGGCCGCTTTTGGCGGTGAAGGCAACGATGTGGCCATAGCCGGGGGTCGTCGCGCCGGCCATGAGGTCCGGGTCGGCTTTTTCCGCCTTGCCGGACTGGGTGAGGCGGAAGACGGACTCCACTCGCCAGGCAGCCATGGGAACGAGCGGATCGGCGATATACTTCGCATCATCCACGCGGGCCTCGATGGAATCGGGCGTGGCCTGCGAGGCCTTAAAAACAGATCGTGCTCATGTCGTCCAGATCTGGGCCAAAGACGTTGTAGGCGACCGGACCGGAGAGGTCCGTCAGCCACTTGCCCTCAGTGCTGAACGTGGTGCCCCGGCGCAGAGGCGAGGCTTCCACCGCCCAGATGCGCTGGTCGACGCCGATGGCCAGGCCGACGATGTTGCGGAGTTCTATCGGGTCGTACTTGAGGACCATGGCCGCGCGGCCGCCTTCGCGGCCGAGGATGTCCAGCGGCTTGCCATCCCGCGAGAATCCCTTGATCTGTTGGCTGTCCCCTACATCGGAGACTGAGATGCGGCCCTGAGCATCGATCGTCACGGCGCGCGGTGCGGATAGATCGTTGATGAGTGGCGTGGTCTTGCCGGTGACAACATGCAGCGTGACGACCTGGGATTTCGTGCAGATCAGCAGATGGCCGTCATCGACGCGGCACAGGCCCTGCGGAGATTCGATGGCGGCATCCGGCGCTGGCTGGGCGGTGGTCAGATCAACGAGGCCCAGCTTATTGTCGGCCGGTAGGCTGTAAAAGGCCTTGTTGCTGTTGATCAGGAAGGCGTGCTTGCCATCGGATGCCAACGCGCGGCCGACGCCGAAGCCGCCCGTGGTCAGCGGACGCGGACTCGCAGACTGCGATGCTTGATGTAGTCGACGACCACTTCGGCTTGGTTTCGGCCGGTGTCGACGACCACTCGCTCCACCCGGTTCCGTAGGCAGGCCTCCTCCAGCCGGCCGTTGAATCGTTCCAGGGCCGCGAGGTATCGCAGCTGCAATTCGGCAGGTTGCGTGAGCAGTTCGTCGGTTGTTTCCAGGCCGCGGAATTTCACATTACCCTCGAAGTCAAACCGCAGTTCGTCGGGGTGCATCACCTGGAAGATGACCACTTCGTGCTGCGAGTAGCGAAGCCGCTGCAGCGACTCCTCGAGCCGATCGACGTCGGTGAAGCAGTCGCTGAAGATCAACACGATCGCCCGCCTCCCCATCCGGCCGCAGAGGTCGACGAGACACTCCGGAAGCCGCGTCTTCCGCAATGGCTCGATCGTGTCGAGGTGTTCCGTGATCCGCACGATCTGGGCCATCGTGTTGCTTGGCGGTACGAAGGCCAGCACTGACTCGTCGAACGTGGACAACGAGACCTTGTCGCCCTGTCGAACCACGGCGTAGCCAAGGGTCGTGGCCAGCCGGGCCGCCGCCAGGAGTTTCTGCTGCGGCCCCTCGCCATAGCGCATCGAAGCGCTCGTGTCGAGCACGATGTGGCAAACCAGATTGGTCTCCATCTCGTACTGCTTGATGAAATACTTGTCGCGGGTGAAGTAGACCCGCCAGTCGATGTGCTTCGGGTCGTCGCCCGGCACATACTCCCGGTGCGACGCGAACTCGACCGCGAACCCCGAGAGGGGCGACTTGTGATTGCCGGCGAGGGTGCCCAGCACGAGGCCGCGCGGAGCGATCCCGCGGCCGGCCAGCCGGTTGAGTGTCTCCGGATCGATGTATCTCGACAGCACTGACTGCGCCATCATCGGCTCCTCCTCTTTCGATTGGTCAGGCCGCCGGACGCTCGTAGACACGATCCGCCGGCACGGCCTCCAGAAGCATGTCGATGATCTGCTCGCTGCCGATGGACTGTGACTGAGCGGCGTAGTTAGCCGCGATCCGGTGTCGCAATGCCGGCTTGAGGATCGCCTGCACGTCCCCCACCGTCGCATGGTAGCGGCCATACATGACGGCCCGCGCCTTTGCGGCATTGACGAGCGTGAGCACGCCCCGCGGCCCAGCGCCCCAGGCCACCCAGCGATTGATGAACTCAGGCGCCTCGGCGCTTGCCGGTCGCGTCGCCCGCACGAGCGCCCAAGCGTAGCCAAGCACCTGATCGCTGACGGGAACCCGCGTCACAAGGTCCTGCACAGTGATAATATCGGTCGCCGTGAGCACCGGTTCGATCGCCGCGTGCTTGTCGCCCGTCACTCGGCGGGCGATTTCCCACGAACAACCCGTCATACAAAAGTTCTTCGGCCGCCGGGCACGAGGCGGCGAGGAAGGCGATCGCGGTGCAGGCCACCGCGGCGCGCGGGGTGTGGCGCATGGTGCGAGGGGGGCTCCGAATCGGCGGGTGGGACGAGACAATCCCACTGAATGTATGACCAACGGGGCGGTATGGTAACGGATACCTCGGCGGGGGGCAGTTCTGCGGCGAAAACCAGCACTTGGCCACTGGCGGCTGCTGTGATTCCGCTGACGAGCTACGCCCTACGAACCCTCCCGCAAAAGCCCGGGCCAAGCCCATGGCGCGAGTGGGCGAGGAGTCTCCCCTCGAGTCTCTTTTTTCTGCGGCAGCGACACCAGCCTCATCACCTTTTGTGCGCGAAGAGACCTACGGCTCACGGCCGGCCCGTGGCCACATCGCACCGATGATCAGCCAGCCCCCGGCCACGCCCCAGATCAGAATCAGCCACAGCGCAATCGATTCGGACACGGCTCGCGTCTTTCCAGGTCGGGCTATCGCCTCGCTCTGAAAAAAGTCTAGGCCACGATTCCGGGTGACGCTTATGACGGTGGCACCGGTCGCAGGGCGTCGCCACCGCTGAATGTGTCGATATAGACCAGGTCTGCCACCGAGCCCTTCTCCGTCCAGAACCGGGCCCGAATGGCGTACAGCTTGTTGCGGTCGATGATGCAAGCGAAGGGCTCCCGGTACCGCACTCCGGGGTTGAGCTGATAGCGGCCGTAGCGGAAGTCCTCGTTGGAAGCGAGCAGGTTGCGTTTGACGAGAATCGGCCTGGGGTCACCGTCTCCCGAGGTCCAGTCAAACCACGGCACCTCCGGATCGGAGCCGGCCGGGCCAGATTCCGTGGCCTCGCCAACCGCGCTGAGTGGCTTGATCTCCACGATGGAGATTTCGAGGCCCACGTCACGGTCGCCATCGCCGGCTGGAAACCTTGGCGCGATGGCCACCTTGCCGACGTTCCGCAGAAACACATCGACATTGAGAAGCATGCGGTCGTCGCGGAGCGGGTGCACGCTGGGCACCACGCTCACCTCCATGGTCGGGTCGTGGGTACGTTCGACGGTAAAGTTGGCGTAGGTCCACCATGCAGCCACGACGAGGGCCATTCCACCGATCACCTTGCTAAAGAGGTCGGCCCAGAGGTGGGCGATCTGGAGGCGCTCGCGGCGGATGTCATCCATAGAGGTGCGGTCCTAGCGTGTTTCCGATGACCCAGTGTCGCGGCTCCCACGCCGCGGCGGCTAGAGCACTTCTCGGCTACACTCGCTGGGCCGTCACCATCGCCAGTAGGAATCTCATCTGTGAACAACACTGCCGGTTTTGTCCTGGCCATTCTCGCGTCCATCTTCTGGGGCCTGACCTACTGTCTCGACGAGCGGGTGCTCGCGAGCCTCTCGGTCTGGAAGCTCTATTTCCTGCACTGTGCGGTCGGGGCGCTGGTCGCGGGCCTGATCCTGATCGTGCAAGGGCATTCGCCAGCGTCGCTCTTCAGGCTCGACGCCTCGGAGGCGAGTCTGCCACTGGTGGCGATCACGCTCGTTACCGCCACAGTCGCGGCCTTCGCGATCCTCACCTCGATCCAACTCCTCGGCGCGGCGAAATCATCGGTGCTCGAGATCTCCTACCCACTGTTCGTGGCGGTGTTCTCGTGCTTATTTTTCGGTGGCCAACTGCAGCTGCCAGTCGTGATCGGCGGCGGTTTTATTTTCGTGGGCGCTGCGATTATCGCCTTGGCGAAGTGATCATCGGCCCGCGTGGACGAGTAGCCGCTTGGCCCTGGAGTTCCGAACCGAGGGCGGCAAACGCGGCAGCGCTTGGAGGCACCGTTCCCGCCGCTACCGGCCGGGGCTGGGGCTTCGGCGGGGTTGGTGCCAGCCCGACGTCGATCCCGCGGACCTCACCGCCGCGGGTGAGAGTGACCACACGGCTGGTCACCGCGGCACTCCCGGTCGGCGTGACGACGACCCGAAACGCCCCCAGTTCAAGGTGATCAAAGGCGCATTCGCCTCGCTGGTTCGTCCGTGTTGCGGCCGATGACGCTCGCCAGCGTCGTGGTCCGCACTTCGCGGAGCGCGTCGGCGGGGAGCGAGTTCTGGTATCAGAAGCGGTCGCCGTCACGGAGACGGGTGAACTGATCGACGATGATCCGGGTGAAAGTCGCCCCGAGGCTGGAGCCGGGAAGGTGCGTCTCCGCGAGCCCGCCCACCCAGGGATCGATCCTGTCGTCGGTGCCGTAGGCGAGCCGCACATCGCTCTCGAGCGCGTTCGACTTACGTGTATCGCCGGCTCGGGGGCGGCAAAAGTCTCGTCGCTGAGGGCCGCGGCGGCCCGACGCTCCTCGAGCGTTCGCCGACCCCTTTGCCTACCTCCTCCAAGATGCCATCTCGCCGCTACACCAAAAGCACATCGCTCTAGCTGCCGATCCCGTGGTCGCGGCCGCGCTGGATTTTGATGGCCGCCGGATCGAAGCCCCCCTGCCCCGGCTCGCCAAGCAGGAAGTTTCGCACATCATCGACAACCCCCGTGTCGATCTCCTGCCCGCGGACGCTGGCGAAATATTTGAGGATCGGCTCGATGCCGACCTCCGACAGCGGCGTCGGATTGAAGAAGGCGTCGCGGAGGGAGAGCGGATCACGAACGGCGGTGCCGTCGCCCGCGAGAAAATCGATGTCCTCGCCGAGGATGCTGTGGCCCACCCGGAACGCGACCGTGGAAAACCCGGTGGCGATCCCGGGATTCACGTCGGCCCGGTAGCCGCGATACGCTGCGATACCGACGGTTCCAGGCTTGGGCGGCCCGAGCAGCGCCGGCAGAAACTCGTCATACGTGATCTTCTGCAGCTCCGCGAGGCCGGTGGTGGCATCGAAGGCCGAACGTGAAAGCGGGATCGTCATCACGCCCGTGCCCGCCGGGTCGAACCAGGGATCACCTGCGGGCACTGCGATCGGGAATCGCTCCAGCGGTGAGGCCGTGGTAGTGAGACCGATGTCGTGGTCCAGGAACTGGCCCCGCGCGTGGACAAAGGCGCTCCAGTCTCGATTGTTGAGGATTCCGTCTGCCGGGCTCTGGGAGAGGAGATTGCTCACGAGCCGGGCCCTGGGGCGGTTAGCCCCCGAAGGCGACGACACGAAGTCGGCATACGCGGCCGTGGACTGCCGCAGGAGTTGCTCGTCGGTGCTGCCCCATTCAGAGTGGAGGGTGTTGTTGCCGGCACCGTCGAGCGAGCGGACCTCGAAGGCAGACGGAGCAGACGGAGGGGCGAGCGACGTGGCGGTCATCATCGACCGTGTCTCGAGGTGTTTGATGACCCCGGGGTAATTTGCAACGCGCGACGTAGAATCGTACAGCCGGCGGCGGCGTTGGGAGTGGCGGTTCATGGGAGCCCCCAGATGACGTTATTTCCAGCTCTGATCGTTGCATGAACCAGCAACGGCCGTTCCGTACACGCCCGAGCGGATGCCACCGCCTGAGATTCGGGGCTCCTTCGCTCGTACCCACTCAGTGCGACGGCGGAGCCACCGTGGCGGGGGATGCCGCGAGTTCCTGCAGGCAGTAGAGCCGTCGGTCGGTCCGCACCAGGAGCCTGTCGCGGGCGATCGCCGGCGACGCCATGATCATGTCGTCCTCGGCGAGCAGGTTGCGGTGCAATAGCTCAAACCGGGGGCCCGCCCGCACTACGAATGTCTCTCCATATTCGTTGGCGCAGAAGATGAGGCCGTTGTAGGCCCACGGAGACGCAGTAAATGCGCGGCCCTCCGGCAGCCGCTCCTTGCGGTAGTGCTGCTTGCCGGTGCGGGCGTCGTAGCAGGCCATGAGGCCGCGATCGGAAAGCACGTAGAGTTCGTCACCGAAGACGAGTGTGCCGGGGTTGTAGGGGGCCGCATCGCCGCGGGTCCAGGCGATCGCCTCGCTATTCGTCGCGCCGTCACCGGGCGTGATGTCGCCTGCACCGCCGGGGCGGATCGCCCAAATTGGCCGCGAGCGGTCAAGCACGAATCCGGAACTGACGAAGAGCAGCCCGTGCGCGGCGTAGGGCGTGGCGATCGTGACTGCCGAAGCGCCGCCAAACTCGTAGAGCAGCCGGCCACTGAGATCGTACGACCGGGTTTTCCCGGTTCCTGGTGTCACGATCTCGGTCCGCAGCCCGTTCTTCCAGACGAATGGCGTCGACCAGTTACTCTTTTCCTCCCGAGGCACCCGCCACACCTCGGCTCCAGTTCGGGAGTCGAGCGCTGCGAGGGAGGAATCGTCCTCGTTATCGTTGACGATGTAGAGCCGGTCGCCGTGCAGGGCCGGCGACGCCGCAGGTCCCCAGCCCGACCGCATGTCGCGCGGCAACCGGCGATGCTCCCAGACCCGATTGCCGGCGGAGTCGAGGCAGAAGATACCGACATTTCCGAAAGCGGCGTAGACCCGCTCGCCATCGGTCACCGGCGTCTCAGATGCGTAGCTGTTCTTGAGATGGATTGGCCCCGGAGGTAGGCCACGGGCAACTTGTGTCTCCCAGAGCGTCATGCCCGTGTTCGCGTCGAGGCACGTCACGATCCAGCAGATCTCGGTCTTCGGTGGCTGCTCCCGGTTGCCGCCGAAGTACAGGCCCTTCCGCGGATCGTCGAGGGGCTCGGAGGTGATCGCAGACGTGAGGAAGACGCGATTTCCCCAGACGATTGGCGACGACCAGCCGCGGCCCTCGAGCTCCACCTTCCAAAGCACGTTTTTGGTGGCGCTCCACTCGGCAGGCAGCCGCGTATGGTCAGCGGCGACGCCCCGCGCGCCTGGACCGCGGAGCCCGGGCCACTCACCGTCGGCCCATGCGGGGGCGGCAGCCACGATGGTGACGGCGACGGCAATCCGCTGAAACAGACTCTGCATGGTGCACTCCCTTGCACGAGATGGTGGGGCGACACGCCGGTCGCTGGCCTCCAGCGAGCCGCCCACAAACGAAAACCACGCATAGGTATAGAGTCTGTACGCGGGAGATGCCTACCGCGTGTATGCCCCGAGTGAGCCCCGTCACCGATGCCGTCGACAAGAAAACTATCGAAGCGGGGCGCGCCATCCGGCCCCCCTGCCTCGTGGACGGTCTACCTGCTGCGGTGCCGCGACGGCTCGCTCTACTGTGGGATCACCAACGACGTCGAGCGGCGGCTCGAGGCCCATGCCACGGGAAAAGCCTCTCGCTACACGCGGAGCCGGCTGCCCGTGAAACTCGCCTACGCCGAGCCGCAGCCGACCAAATCGGCAGCCCTGAAGCGCGAGGTCGCGATCAAGCGTCTCACGCGCCGGCACAAACAGGCTATGATCGCGGCGAGGTGATCCATGGCAGACATCGTTCAGGGCCGCTACAGGCACTACAAGGGCCACGAATACACCGTACTCGGCGTGGCCCGGCACAGCGAAACGCTCGAAGACCTCGTGGTCTACCGCCAGGAATATGGCAAGCGGGGCCTGTGGGTTCGTCCCGCGGCGATGTTCCTCGAGACCGTCTCGGTCGAAGGGCGTGTCGTGCCGCGGTTTGAGCGGCTCGACGGCCGCGGCTGAGCCTAAGCCGCAGCGCGTTCAACGCAACTGTCTGGGCTCGCACTTGCGGCGTCGGGCCGGCGAACAGGCCGCGGCTGGCCGCATCCGCGAATGATCGATCGAGAGGCCCGACATGCTCGACCGACACTGGCGCATCGCCCAAGCCATCGTAGCGGCCGTGCTCGTCGTCACGGCATTGCCGCACAACCAGTCGGCCGCCGCCGAGCCGTCGTCACCTGCCGAGCCGCAGGCCGAGTTTGAGGAGCGGTCGCGTAAAGCCGAACTACTCGCCAGCGACCGCTGGCGGCGGGCCGTGTTTGAGCTTGACGAATGGCTCGCCGTGCAGCCGGTGTACACATCCGGGCAGGTGGTCGGCATGAAGGCCGACTTGGCACGTCGGATCAAGGCGATGTCGTCGTACGAACTCGACTACCTGCTCGACAACCTCGAGTTCAAACTGCGCCTGCTCGACACCCTTGAGGCCACCGAAGGATAGCCCGGTCAATGGCACTTCGGCAACGGTCTTCCGGCTGATGAGCGACTCGTGAGTCTCGGGAGGAGCGGGCCCGGGCGTCCGGAGCCGGTTTCTCGAAACGCCCCGCACCCCCTGCGGTGGCGTTTTTCTCGCGTCGGCGCAGGCCGCTTCCCAGTCGGCCGTTCCCGGGGCTTCGACGCCTCGCGGCTGGCGCCGGTCAGAGGCTGTGGATGTCGATCGCGGGCAGTTCTTGGGGCGACGCCTTAAAGATGTCCCGGTCATCATGGACCTGCACGAGCTCGCCCCAGTCAGTGGGCGGGCCACGAGCGGGCGACACCGGCGGCGGTTCGAGCGGTTCGCCGAGGTGTGTCAGTATCTTCCGGATCGGCCCCGGTTCGGTGATGAAGGCGATGAGCCGGATGTCACCGCCACACGCTGGGCACGCAAGCGGAAACTCCTCCCCCACCCGTGCCATCAGTTTCGCCTAGGCGATCCGACCCATGGTGGCAGCGATCGCCGCCGCCACGACCAGAATTCAGATCACCAGTTCGCGAAACTGCCTGAGAAAGGTCCGCCACCAGGGCGTCCCAGGGGGCTCGTCGAGGGCGTTGGGGCCGTGGTCGGCGAGCCGCCGGCCGGCGTCGGTACCGAGCCGGACAATGACCTCGGTCACCGGCAGCGAGTGCCACGAAACAGCGTCCATTACCCTGCCGTTCGTCGTGCCGGAGTCGTTCATAAGAGACCAATCGGTGGCTCAAACCGGAGTGTCCAGCATTCTACGGCCGGCGATTGGCTGCCGTTCCTGGCATCCGTCCCGGCCGCGTTCTGGAGGGTAGAGTTGAACCTGGGCCGCGTGCAGCGGGGTCGCCCCGGCCAGCGGATCGCCAGAGATCAGGGCCCCCTGCCTCCTTGGAACCTACCGATGGCTCGCCCATTCGCCGGACTTGTGCTTTTCATCATGTGTGTGGCACTGCTTTCAGGCCTGCCGCAGGCCCGCGGCGAGGCGGCCCGTCACGGAACGCTGGGCAACTGGGGCAGCGGCAACTGGGGAGGCAGCAGCTTCACAGTGGGCCGCAGCACGATGTATGCCAACGGCCTTGTGGCGAATCGCATCGGCAACATGACCTACTTCAACAATGGCCTTATGGGCCGACAGATGGGCCAGGTGACGGTGTACAACAACGGCCTGGTCGCAGTGGAGGGCCGCCGCGCGACCTACTTCAGCAACAATGCCGTCGGCGTGCCGATCCGCGGAATGTCGGGCGGAATGGTCTACGGCGGCGGCCAGCCCTATCCCTACGGACCCACGCCGTTTGGCGCGGCCGCATCGCCGGCTCAAGGCGGCGGGCGCAGCCGCTGATACGGCTGCGGCTGATCCGCGTCGACGTCACGAACGAGCCAGCGGCTGTTTCGAGGGCTCGACCGCGATGTTTCGCCGGGTCAGCAAAAGGAAAGCCCGGACAATGGCACTTCGGCAACGGTCTTCCGGCTGATGAGCGACTCGTGAGTCTTGGGAGGAGCGGGCCCGGGCGTCCGGAGCCGGTTTCTCGAAACGCCCCGCACCCCCTGCGGTGGCGGTTTTCTCGCGTCGGCGCAGACCGCTTCCAAGACGGTCTTGCCTCTCCCCACCTCAACCTCGACCTCTCGAAGCTTGGGGATGATCTGCTCAGCCAGTTCCTTCTTTCCGCGTGGCATTGGTTGCCTCC
>CAMBPQ010000058.1 GCA_945869735.1 Planctomicrobium piriforme
GCACTCTGGGGCATCTGTGCGGGTTGCCGACTGCTCCGAGACGAGCACGCCCACAAACAAGAAAACCCCTGCGAAGGCCGCTGTTGTCGGCACTTCGCAGGGGTCTTTTGGAGAGAGGCTCCGGTCGGAGTCGAACCGACGATGGCGGATTTGCAATCCGCTGCCTTAGCCACTTGGCTACGGAGCCGTTTGATGTGATCTCGAACTACGCTACGGAAATCTGGGCCGAATGGTCAAGTTGTTCCCGTGGCGCAAAGCCGGGCAGTTGAGCCGCGAAACGCGAATTCACCGATTCGTTCTGAAAATCGGCCGGCGGCGGCCTGCTTCTTCAATCCTTTCCGTTTTCTGCCGCCGGACGCGGGCCTTTGGTTCGGTGGCTTGACTGCCGATATAGTCTGCGACACCGCTTTATCTTTCCACCTCTGGTCTTCCGGCCCCTCTCAGGACCGAGCGGACCGCCGCAGGAGTATTTCGAGGATGACCACGCAGGCAACGGGTGACATTGGTCTGATCGGCTTGGCCGTCATGGGCGAGAACCTCGCCCTGAACATCGCCAGCCGCGGCTATACGATCGCGGTCTACAACCGCACTACCAGCGTCACAGACGCCTTCACCGCCGGCCGCGGCAAACAGCCCAACGTCGTCGGCTGCCATTCGCTGCCCGACCTCGTCGCCGCGCTCAAGCCGCCGCGGAAGGTGATGATGATGGTCAAGGCTGGCCCCGCCGTCGACGACCTCATCAAGACGCTCATCCCGCTCCTGTCCAAGGGCGACGTGATCATCGACGGCGGTAACACCCTCTCCTCCGACACCGAGCGGCGGACAAAAGAGGTCGAGGCGGCCGGCCTGCTCTACATCGGCACCGGCGTGTCGGGAGGCGAAGAGGGTGCGCTGAAGGGCCCGAGCCTGATGCCCGGCGGCTCGGCGGCGGCATGGCCGCTCGTGCGGCCGATCTTCCAGGCGATCGCGGCGAAAGTGGGGCCGAAGGGCGACATTCCCTGCTGCGACTGGGTGGGCCCCCGCGGCGCCGGCCACTACGTGAAGATGGTCCACAACGGCATCGAGTACGGCGACATGCAACTGATCTGTGAGGCCTACTCGCTGCTCAAGCACGCCGCCGGCCTCACGAATCCCGAACTCGCCAAGGTCTTCAACGACTGGAACACAGGAGAGCTCGATAGCTATCTCATCGACATCACCCGCGACATCTTCACCGTCAAGGATCCCGAGAGCGGTGAGTTCATGGTCGACCGCATCCTCGACAAGGCCGGCGCCAAGGGCACCGGCAAATGGATGAGCCAGCTGGCCCTCGATCTCGGCGTGCCCAGCACGCTCGTCACCGAGGCCGTCTACGCCCGCTGCCTGTCGGCCCTCAAGGATGCCCGCGTGCGGGCGAGCAAGGTGCTCCAGGGCCCCGGGGCCGCACCGACGATCTCCGCTGCCGACCAGCCGAAGTTCATCGAGCAGGTGCGGCAGGCGCTCTACGCCTCGAAGATCGCTAGCTACGCCCAGGGATACGTGCAGTTGGCCGCAGCGGCCAAGGAGCACGATTGGACGCTCGATTACGGCGCCATCGCGATGATGTGGCGGGGCGGCTGCATCATCCGCGCGCAGTTTTTGGAGCGAATCTCCGAGGCCTACAAAGCCAGTCCTGACCTCGAGAACCTGATGCTCGCCCCCTACTTCACCGCAGCACTCGCCAAGGCTCAGGATCCGTGGCGGTACGTGGTGGCCACCGCGGCCACGATCGGCGTGCCCGTGCCGGTGTTCATGACGGCGCTGGCCTATTACGACGGCTACCGCCACGCCAGCCTGCCGGCCAACTTGCTGCAGGCCCAGCGTGACTACTTCGGCGCACACACCTACGAGCGGACCGACAAACCCGGCACGTTCCACACCGAATGGCTTGAGCTGCGCAAGCCCGTTGTCTGAGGAGACCCACATGGCAAACGGTTATCTGGAAAACCTGTTTGGCCTCGCGGGCCGCACTGCCGTCGTGGTCGGCGGCACGGGCGTGCTCGGCGGGGCGCTGGCCGACGGGCTCGCCAAGGCGGGTGCATTTGTCGTCGTTGCGGGGCGTGGGGCCGACCGCGGCGAGGCTCGCGTGGCGGCGATCCGGGCGGCGGGCGGCGACGCCACCTTTGTGAGCGTTGACGCGGTCGATCGCGAAAGCGTGAAGGCCCTGCTCGAGGCGACGATCAATGCCCGAGGCAAGGCCGACATTCTCGTCAACTCCGCGGGCGTCAACTCGTCGGTGCCATACTTCGACATCCCCGACGACGACTTCGACAAGGTGCTCGACACCAACTTGAAGAGCACCCACATCGGGTGTCAGGTGTTCGGCGGCCACATGGCCGCGACTGGCGGGGGCACGATCCTCAACCTCGGCAGCGTGTCGGCCGACAAGCCGCTCTCGAAAGTGTTTATCTACTCCGCGTCGAAGGCGGCCGTCGTCAACTACACGAAAAACGTTGCCCGAGAACTCGCCCCCAAGGGAGTCCGCGTCAACGTGCTCTGCCCGGGCTTTTTTCCCGCGGAGCAGAATCGCAAGATTCTCTCTCCTGAGCGGACGGCGCAGATCATGAGTCAGACCCCGATGAACCGCTTCGGCAACCCCGAAGAACTCCTCGGCGCCGCGATCCTGCTCTGCGCCCCGGTGGCGGGGAGTTTCATCACGGGTGCGGAGGTCTACGTCGACGGCGGCTTCACCGGCATGAGGTTCTGAGCAGATGCCACACACGATCGTGATCTTCGGCGCCTCGGGCGATCTGACGAGCCGCAAACTCGTGCCGGCGCTCTACAACCTCATGCGGGCCGGGTCGCTGCCGTCCGGAACACAGGTCGTCGGCTTCTCGCGGACGCCGATGAGCGACGACGAGTGGCGGGCCAGCCTCCGCGAGTCAACGGCCAAGCACGCCGGCGACGTGCCGCTTGACGAGGCGTCGTGGCAGCTCTTTGCCGCCACCATCCACTACCAGCCGGGCGACATCGAACGATCCGAGGACTTCGGCCTCCTGGAAGCCCGCCTCGCGGAGCTCGAGGGAACCGCCGGCGCCGACCGCGTCTATTACCTCGCCACTGCGCCGCAGTTTTACGGGCCCGTCGTCTCGGCGCTCGGCGCCCACGACATGGCGGCCCAATCGCGGGGAGCGCGGCGGATCGTCGTCGAAAAGCCGTTTGGCACCGATCTCGCCACGGCCCAGTCGCTCAATGCTCACATCCACACCGTCTTCCGCGAGAGCCAGGTTTTTCGCATCGACCACTATCTGGGCAAGGAGTCGGTGCAAAACATCCTC
Source organism: Planctomicrobium piriforme (assembly GCA_945869735.1). Taxonomy (GTDB): domain Bacteria; phylum Planctomycetota; class Planctomycetia; order Pirellulales; family UBA1268; genus QWPN01. Next base: position 3,297 of record CAMBPQ010000058.1, read on the forward strand.
GCGCTGCGGTTCGCCAACACGATCTTCGAGCCGGTCTGGAACCGCCGCTACATCGACCACGTGCAGATCACCGTAGCCGAGGAGGTGCCCGTCGGCCGCCGTGGCTCCTTTTACGACCGTGCCGGCGTGCTGCGCGACATGTTCCAGAACCACATCCTCCAACTCCTGATGGTGACGGCCATGGAGGCGCCGGTGCGGTTCAATGCCAACGCCGTCCGCAACGAGAAGGTGAAGGTGCTAGAGGCGATCCGGCCATTGGCACCTGCGGAGGTGGTGGCGGCGGGCGTCCGCGGCCAATACAGCGGCTACCTCGCTGAACCCGGCGTCAGGCCAGGCAGCCGCACGCCCACCTTTGGCGCGATTCGGCTGGAAGTCGACAACTGGCGGTGGCAGGGGGTGCCTTTCTACCTCCGCAGCGGCAAGGCGATGAGCTGCCGCACCACGCAGATCGTGATCGGCTTTCGCCAGCCGCCGCTGGAACTCTTCTCCAACGGCAGCCGCACCGCCGCGCGGGAGGCGAATCGGCTCGTGATCCAGATCCAGCCCGCAGAGGGTATCCAGCTGCACTTCCACACCAAGGTGCCCGGGGCCGGCATGAACATCCGGCTCACCGACCTGGAGTTTAGTTATTCCCGACACTTCAAGGGGCGGCTGCCCGAGGCCTACGAGCCGCTGCTGCTCGACGTCATGGCCGGCGACGCGAGCCTGTTCGCGCGGTCCGACGAGGTCGAGAAGTCGTGGGAGATCATCGACCCGTTTGCACGGGCCTGGTCGTCCGACACGATGCCGGCCCCCGATCTCTACGAGCCCGGGGACTGGGGGCCGATGTCGAGTTTCGAATGGATGGCCGCCCAGGGGCGGACGTGGTTTGATCTCTGCCCGGTGCTCACGTGAGCATCGTGGACAACGGTGCCAGCCACCGTTTCTCCGCGCGGCAACTGGCACCGTTGTCGATCGGTGGCGTGCTGATCGGCCCGCCAGTCGTGCAGGCGGCGCTCTCGGGCTACAGCGATCGGGCGATGCGGGTGCTCGCGCGGCGGCATGGTGCGGCCTACTCACTCGGAGAGGTTCTGCTCGACAAGTTTGTCGCCGAGGTTGGCACCAACCGCCGCAACCTCGCCCGCCTCGCCGTCGCCGACGAGGAGCATCCCGTCGGCGGCCAACTCATGGGCTCCACCCCCGATGACTTCCCGCCCGCGGCGCGCCGGCTCGTGGCCGAGGGCTATGACGTCATCGACATCAACTTCGGCTGCCCGGTGAAGAAGGTGCTCGGCCGCTGCCGCGGCGGCTACCTGCTCTCCCAGCCCGCCACAGCCCTTGAGATCGTGGCCAAGGTCCGCGACGCCGTGCCGCCGCACGTGCCCGTGACGCTCAAGATGCGCCGGGGTCTCGACGATTCGCCGCAGAGCCTCGACAACTTCTGGACGATCTTCGACGGGGCCTTCGACCGCGGGGCGGCGGCGGTCACAGTGCACGGTAGGACGGTGCAGCAGAAGTACGTGGGGCCAAGTAGTTGGAAGTTTCTCACGGCAGTGAAGCGACACGCCGGCGACCGGGTCGTGATCGGCTCAGGCGACCTGTTCTCGGCCGAGGCCTGCGTCGCCATGCTCGAACGAACCGGTGTCGATGGCGTGAGCATCGCCCGCGGTGCGATCGGCAACCCGTGGATCTTCCGGCAAACCCTCGCCCTGCTGGCGGGCCAACAGCCGCCGCCGCTCCCGACGATCCACGAGCAACGCGACGTGCTTCGCGAGCACTGGCAGTTGTCGATGGACCTCCACGGTGAGCAGATCGCCGGGCGGAGCATGCGGAAGTTCGCGATCAAGTATGCCCGCGTGCATCCCGACCATCTCGCCGTTCGCGACGCGTTCATCGGGGTGAAGGTCAATGACGATTGGCAGGCTGTGCTCGCCCGCTTTTACACGGTCGACGGTCCGGGCCGCGATCCGGCTGCCGACATCGACGAGACGGGCGACTGCGATTCCAACAGCTGAGTCTCTTGAGAGCGCATCTGCCTTTGGTGGAGCAAGGCGGGTTGCGACCCGCATTCCCCGCGCTTGCGCTTGGGGCTTCCTGACGAGAGGCAACGCCCGCACACGCTCCCGATCGTGAGGAGCCGGTCGGTGGCACGCGCAGACGCCGGGAAATCTTTGCGACTCACAAGCGATGCCCCGTCGGCCAAGCTGGCATCCTGTAGCAAAATCCCCCGGTGGCGAGCATGTCTCCGATCGGCGAACCAATCCGGCACCGCATCGATGACACCCGTATTCCCCAAGATTGGGGCTTCCTGACGGGAGGCAAGGAGGTCGGCGAACGCTCGAGGAGCTCCTGAGCCGCCGCGGCGATAGAGCGACGAGACTTTTGCCGCCCCCGAGCCGGCGATCCACGTAAGTCGAATGCGGGCTAGCCGCCAGCGGCGATAAGCTCGGCGTTGACGTCGGCATCAGTCTCGATCTCCCGCCGACGCGCCAACGCGCTTTGGCAATCGGCCTCCAGCACGCCCGCCGAGATCCAGCGGCCCAGCGCCCATGCGGCGGCTCCACGGACCACTGGCTCATCGTCATCAAGCGCGGCGACAAGCGGCTCGAAGCTCGGGGGATGCGGGTGATTGCCCAACGCGATCGCCGCCGATCGGAGTAGGCCCACCCGTTTCGGCCGCACCAGGGCCGTGCCCTTGAAATGCGTGCGAAACTCCCGTTTCCCCATGCGAAGGATGCTGGCCAACGAGAGCGTGGTGTCGCCACCGCGGGGCTGAAACGACGGTTCAACCGATCCCGGCGCGTGCCGGTTCCACGGGCATACCTCCTGGCAGACATCGCAGCCCAAGATCCAGTCGCCCATACCCGCTCGGAGGTCACGAGCCACGGGCCCCCGCTCCTCGACGGTGAGGCTACTGATACAGCGATTGGCGTCGAGGACGCGGGGCTCGAGGATCGCTCCCGTCGGGCAGGCATCGAGGCAGGCCGTGCATGTCCCGCAGTGGTCCGTCTGGATCGGAATGTTTGCGGGAAGCACGACGTCGGTCAGCAAGGCGGTCAGCAGGAAGTAACTGCCCGCGGCGGGGTCGATGAGCATCGTGTTCTTGCCGACCCAACCGAGGCCGGCGAGCTGGGCGAAATCACGTTCCGCGATCGGGGCCGAATCGACGACGCCACGGGTGCGGCAGCCGGGCACGCGGGCCTCGAGCCACGCACCGAGACTGTTGCTGCGGTCCCGCAACAGTTCGTGGTAGTCGTCGCCCCAGGCGTAACGGGCCACGCGGCCCCTGCCCTGCCCCTGCTCAATGGCCTGAGGTGCCGTGGCATGGTCGGTCGCAAGCATCACGATGCTCTGGACACCGTCGAGAATCGCTTCGGCCGACCGACGCAAGGGCTCGTGACGCTCCAGCCATGGCGACGTCGCCCCGGCCAGGCCGCGGGCCAGCCAGTTGCGAAAGTGCCCGTGGTGCGGCGGTACGGTGATGTCGTTGATCCCCACTCGGGAAAACCCCAGCCGCAGCGCCTCATCCCGCAGAGCGGCTGCAATGGCGGCTGGATCGAAGGCGGCGGCTGTCTGGGAAGGCTGCATGAAACAAAAAGGCTGGCCGAACTGGTGGAGCATCCTCACCGCTCACGGAATCAGGCTTTCGTGAGCTTCCGTCGTCGCCACTCCGTCGAACGGCAATGACATTTGCGGGAAGTTGGTCTGGACCTGTTGGCAAGACTCGCTATTTTCCCGGCCTCCCATTGTCCCCTGCGGCGGCGGGATTCCAAACCGTTCCCACGTGGAGTGCCTGACGTGTCGACTTTCTCGCAGCTTCGGCAGCCGTCGCGCGGACCACTCGCCGCCATGGTCTGTATCGCCCTGCTCGGCATGAGCGGTTGCCAGACGCCTCAGACGGCGACCGTCGCGGCGCCGTCCACTGGGATGATCGGTCAGCCAGCGCCCTACGGCAGTTGGGCGACGCCGCCCCAAGGCGCTGCCTATCCGCCCACGGTCAGCGCGCCTCCGATGCCCGTGAACGCCGCCGCGCCGATGCCCGGCCCGGCGACCCAGTGGCAGGCCGCCGCACCCGGCGTGCCGCCCCCCCCCGGCGCTCCTGCCGCCAACTCCTGGTCGTGGTCGCAGCCCCAGGCGGCGCCGCCACCGTCCATGCAGCAATACGGCACGCAACTTCAAAACACCGCCAACCAATACACCCAGAGCGCTACCAATCAGGCCCCGCAATACGCGAACCAGATGCAGGCCCAGCCGCAGCAGTGGGCCAATCAGGCACAGCAATACACCAACCAGCAGACGCAGCAGTTGAACAACCAGATGCAAAACACGGCCAACCAATACACGCAGGGCGTCACCAACCAGGTGCAACAGGGCATGCAGGCGGCCCAGCAACAGGTCACGGCCCAGATGCCGACCTCCCAGCAGCCGGGGACGAACACCTCGTGGAATCCGTTCGCGACGAGTTCCCAGTCGCTACCCCCGGCCCGCGCCACGCCCGCGACCACGGTCCCACGGTACTGAAGACCGGCCCGCCGCGATACCACGCTCCGCGCCACTGCCCGCGGCCGCCACCCGCATTCCCTTCGCTCGCGCTCCGGGCTTCTGGAATGCATCCAAACAAATGCGTTCTGATTCGCGGCGCTTCCTATCAGGAAAGCGCGAGCGCGGGGAATACGCCCGCTACCCCACCACGTTCTGGCTCGCCGATGTAGGCTAGAGTCTTCCGGTCTATGTACCGGACTACGAGGTGTTGCCCCCATGTTTCGCTGGCTCGGTGGACTGGCTCCCGGAAGGCGTCCGGCAATCACCGCCGCGACGTGGCGGCAGGTCCGCGAAATCGACGCGCTCGCTCCCCAAATGGAGACGCTCGACGACGTCGCCCTCAAGCGGCTCGGGCGGTCGCTCTCCTACCGCGCCAAGGCGGGCGAACCACTCGACTCCCTCCTCGTCGAGACCTTCGCCGCTACCCGTGAGGCCGGGCGGCGTCGGCTGGGCATGCGGCACTACGATGTGCAGTTGCTGGCCGGCTCGGCACTCGTCAAGGGTGCGATCGCTGAGATGCAGACCGGCGAGGGCAAGACGCTCGTGGCCACGCTGCCGCTTGTCCTCTATGCGCTTGCCGGTAAGGGAGCTCACCTCGCGACGGTGAACGACTACCTCGCCCGCCGCGACGCCGAATGGATGATGCCGATCTACGAGGCCCTGGGGCTCAAGGTGGGGATCGTCGAATCCCAGATGGACTTCGACGCCCGGCGCAAGGCCTATGACTGCGACGTGACCTACGGCACAGCCAAGGAGTTTGGCTTCGACTTCCTCAAAGACCGGCTCATCAAACGGCAACTCGACGAGGGCAACCGCGACCTGGGCGCGACGCTCACCGGCGGCTCGGCCACCGGCTCCACGAAACTTCTCCAGCGGCCGTTCTGGTTCTCGCTCGTCGACGAGGCCGACAACGTGCTGATCGACGAGGCACGCACGCCGCTGATCATCGCGTCGCCCCCAGGCGAGGCTCAGGCCGTCGAGCAGGCGCTGTTCCGCTACGCGGCGCTCGCGGCGACCGCGCTCGATCCAGACGACGACTTCGAGCAGGACGTGCAGAAGCAGACCTGCGAACTGCTGGGCCGCGGCCGCAGCCGGGTGCGGGCCTTCAATCGTCCGCCCGAGCTCGAATCGGTCAGCCTGCTCGAAATCTACGATGCCGTGGAGCGGGCCCTCCGCGCCCTCCGATTCTTCGGCCGTGACCGACAGTACGTGGTCCGCGATGGCAAGATCGTGATCATCGACGAGTTCACCGGCCGCGCTGCCGAGGGCCGGACGTGGAGGGACGGCCTCCACCAGGCTGTCGAGGCGAAGGAAGAAATCGAGGTGACCGTCCCCTCGGGACATGCGGCTCGGATCACGATCCAGGACCTCTTCGCCCGCTGGCCCCACCTGGCGGGCATGACGGGCACCGTCGCGACGAGCGCCGGCGAACTCTCCCGCACGTACGACGTGGCCGTGGCCGTGGTGCCGACCAACAAGCCCGCGATCCGGCAGCGACTGCCCGCGATGGTCTGTGCCGACCAAGCAGAGAAGTTCGGCCGCATCGTCGTGGAGATTACCGAGCTGCATGCCCTCGGCAGGCCAGTGCTCATCGGCACGCGGTCGATTGACAAGTCGGAGGAACTCTCGCGGCTGCTCGAAGCCGCTGGCCTCCGCCACGTGGTGCTCAACGCGCGGCACATCGAGAAGGAGGCCGAGATCGTGGCTCAGGCGGGCCAGCGTGGCCAGATCACCGTCTCCACCAACATGGCCGGCCGCGGCACCGACATCAAACTCGGCGAGGGCGTTGCCGAAATCGGCGGCCTGCATGTCATCTGCACCGAACTGCACGACTCGGCGCGGATCGACCGCCAGTTGGTGGGCCGCTGCGGACGGCAGGGCGACCCCGGCACCTGGCGGCAATGCGTCGCTCTGGACGACGACATCCTGATCCAGGGCTTCGGGCCCGCGCGGGCCAAGCGGATCGCCGCCGGCATCCGCTCGCGGCTCGGTGGCCACCCAGAACCGCTCCTCCGCACGTTCAAGCGGGCGCAGCAACGGGTCGAGGCCCGTCACCGTCGGCAACGGCGAATTCTTGAATACGTCGAGCGGCAACGCAACGAGGCCCACATCCAGATGAGCCAGGATCCCTATCTCGACTCGCCGTCATGAACGTCCTGGGCTGCGATTGACTCCGATGGGTAGGGTGTGTGAGTCTGCTGGCATGAAGATGGCATGCCTGCTCACACTCCTGGTTTGCGGGTCGTTGACCGCCGCGTGGGGCGATGACACACCAGCGGTCCCCGCGGTTCCTCCGGCGGCGGAGCCGGCGCCCAGTGACTCCGCCGTGCTCCTCGGGGAGTTGCTCGAGCCGCTCGTCGGCCGCCCCGGCACGGAAGCGCAGCCCGCGGGAGAGACTGATCTCTACTCGCGACCGCTGCAGTTACTCGAGGCACTCGTGCGGTCAGGCGACACGTCGCGCCGGCTTTGGATCACGCAGGCCTACTGGAAGGTCTCGGCCGCCTACGCCTCGGTTCGCTGCTGCACCGCGGCGATCGAGCAACTCGAGATGATCGCGCCGGGGGGTGATCACCACGATCGCGCCACGCTCGACGTGGCCACGGCCGCGGCCAAGGCCGACCTCGCCGACGCGCGGGCCCACCTCGGCGGCATGCAGCAGGAACTCGTCGATCTCGCACGGCTGCCGCTGGGTGAGCCGCTACCCTGGCCCGTCGACCGGCCGCTCGCCGGCCCCTATCAGACCCACTTCGATGCCATCTTCGCCACCCGCACGGCCACCGGGCGGGTGCGGACGATCGCCCGCACGCTGCCGGCCCGGCACGAAGCGCTCGAATCACGTGCCGCCGCCGTCCGCGCGGCCGCCACGGCGATGGCGATGGCGGAGGCAGATCACGCCAAAGGCAACCGCCCGATCGAAGCCGTGATCGCCGCCCACGCTGCACTCGTGAGCCAGCAGGGGGAGTTTCTCCAGGCCACGAAGGCCTACAACCTCGACATCGCCGAATACGCGATGGCCGTCGCCGATCTCTCGGTGCCCGACGACCGGTTTGTCTCGATGCTCATCGGGACCCCGATCCAGTGGCGGCAGCCGCCCCCGGCACCACCTCTTCCTTCACGGCCCGCGACGAGTGGTACGCTGGTGCCATGATCGCTGAACACGCGGCCACGACCGCTGCCGAGAAACACGCCCCCCTCGCCATTGGCTCAGTCGTCGTCGACCCGCCGATCCTCCAGGCGCCGATGGCCGGCTACACCAACTTCGCCTACCGCCAGATCGTGCGGGAGTTCGGCGGCGCCGGCCTGCTCGCCACGGAGATGATCGCGGCGCGGAGTGCGATCTGGCTCGAGAGCAACCGCGGCGAGCACCCCGACCGGCTGTGGGGCGTACGCGACGAGCCGCGGCCGCTGGCCGTGCAGATGTGGGACAACGACCCCGACAATCTCGCCGCAGTGGGCCGCCGGCTGGCGAAGGATTTTCAGGTCAGCGTCGTGGACCTCAACTTCGGCTGCCCCGTGCGGCAGGTCACCGAGAAGGCCCACAGCGGATCGTGGCTTCTCCGCGATCCCGACCGTGTCGGCGTGATCGTCCGCCGTGTGGTCGAGGCCTGCGACGGCGTGCCCGTCACGGCCAAGATCCGGCTCGGCTGCTCCGACTCGTGCCGTACCGGTGTTGAGGTCGCGCAGCGGATCGAAGAAGCGGGGGCCTCGTGCCTCACCGTTCACGGCCGCGTTGCGGCACAGTTCTTCAAGGGTCAGGCCGACTGGGACGCGATCGCGGAGGTGAAGCGAAGCGTGTCGCGCATGCCGATCGTGGGCAACGGCGACATCGACTCGGCCGAGACTGCCGTCCGCCGGCTCCGCGAGAGCGGCGTCGACGGGGTGATGATCGCCCGCGAGGCGGTCGCCAAACCCTGGATCTTCGCGCAGGTCGCCGCCCTCCTCCGCGGTGAGATCCCGCCCCGCGATCCCACGCTCGACGAACAGCAGGAGCTCGTGCTTCACCACTACGACCTCGTCTGCCAACGTTTCGGCGTCGAGCGGGGCACGCTCCTGATGCGAAAGTTTGCCTGTTCTTACGCGCAGGGTCTGCCAGGCGCCCGAGACTTCCGCGGGAAGATCTCCCGCGTCGTCACCCGCGAGGAGTTTCTTGAGGTGATGCGGACGACCTTTCCACGGCACACCGCCGAGCCCACCACCTGACACAGACTTCAAGGATCTGAGCGCGGCGCAGGCTTCAACGATCACGCATCTCACAAGGGGTTGCCCCTGCCCTTGTCGCAGGGCTTGCTGGCCAGCGAAGCCAGGATGGCGAAGCGCAGCCAGCACGCAGTGAGCGAAGGCCACGAAGGCCGAAGCGAACGTCCGGCGACAAGGGCAGGGGCAACCCCGACCCACACCACAGGATCACCGCAGCCGCCCATACCGTCTTCGAGCGCATTCGATTGGTGGATCGCCGGCTCGCCGCTCCACCAAAGGCAGATCTGCTCTAGCACACCCCAGGCCAGCGGGCGCGGACGTCACGACCGGCATAGATGGCACCGTCGCCGAGCGACTCCTGGATGCGGAGCAACTGGTTGTACTTCGCGATCCGGTCACTCCGCGATGCGGAGCCCGTCTTGATCTGACCCGTCGAGAGGCCGACGGCGAGGTCGGCGATCGTCGCGTCTTCGGTCTCGCCGCTGCGGTGGCTCGAGATCGACGTGTAGCCCGCACGGTGAGCGAGTTGCACGGCGGCGATCGTCTCGGTGAGCGTGCCGATCTGGTTGACCTTCACGAGGATGCTGTTGGCCACGCCCTCGGCGATGCCGCGTCCGAGCCGCTCGGAGTTGGTCACAAACAGGTCGTCGCCCACGAGTTGCACCTTCTCGCCGAGCTTCTCGCTGATCAGCTTCCAGCCCTTCCAATCGTCCTCCGAACAGCCGTCCTCGATCGACACGATTGGATACCGGCTGGCGAGGCTCGCCAGGAAGTCAACCATGCCGGCCGAGTCGAGCTTCGTGCCCTCGATCGTGTAGGTGCCGGTCTTGGCGTCGTAGAGCTCCGTCGCGGCGCAGTCGAGCGCGATCGCCATTTGCTCGCCCGCCTTGTAACCGGCGTTTGAGATCGCGGCGAGGATCACCTCCAGGGCCTCGGCACAGGTGCCGATGTGCGGCGCGAAGCCACCTTCGTCGCCGACGGCCGTCGAGAGTTTTTTGTCCTTGAGCACCTTCTTGAGGGCATGGAAGGTCTCGACCCCGGCCCGCAGGGCCTCGTCAAAGGTGTCGAAGCCCAACGGCATCACCATGAACTCCTGTACGTCGAGCGGATTGTCGGCATGGGCACCGCCGTTGATGATGTTCATCATCGGCGCAGGCAGGAGCCTGGCGGTCGCACCGCCAAGGTAGCGGTAGAGCGGCAGGCCGCAGTGCTCGGCCGCCGCGTGGGCCACGGCGAGCGACACGCCGAGGATCGCATTGGCACCGAGCGCCTTCTTGTTGGGCGTGCCGTCGAGTTCGAGCATCAGTTCGTCGACGGTTGTCTGGTCGAGGGCGTCGCAGCCTTCCAGTTCCTCGGCGATTCGCGTGTTGACGTTTTCAACCGCCTCCAGCACGCCCTTGCCGAGGTAGACATCCTTGTCGCCGTCCCGCTTCTCCCACGCCTCGTGGGCACCGGTGCTCGCACCTGATGGCACCGCCGCGCGACCGCTCGCCCCGTCGGCGAGCGCCACGTCGACCTCGATCGTCGGATTTCCGCGGCTGTCGAGAATTTGGCGGGCGTGGACGTCGACAATCGTGGACATGAAGACCTCGCGTGTGGGAGTGATGCTCGGGGCAGGGCGGCGGTTGGCGGCCGATGGGCAGCCAGACGTCGGACCAAAGCAGTCGCATTGTGCCAGCGGCGCACCGCGAAGCAAGGGCTCGAAAGTATCCGACTTTGGTGGATCGCCGGCTCGAGGGGGGCAAAAGTCTCGTCGCTCTATCGCCGCGGCGGCTCAGGCGCTCCTGGAGCGTTCGCCGACCCTCTCACCTCGTCCCCTGGCTTGCCACGTCGTCGCTCCACGTCATCCGGATGCGATCTCAACAGGGCGGAAAGAGGGCGGCTGTCCCCTACCCCGCATTGCAGGTATTCTCGAAGGTTTCGCCCGTCGCTCCTTGATCGCCGCTCTATGTTCACCGGCCTCGTCGAATCGCTCGGCTGTGTCGCTGCCGCCGTCCCCGAGCCCCCTGGCCTGCGGCTTGTCGTCGACGCCGGTCGTATCGCGGCCGACGCCTCGGTCGGCGACAGCATCTGCACGAGCGGCTGCTGCCTCTCGGTGGTGTGGATCGAGGGCTCGCAGCTGGCTTTTCAACTTGGTCCTGAGACACTCTCCCGCACGACTCTCGGCGGCCTCAAGGCGGGCGACCCCATCAACCTTGAACGCTCGCTCGAGCTCTCCGATAGGCTCGGCGGCCACCTCGTCACCGGTCACGTCGACGGCATGGGCCGGCTTGCGTCCCGCGTTGAAGAGGGCGACTGGATCACGTGCCGGTTTGAAGCCCCTGCCCCGCTCCTCGCGCAGATGGCGGGCAAAGGCTCGGTGGCCATCGACGGCGTCAGCCTCACCGTGGTCGACGTCTCGCCGACGGAGTTCAGCGTGGCCCTGATCCCCCACACGCTCGCATGCACGACGCTGGGCTCGCTCGCCATCGGTGATCGTGTGAACCTCGAGACCGACATCATCTTCAAATACGTTGACCGTTGGCTGGCAGCTCGCCACTCCTCATGATGCACGAACACGAATCTCCCACCGCCGTGCCGCAACCCCGCCAGACGACGGCCTATCTGAAGCAACTCTTCTCGCAGGTCGGCTTCAGAATCGACACCCGCAAGGGACAAAACTTTCTCGTCGACCTGAACCTGATCGACCTGCTCGTTCGTTCGGCGGAGATCGAGCCGGCCGACGTCGTGCTGGAGGTAGGCTGCGGCACTGGCGTGGTCACCGAGCGGGTGTCCGCGGCTGCGGCCCGCGTCGTCTCAGCAGAGATCGATCCCCGCCTCGCCCAACTGGCACGCGACCGGCTCATCGAGCGCGACAACGTGACGCTCGTCGAAGGCGACGTCTTGGCGAGCAAGCACCGATTCGCACCGGAGATACTCAAGGCCCTCGACACGGCCCGTGCCGCCTCCCCGCGCGGTCGCTTCCTCCTCGTGGCCAACCTGCCCTACTGTGTGGCTACGCCGGTGATCTCGAACCTCCTCGCCCTGCCCCGCCCCTTCGACGCGGCGGTTGTCACGGTGCAGCGGGAAATGGCGGAGCGGATGACGGCCGCGGCCGGCACCAGCTCATACAACGCGCTCTCGGTCTGGATCGGCGCCCAGTGTCGCGGCGAGATCGTCCGCATCCTGCCGCCGAGTGTGTTCTGGCCGCGGCCGAAGGTCGACTCGGCGATCGTGCGGCTCGATGTCGAGCCCGAACGCCGCGCTGCAATCGGCGACCTGGCCCGATTCCATGAGTTTGTCCGCGAAGTGTTCTGCCACCGCCGCAAGGTGCTCCGCGGCATCCTGCTGCGGATGGCCGGCGGCAAGAAGACCGAGGCCGCCCACGCCACCGTCGAGCGGGTTTATACGACGCTCGGTCTGCCGCCCAACGCCCGGGCCGAAGACATTCCGCCTGACGACTTCGTCAGGCTCGTGGGGGCCTTCGACGCAGCGGGCTGACGATGGCCCGCCAGGAAGCCCCAAGCGCGAGCGCCGGGAAGACGGCCCCCAACCCAACCCGCTCCCCGCGACCGCCGAAGTCGCCACCCGTATACCCGTCGCTCGCGCTCCGGGCTTTTTGAGGGCACTGCCGGCGGACCGAAGGATCGTTACGACCCGCAGGGACTCGGCCTGAAACCACGCACATCGCGAAAAAACAGCGTCTTCACCGGTCCGTCCGCAATTTCCGGTTGTCTGGACCGGACGGCTAAACTGTGGGTTCCTGAGGTCTTCCTGCCGAGATTCCTAGGTCGGGTCTGAGCCGGCCTCTGGGGCGTTGGCTCACGACAGGGAAACCGAGGCTGGAGGCCGTCTGCGCGTGATTCCAACTCCCACGACCGAGGCGTCGTTCGCCTCCACCATCGTCGACCTGCTGCGGCAGCGGGCCGCCTACAGACCCCACGACCGGGCCTTCACCTTTCTCGTCGATGGCGAGCACGAAGAACTCAACATCTCTTATGCCCAGCTCGACCGGAGGGCCCGGGCCGTGGGCGCCTGGCTGATGGACCGGGGGATGGTGGGTAAGCGGGTGCTCCTGCTTTATCCGTCCGGCCTCGACTTCATTGCCGCGTTCATGGGCTGTCTCTACGGCGGTGCCATCGCCGTGCCCGCCTACCCGCCGCGGAAGAATCGGTCGGTCGAGCGGATCGAGGCGATCGCCTCCGATGCCGACGCCTCCGTCGCTCTCACCACCCGCGACGTGCTCGACCGCTTCGATGCCCTGCGGGCGGCCGCCCCGAGCCTCGAGCATCTCGTCTGGAAGGTTGACAGCGAACTGGAGCCCAGCTGGGCCGACCGCTGGAGCCGCCCCGACATCGACGGCGACACGCTCGCATTCCTGCAGTACACGAGCGGCTCCACCGGCACGCCCAAGGGAGTGATGCTCTCGCACGAGAACCTGCTCCACAACTCGCTGCGGATCATGCAGGCATTTGAGGTGACGCGGAGCCAGTCGAGTGTGTTCTGGCTGCCGAGCTTCCACGACATGGGCCTGGTCGGCGGCATCCTCGTTCCGCTCTACGGCGGCAAGTTCAACGTGCTCATGTCGCCTGTGGCATTCCTGCAAAAACCGCTCCGCTGGCTGCAGGCGATCTCGCGCTACCGGGCCACGATCAGTGGCGGCCCGAACTTTGCCTACGAACTCTGCGTGCGGAAGACGACGCCCGAGCAGCGGGCCACGCTCGACCTCTCCAGCTGGTCGCTGGCCTTCAACGGGGCCGAACCGGTCCGCGCCGAGACGATCGACGCGTTTTGCGAGGCCTTTGCCCCGTGCGGATTCCGCCGCGAGGCCTTCTTTCCGTGCTACGGCCTCGCCGAAAGCACTCTGCTGGTCACCGGCGGGATGAAGTTCGAGCAGCCCGTGACCCGTTCGTTCGATGCGGCCTCGATCGAGACCGGCACCGCTCAGTCGCGGCCTGCGAAAGCCGCTGGAACGCGGCGGCTGGTCGGCAGCGGACGCGAACTCGATGGTCAGGATGTGCTGATCGTCGATGCTCAGACCGCCGAGCCGTTGCCCCCGGGCCGCGTCGGTGAGATCTGGGTGAGTGGCCCCAGCGTGGCGCAGGGCTACTGGAACCGTCCCGACGAATCGCAGGCGACCTTCGGCGCCATGCTCGCCCAGCCCGACGTCGACTCCCGGGCGGTCGCCAAGTGGCGACCCAATGTCGGACCCTACCTCCGCACCGGTGACCTCGGGTTCTTCGACTCGGGTGAACTCTTTGTGACCGGCCGGCTCAAGGATCTGATCATCATCCGCGGCCGCAACCACTACCCTCAGGATTTGGAGCATTCCGTCGAAGAGGCGAGCAGCCTCATCCGGGCGGGCTCGGTGGCGGCGTTTGCGGTCGACATCGATGACCGCGAGCGCGTGGTGGTGGTCGCCGAGATCGAGCGCGGCAAGCGGGAGCCTGCAGACCTTGCCGCGGCCTTCGACGCCATCCGCAGCAAACTCGCCCGCGACCACGAGGTTGCCGTCGAGGCCATCGTGCTCGTCCGGCCCAACAGCATTTCGAAGACTTCCAGCGGCAAGATCCAGCGGCGTGCCTGCAAGAAGCAGTTCCTCGACAACACGCTGGTCGTCGTCGAGCGGCACATCGGCTGGTTGGCTCAGGCAGCGCCCTCTGCCCCGGCCAGCTCAGGCCTGCCTCGACTGGCGCGGCAGCGGCCCGTGGGCGACGCGACGCGGGCACACCGTCCCCACCGCGACCTCCCGCCGGAAATCGTGCAAACGGTCTTCGACCATGTCCGCCGGATCGCCAAGGACCGAGCCGGCGAACTCGCGCTCGACACCAACATCGTCGAACTTGGCCTCGATTCGCTGGAGCGGATGGAGATCGTCGCCAGCCTCGAGGAGACCTATGGCGCCCGCTTTCCTGAGCAGGTCCTGCCGCAGATCGAAACCTGCCGCGAGGTCACCGAGGCAATCATCGACTACATGCCGGCCGCGGCGAAGCAGCCGTCCGCGCAGTCCGTCCGGATGGATGTCGAGATCGGTGCCGACGTCTGGGACATCGCGCAGTTTCCGGAGGTCCGTGCACTGGAGCAAAACTTGGCGACGATTCGCGAGGCGGGCCTCGAAAACCCCTATTTCACGATCCACGAGGGCCTCACGAACGACCGCACCACGATCGGCGGCCGGGAGATGGTCAGCTGGGCAACCTACAACTACCTCGGCATGTCGGGCGAACCCGAGGTGGCCGCGGCGGCAAAGGCGGCGATCGACCGGTTCGGCACGAGCGTGTCGGCGAGCCGCCTCGTGTCGGGCGAGAAGACGATCCACCAGGAACTGGAGCGGGAGATCGCCCGGTTCATCGGCACGCAGGACGCCGTCACGTTCGTGGGAGGCCACGCCACCAACGAGACGGTGATCGGCCACGTCGTCGGCCCGGGCGACCTCGTGCTGTACGACTCCCTGGCCCACAATAGTCTGCTGCAGGGAGCCCTCCTTTCGGGCGCCCGCCGCCGGCCATTTCCGCACAACGATTTTGACGCTGCCGAGAAGCTGCTCGCCCAGATGCGCAACCAGTATCGCCGCGTGCTCGTCGTGATCGAGGGCATCTACAGCATGGACGGCGACTACTCCGAGCTGCCCAAGTTCATCGGCCTCGCGAAACGGCACAAGGCGCTCCTGATGGTCGACGAGGCCCACTCGGTCGGCGTGATGGGTGTCCGTGGCCGTGGCATCGGCGAGCACTACGGGGTGAATCCCGAGGACGTCGACATCTGGATGGGCACGCTTTCGAAGGCGTTCGGCAGCTGCGGTGGCTACATCGCCGGCTCCAGCACGCTCATCCGCTGGCTCAAGTACACGGTGCCGGGCTTCGTCTACTCGGTTGGCCTGCCTCCGGCGGCGGCGGGTGCGTCGCTCGGCGCCCTACGGCTCCTGCAGCGCGAGCCGCAACGGGTGGAACGGCTCCACGCCAACGCCCGGCTCTTCCTGCAACTGGCCAAGGACGCTGGCCTCGACACGGGCCCCTCGGGCGGCTCGGCGATCGTGCCGATCATTCTCGGCAACTCGATGAATGCCCTGCGGCTCTCCCGCAACCTCTTCACGCGGGGCATCAACGTGCAGCCGATCCTCTATCCCGCGGTGGAGGAGAGCGCGGCCCGGCTGCGGTTCTGCATCACGTCGCGGCACACGCCCGACCAGATCCGTCGCACGATCACGGCGGTGCAGGAAGAGCTCGCCAAGATCGACCCGACCTATGCCCGCCGGTCGGCTTGACCGCCGGCCAGCCATCCATGGCCACTGAAACCACGAGCCACCGGCTCGTCCTGCCCGCCGACGCCAACCACCACGGCACGCTCTATGCCGGTAGCCTGCTGCGCTACGCGCTCGAGGCGGCCTACGCCACGGGGAGCCGGGCCGCCGGGCCGGCGGCCAACCTGATGCTCCGTCGCGTGCTGTCGATGGAATGCCGGCGCAGCGTGCCGGTAGGCACGCTCGTCGAGATCCGCTGCGGCGTGCTGCAGGTACGGCAGGCGTATCTCGTCGTAGGCGTGGTGGGCATGCC
>CAMBPQ010000059.1 GCA_945869735.1 Planctomicrobium piriforme
GGGGTATCCGGGTCGCATCGAGACGGTGCCGGATTGGTTCGCCCGCGGACGCTCAAAGGCCTGGTGGCTCCCGCTCCACAAAACCCGTCCAGACCACAGATGTGATCGCCCTGCGCGGCGGCCGTTTACCGCTCTGCCCATGAAAACCCGGATGGACCAAAAGGATAGGACGGTCACTGGCACTTGGGCAATCGTTTGCCGGGTGACGAGCGGCCGATCGGGCGGATAGTCGATCCGCTGGCGGCCCCGCAGGCCGTTCCGTGATGCCGCAACGCTTCCCAAACCGCCACTCAGTGGACGGTTTTTCACGCTCGGCCCCGACATGCGCACCGGTCACAGGGTCGCTCCGCTTCGCCACGTTCCCGATTGCGAGTGCCGTTTTCCGGCAAGAGACGGCTAAAAACCTCCTCTTTTCAGTCCGCGGGCCCCGCGGCAGGAAATGGCCCTGACACCATGGGCTCTCGTTTGGTATTCCCCCCCTGCGGCCCGGGGGTCGCCAGACTCTTGACCGATGCGCGAGCCGTTCGGAACCCCATCCCGGGGCCAAAAAAAATGCCGCTCTTTTTGCAGGTTGTCGCCTGGTTCGTGGCGTTGGCCGTGGTGATGTCGCTCATCGAACACCAGGTGCACTGCCGGCTGATGCACAAGAAGCCCCGGATGGCCTGGATCCGCGATCTGAAGCCGCGCATCAAGATGTTCATGAGCCACGCCGTCGAACATCACACGCAGTATCGCAAGGAGTTTCATGACGAACCCGTGCCGCACGGGGAGGACCGGGGCATCCGCCTGAACCCCTTCGAAGGTCTGCTCGAGTCACTACCGCTCACGCTCGTACTCGCCCCGTTCACGACCGTTGGTGCGATCATGTTTCCGGTGGTGGTCTGTCTGCATCACATGACGTGGAACCTCGTCCACCTGGAGATGCACAAGCCGCGAGGCACGTTTTTCTCAAAGTCACGGCTCTTCAAGCGGCTCGCCCGCCACCATTACCTCCACCATCGCTATCCCGATAAGAACTTCAACGTCTTCCTTCTTGTCGGTGACTACGTATTCGGAACCATGGCGAAGCCGAGCGAGGCCGACTGGGCAGAGATGCGACGGCAGGGACTGGCTCCACAGCTAACGGGCGGCAGCGACGGGCCGTCCGCTCGCGTCGCAGCCTGACTCATGCCGAGGGAGCACTCCGCAGACCCGCGTGATGCGAACGGCTACTCCGCAGGGGTGCTGTGAAGACCGTGATCCTTGAGTCGAAGACGAAGAACCGCACCATCCCGCTGCTCCCGTAACGCAGCGCTCTCCTTGAGCGGGCCTTTGATGCGGCATCGGAGGGGAACGGCCGCGCGGGCGATCTCGAGTCAGGCGTCGCCGACGCGGCGCGATGCCCATCGCAGTGAACGTCTGACGCGCAGGCACGGGCAACCCCGGGCCAGTTTTCCTGACCCCTGCCCCCGGTCAGAATCCGGCCTCAGCCATCACCTGGGCCCCAGCCCCAGCGACGGCCGACAAGTCGTCTCCTGCAGGCCGGCGGCCGCGGACTCGGGCGAGCGTTAGCCGACACCAGACGTCTGCCGGGGCCAGGAGTCGGTCGTCACCGGCGGCATCGGCATAGTGGGCTACGGCCAGCACGCTCACGGCATCTCGGGCGTCTGCGGAGAGTTGGCCGATTTCCAGTTGCCGCTCAGCGAGGCCCCGCCCGTGCCGCCGTGTGGCTCCGTCGATGCGGCGGGCGGTCACGAGGAGGCTTTGCCGAGCCGCCCGGGCATGGTCGCGGAGGCGACGATCGAGGATCGCTGCATCCTGTGTCTGACGACCGGCGGCACTGGCCACCCGCCACGCGAGCCACTCACCGGCCCGCCGCCAGGCGGCGGCCTCACGGCCGACCGCGGCGAGCGGGTGACGTTTGGCGATTCCCTTGAAGAGCGCCAGCCCGAGCAGATCGCTCTCGCCTTCGTAGACCGTGACGGCGAAGTGATCGTGCAGCGAGTCACCGAGCGGATGACCCACCAGAAATGCGCGACCGCCATGCACGCCCAGCGCGTCGATGGCGGCATCGCGAACACAGTGGCTGGCGACCACCTTCGCCGCGATCGCCTCCCACTCGCCGCTCTGGCCCGCATCGATCGCCGACGCGGCCCACCCAGCGAGGGCATCTGAGGCCACAATCGACGCCGCAATTCTGCCCAGCCGTCCCTGGATCAACTGCCGCGATCCGATGGGCTGATTCCACGTGATGCGACGGGCCGCGTGGTCGCGGGCTTGGGCGAGCAGGAGCCGCAGCGTACCAGCGGCCTGCGCGGCAAGCGCGACACGTCCCCGATTCAGGCCGTGCCAGATGATCCGCATCGCGTCACCCGACGGCCCGGAATCGAGCACGTCCTCAGGTGCGATCTCGAAACCGGTGAACTCGAGGGCCGCGTTGTGGGCGTGCTTGAGCGGATGCAGCGCGTACCGCCGCAGCCGAAAGGTCGGCGTGTCGGCCTCAGGGAGCCGCGCGAGCGCCACCACCGGTCGGCCGTCGAGCACCGCAAGCACCTTCACGAGCCGTCCGTGGGTCGCCCCGGTGATAAACATCTTGGTGCCCGTGAGCACGAGGCGGCCCGCGCTGCGGTTGAGCACCGTCTGCACCCGTCCGAGGTCGCAGCCCGCGTCGGATTCCGTGGCAGCGAAAATCGACAGTGGCTGGCCGGCAGCGAGGGCTGGAAGCAGCCGCGCCCGCTGCTCGCCGCTACCGAAGCCGGTGACGGCCGCCACCGCACCGATGGACGAATGCACGGCGAGCATCCCCGCCGCCGTCGGAACATCGGCCGCCACCCGCGTGATCGCACGAGCCAGATCGAGCATCGACCCGCCGGCGCCGCCATGGGCCTCAGGCACAGCAAGCCCCCACAGGCCGGCCTCGCCGAGCGCCGCCTCGGCCTGCGCGGAGAAGGTGCCCGTCGGCGCGGGGGGTGCGTCATCGATCGGGGCCGCGGCCCCCGCCGGCGCGACGAGCGGTTCGTAAAGCAGTCGATCACTTCGCAATTGGGCGATCTCCTCGCCGGTGCGATCGAGGATGGCCTCAATCGTGCCAGGCAGCGGTTCTGCTCCCCGTGCGGCCGCGGCGGCGAAGCCACCATCGTCACCGCGCCACACCGCTCCAGCGAGCCAGGAATCGTCTCGCGGCAACGCAGGCGCGGCCGGCTTTGGTGGCTTGCCAGCCGGCGCATGGTCCCCGCTCGCCCGCGCGATCATGTCGGCGAAGTGCTCGGTGATCGCGTCGCGCCGGATCTTGAGCGACTCAGTCGCCTCACCATGCGCAGCATCGAAGGCGCGGCCCACGAGCGCGTAAGACGCGACCCGCCATGATCTCGGCAGGCCGCGCTGTCGTCGCGCGAGCCGCCGCGCGAGCCACTCAAGCACCCGCGGATGCCTGAGGGCCTGCCGTCGACTGAAGACCCGCAAGCCCATCCGGCGGATCGCCGCCCGCAGCACATCGGGCTCCGGCACCACGAGGGCAACGGGCCGTGCCCCGGCCGCGCTCACGACACACACCTGCGCGACCGCTTCGTCCTCCGCGAGCACGGCCTCGACGGCCGCGGGCGGAATCTTCACGCCCGTGGCGAGCACGAGTGTGTCGCGGAGCCGGCCGGTGATCTGAATGTGCCCTGCCTCGTCGATCGTGGCGAGGTCGCCGGTCTCGAGCCAGCCGTCGGCTGCGCCCTGAAGCCCCGGCGCCCCGGCCGGGTCGATGATGCCCAGCGCCCTGCTCGGTGTCTTGACGAGCAACTGCCCGTAGGACTCGCTCCGCGTGTCGATCCTCACCTCGACGCCTGCCACGGGCGGACCGATCATGCCCGGCCGCGCGATCCGCGGATTGCCGAGCGCCACCACCGGACCGGCTTCGGCCAGCCCATAGCCCTCGACGAGCGGCACGCCCCGGCGCTTGAAAAACTCCGCCGTCCGAAGTCGGAGCGGTGCGCCCCCCGACACGCACACGCGGACTGCTCCGCCGAGACCTTTCTGCAGGTCTGGGATCCGCCCGGAGACCGCGCCGCGTTCGAGCCGCTCGAAGAACGCCGGCACCCCGAGAATCACCGTCGGCGGCAACGTCCGACAGGCCTCGAGCACGCTGGTTCGCTCGCGAACGACGTTGAGGCAGCCGCCACGGACCATCGCCGTGTAGAGGTCACCCGTGCGGGCGAGCGCATGGCTCATCGGCAGCCACGAGAGCCGCACGTCCCGCGGATCGTCGAGAAACATCTCGGCTGCTGCAATCGCGTTAGCGACCAGCGACGTCTGCGAGTGCATCACGCCATGCGGCAGGCCCGTCGTGCCGGACGAAAGAAGGATCGTGGCGCAGGCTTCGGGATCGCAGGCCGCCGCCTGACGATCGACCGTGGCCCGCAGCAGGGCTGGCTGCGCCGCCAGCGACCGCCAGTTACCGGCGGCAAGGCCAGCCCCGGCATGCGCACCCCCGGCACACAGATCGATCACGATCCGCCGAGCCACGTCGGAGGGTGTCAGGCCGCCCGGGCCGCGAGCTCCCGAGAAGACCACGCCGCGAGGCTCGAGCCAATCGAGCTGAGCGAGATGCTCATCACGCCCCGCATCGGCATGGAGCGCCACATGCACGACGCCGGCCAGGGCACAGGCCAGATCGACGACGATCCAGTCGGGTGAGTGCGGCCCAACATGGACAACACGGTCGCCCCGCACGAAGCCCGCGGTGGCGAGGCCATCGGCCAGCTGACTGGCGGCTGCGATGACGTCGCCCCAGGTCCAGGCGGCGGCGTCTCCGGCCAGCCCATCGACGATCGCCCGCCGATCGTGAGCATCGGCCGCGAGCGTCGCGAGCAGGTCGACCAGCGACGTCACCCGCCGGGAGTGCTCCTGCATCGGCAGACTCGGTTCACTGTGCGGCGGCGCGATTGGGTGCATCACGGCTCGCTTACTCCAGCCGCTCAAAGAGCACGGCGATGCCCTGGCCGAGCCCGATGCACATCGTGGCGAGGCCCAGCCGGCCCCCGCCGTCGCACAGGGCATGCAGGAGCGTGGTTACGATCCTCGCGCCGCTGGCCCCGAGCGGGTGACCGATCGCGAGCGATCCGCCGCGGACGTTGACCCGCTCTCGGTCGAGACCGAGTAGGTCGATGCAGTGGATTGCCTGGGCGGCGAAGGCCTCGTTGAGTTCGACAAGATCGATGTCGGCAAGCGTGATGCCTTGCGGCGCGACCCGCGCGAATAGCTTTTGCGTGGCGACGATTGGGCCGGTGCCCATCGCCGCCGGCGGCACGCCCACGACAGCCGTAGCCACCACGCGAGCAAGCGGCTGAAGCCCCTGCCGCACAGCCTCGGCTTGCGACATCACGAGCAGGGCCGCTGCGCCATCGCTGAGCGGCGCACTGGTCGCCGCGGTGACCGTCCCCACTTTTGGCAGGAAGGCCGGCTCAAGTGCCGCCATAGCCTCAAGAGTCGTGTCGCCGCGAACCGACTGGTCGTGAACGATCTCGAGTACGCCGCCGTTCTCGTCGTGGCCGATCATCCGGACGAGCTCGTTGTCGAACAGCCCCTCCGCGTCGGCCCGCGCGGCTTTGATGTGGCTGGCAAGGGCAAACTCCTCCTGACGCCGCCGCGAGATGCCGTGGGCTGCGGCAAGGTGCTCGGCCGTCAGCCCCATCGAGAGTATGCCGCGGCTCGACCGGGTGAAGGCTCGAGGGTGGATGTCGATGGCCGATTCCATCGGCAGGTGGTGCATGTGCTCCGCGCCGCCAACCACTTGAACGTTCTCGGCACCGGCAGCGATCGCATGGCAGGCCTGGGCAAGGGCCTGGAGCGACGAGCCGCAGAGCCGGTTGACCGTCGTGCCCGCGGTGGCGAGCGGCAGATCCGCCATGAGCGCCACCGTGCGGGCCACGTTGCCGCCGAGTTCGCCCCGCTGCTGCGTCACGCCGAGCACGACATCCTCGACCGTATTTGGATCGACACCGCTTCGCTCAACGACGGCCCGCACGACGGCCACGGCCAGCTCATCGCCCCGCACATGGCGAAACACCCCTCGCTCGGGATGCGCCCGGCCGATCGCGGTGCGGCAGCAGGCAACGATGACGGGTGTGGTCGTCGGATCGCGGCCGTTGCGTGGTGCGTTGTCAGCCATGACTCTCACTCCGTGAACGGCCGGCCGCTTTTGACATGAGTCAGCAGCCGCTCGGTGGGATGCATCCGCGGGCCGAGAGGGCCGAGCGGCTCAAGTCGCCGGACGATCTCCACGGCGCCGAGCGAATCGGCCCAGGCGAGCAGTCCACCGCGAAACGCGGGGAATCCCAGGGCATGGATCACGGCCAAGTCGATGTCGCGGCTGTCGCGCACGAGCCCCTCGTCGAGGCAGCGCAGCGCCTCCAAGAGCATGGGCAGCAGGAGGCGGTCGGTGATCGTGCGGTCGTTCGCCTCACGCTGAGGATACGCATACCTCGCGATCGCCGCGGCGGCCGTCTCGTCGGTGCCGACGATTCGCTCCCGCTGGCCTGCCCCCGAATAGCGATAGAAGCCGGCACCGGTCTTGCGACCGAGCCGCCCCGCCTTCACCAGCGCGGGAATCACGGGCGAGGCCTCGATGCGGTCGCCATAGGCCGCGCTGAGCACGAGCCCCGCATAGAAGGCGGTGTCGAGCCCGATCATGTCGTAGAGCTCGATCGGTCCCATCGGCATCCCAAAGCGACGGGCCACGCGGTCGATCCGCTCGGGCGCCACCCCTTCGCGGAGCAGCTCGCCGGCCTCGTGCAGATAGGGCATGAGGATCCGGTTGACGAGAAATCCGGGGCTGTCGTTGACCACCACCGGGCACTTGCCAAGACGCTTCGCGTGGGCCACGGCGGCGGCCACGGTGCGATCACTCGTGGCGGGGCCGCGGACGACCTCGACGAGTGTCATCCGGCGAACGGGGTTGAAGAAGTGCAGCCCGCAGAATCGCGTCGGGTCGGCGAGCCCCGCGGCGAGCCGGGCGATGGGATTGGTCGAGGTGTTGGTCGTGATCACGGTGGTCGGCCCGACCATGTGCTCGATCTCGGCAAGCACGAGCTGCTTCACATCGGGCCGTTCCGTGACGCTCTCGATCACGAAGTCGGCCTCCGCGACCGCGGCCATCCCCTGCGCCGTCCGCAGCCGACCAGCAAACTGCACCGCCAGCGCTGCGTTGCTCCGCTTGGCAGCACGGTTCCACGAAGCCTCGTCGAGGATCGTCGGCACGGCGGCGGCGAGCGACTCCGCGTTGACGTCGACAAGCGTCAGCGAAAATCCGGCGCGGAGGTGGCTCGCGGCGATGCCCGCCCCCATGATCCCGGCACCGATGACGGCCGGTGCCGTCGCGGGAGGGGTCTCCAGGGCGGTCGCCACATCGCTGCCGACGCCGGAGTCACGCCGGTTGCGTTCGCCAATCATGAACACCCGCAGCAGGTTGGCCGCCGTCGGCGAGGCGGCGAGCGTGGCGAAGGCGGCCGACTCGATCTGCGACGCGGCAGCCGCATCGACGGCCAAGCCCGCCAGGATCGTCTCGAGGATCGCGAGAGGCGCCGGGTAGTGGCCTCCCGTCCGGCCGAGCATCACTGCCGCCGTCGTCGCCTCGAGGAAGTCGCGTTCGGCCGGATCGAGGTCGACGGCCGCCGCGAGCCGGCGGCGGCGGGCGGCGATGCCGCCCTTCTCGGTCCCGAGCGCCAGCAGTTGGCAGGCCGATTCAACGGCTACCGCGGCCGGCACACAGGCGTCGACGATCCCGAGTCGCAGGGCCGCGACGGCATCGATGCTCTCGCCCGAGGCGGCGAGTTCGACAGCGGGGCCCGGCCCAATGAGCCTCGGCAGACGGACGGTGCCTCCCCAGCCCGGCAGGAGGCCAAGCTTTACTTCGGGGAGTCCGAGAACGGTGTGCGACTCGGAAGTCGCCACCCGCAGGTCGCAGGCAAGGGCGAGTTCGAGTCCACCTCCGAGGCAAGCGCCGTCGATCACCGCGGCGGTGGGAAACGTCGCGGTGAGCTTGGCGAACACCGCCTTGCCGCGAGCGCAGAGATCAGCGATCTCCGCTGGTGGCCGCGCCCGCAGCGATTCGAGCCGGGAGACATCGGCACCTGCGAAGAAACTCCCGGGCCTGCCGGACCGGATGACGACGCCCCGGGGCAGCGGCCCGGCGGCAAGGTCGTCGAGCACGAGCGACAACTCCTCGACCGCCCGCGGCGTGAGCACGTTGTGGCGATGGTCCGGCACGCTGCAGACGAGCACCACGAAGCCGTCCGTGGTCCGCTCGATGGCCAGCGTCTCGAGATCCCTCGCGATGGCGGGCATTTCGGGGTGCTTTCGTCGGTTTCGCTTGCCTAGGACTTGAAAACCGTTAGTGTATCGGCAGTTTTTCCCGGCCACAGCCGGTGATCCTTGGGCACAGGGAGGTTGAGAGCGTCCATGACGAACCCGGAGCAGATTTCCAGCCGCCGTTCACGAGATCCGGCCGCTGGGCACCCGTTGCACTCGCCTATGGTGCACTCGCCGCTTGTGCTCGGCTGTGCGTGGACAGCGCTCGTCGCCGTCGCCGTGATCGGCCGGCTCTGGCAGCCGTCGTGGAATGGCGAGCCCCTCTGGCACGCGACCCCCCTCGCCGGCGTTGCGCTGGCAGCGGGATTCGTGTTTCCCAACGTGCTCGTCGCCGCCACGGTGCCCCTGGCGGCGCTCGCGATCAGCAATCTCGCCCTGCCATCCTATGGGAGCGTGGCCCTGGCGGCGGTCGTCTTCGCGGCAACCGCGTGGCCGGTGCTCTTGGGTGGCTTCGGCCTGCTCGGCCGCGACAAGCCGCAGTGGACGGCCGTGATCGGCGGCAGCCTTGCGAGTTCACTCGTGTTTTATGGCACGACGAACGTCGCCCACTGGCTGTGCACGGCAGACTACCCGCGGACGGCCGCCGGGTTGGTCGAATGCCTCGTCGCAGCCCTCCCCTTCTATCGGTGGATGCCGGTGGGTGACGTCGCCTGGACGCTCGTTATCTTTGGGCTCATGACCGTAGCCCGTACGGCCGTCGATGCGGCCGCGATGCGGGGGCTCCGTCCGCAGGCCATTTCGACGCGGCCGCTTGACTGACCGGCAAACCGGTCGAGAATGTAAAGCATCCTCAGGGGCTGGGCGTCATGTTCGATGACGTACGGCCTGCAATCGCCGCGGGAATGGCGGAATTGGCAGACGCGCCAGGTTGAGGGCCTGGTGGTAGTAATACCGTGCAGGTTCAAGTCCTGTTTCCCGCATTTCTGGTTTTGCGTCCCTCTTCTTGCGTCCTTCCTCTTGCGTCCTTCGAGGACGGCCGCCGAAAGCGACGTTCCATGAGCACTTCGAGCGCTTCTCCTGATCCTTCGGCCGCAGCCCACGCGGACCCCGCAACCGACTCTCCAGATGGCCCCACGGCCCGAAGGATTCCGATCGGCACCCAGCGGCCGGGCGTGAAACCGCCGTCGTTGGCGCCG
Source organism: Planctomicrobium piriforme (assembly GCA_945869735.1). Classification (GTDB taxonomy): domain Bacteria; phylum Planctomycetota; class Planctomycetia; order Pirellulales; family UBA1268; genus QWPN01. Next base: position 9,468 of record CAMBPQ010000059.1, read on the forward strand.
AAATATGAATACGTCGCGCCGCCGCAGGTGGCCACGTCCAGCACGACCAGCGCGACCACCACGGCTGACGCCCCGGGCTCCAGCCAGCCCGCTCCAGTGAGTGCGCCCGGAGCAGTGGGTGGATCCACGCCCGTGCCGGCGGCAGAGCCGACATCGGCGGCCGGCCCGAAGCGTGAGGACGGAGGCCGCGGCCGCCGCGATCGTCGCCGCGACGACAAGCCGCGGTCGTTCACCGACGTTTTGCCCCCCGCACGCCGCGTGGCCGTTCCCAACATCCGCGCCGCGCTCGACGAAGAACTCGAGGCCGACTTCGAGGCTGCACTCGAGGGAGTGGCCGTCGACGACCTGCTGGCCTCGGGCGCCTCGGCGAAGGCCGAGATGCCGATCGAGCCCGGCACGAGAGTCACGGCCACGGTCTTGTCGATCGGCCCCGACACCGCGTTTGTCGACCTGGGGGGCCGCCGTCAGGGAGCGATGAAACTCGCGGGCCTCTTCGACGCGGGGATCGACATTCCCGCGGTGGGTGAGTCGATCGAGGTGTCGGTCGGCTCCCGCAACGACGACGATGATCTCTACGACGTCGCTCTCGGCAACCGGGCCATCGCCGTCGAGGACTGGTCACAAATCCAAAACGGCATGATTGTGGAGGCTCGCGTGGTGGCCGCCAACAAAGGCGGGCTCGAGTGTGAAGTGGCCGGACTCCGCGGCTTCATGCCTGCGAGCCTCGTGAGCACGTGGCGGATTGAAAACCTTGAGGAACTGGTCGGCCAGACGCTCGACAGCCTGGTCACGGAGATCGTGCCGGCGGCACAGCGACTCGTTCTCTCGCGGCGGGCCGTGATCGAGAAACAGGCCGCCGACGCCAAGGCCAAGCTTCTCGAAACACTCGAGCCGGGCACCGAACTCGACGGCGTCGTCCGCTCGGTCCGCGACTTCGGGGCCTTCGTCGACATCGGCGACGGCGTCGAGGGCCTCGTGCATGTCAGCGAGCTCTCCTGGGATCGCGTGGCGAGCGCGACCGACGTGCTCCAGCAGGGGCAGAAGGTGCGGGTCATCGTCAAGAAAGTCGATCGGCAGACAGGCAAGATCGGCCTCTCGGCCCGCGATCTGATCGAGAGCCCCTGGAAGCATGCCGCCGATAAGTATCACGTCGGTGCCACGGTGAAGGGCGTCGTCAGCCGCCTCGCCCAGTTCGGTGCCTTCGTGAGACTCGAGCCGGGCGTCGAAGGGCTCGTGCACGTCTCCGAACTCGCGACCCGTCACATCCGCAGCGTCGCCGACGTGGCCCGCGAGGGGCAGGAGGTCGAGTGTCGCGTGATCTCGGTCGACCCCGACGAGCAGCGGATGTCGCTCTCGATCAAGGCCCTGGCGCCGGTCGCGAGCAAGCCTGCGGCAGCCGGCGGGGCCGCAGCCGAGGAGCCGGAGAACCCGGCGGCGCCGGTCGCGAAGAAGCGGAGTGGCCCGCTCAAGGGGGGCACGAGCAGCGGCCAGTCGCAGGGCAGCCGCTTCGGCCTCAACTGGTAGGCCGTCGCGGCGTCATCGTCCGTCTGGTGCGTCACCCGCGGGGCGACGGTCATTCTTCTTGTTCAGTCCGTTCATCGGCTCCGTTCGCCACCACCCGGGCCCATCAGCCTCCACCTCGGCGGTGTGCTTCGCGAGCCGCTCCAGCATCGCCGCGAGCCGCTGCGGCTCGGAGGCTGCGCGATCGTCCGCCTCCGCTTGGTCGTCCGCGAGGTTGTAAAGCTTGGGCATGGTCGGCGGATCGTCGGCCACCAGCTTCCAGTCGCCCTCGCGATAAGCCAGCTTCCCACCCCACCGCCAATACAGCGGCTCAGGGCGTGAGATCGTCCCCTCACGAAAGAGCGGCAGCAGGCTCACACCGTCGATTGTCCGATCGGCGGGCGGGGGTCGTCGAGCCGTCCCCCTCGGGCCCGTTGTCGCTGGTGAACATCACCAGCGTGTCTTTCGTGAGCCCGAGCTCGTCGAGCGTCTTCATGAGCCGGCCGAAGGCGTCGTCGAGTTGCGTCACATTGGCGCGGTACGTGCGTTCCACCGGGTCGTCGATCGCGGCGTGCCGGGCGTCGTATCGTTCCGTCGAGGCGATCGGGTAGTGCGGCTCGTGCATCCACACCGTGAGAAAGAACGGCGTGGCGGGGTCAGGCCGACCACGCAGCCACTCGGCCGCCTCGCCGACGATGAAGGGCGCCGAATAGTCGTCGACGCAGCCACTCGGATCGCCGTTGCGGACGAAGTTAGTCGGAAACGCATGGCTCGGGGCGGCGTTGTTCTGCGTGCCGAGCCACCAGTCGTAGCCGTGGTCGGAGGGCTGCGGCTGATCCGGCGAGTTGAACAGGCCATTCAAGTACCATTTGCCGACGTGGCAGGTGTCGTAGGCGACGCCGCGCAGCAGTGCCGGCAGCGTGTTGCCGTCGGCCCGCAGGTGGATCGGGCTCCCCTTGGGGATCCATGTGAACACGCCGTTGCGCTAGGGCGTCTGGCCCGTGAGGATCGCCGCGCGCGACGGCGAACAGCAGCTCGAGGCCGAGTGGCAATCGGTCAGCCGCAGGCCCTCCCCGGCGAAGCGGTCGAGATTGGGCGTGATCGCGCCGGCATTGCCGGAGCAGCCGAGTTCGCCATAACCAAGATCGTCGGCCAGCACGATCACGATGTTCGGTGGTCGCTCGGCGGCCCACCCCGCAGTCACGAAGCAGATCACATGCACCAGGACGACAATCAATGAGCCGCGCATGACGGTTCTCCAGAGCCGGTCTCTCACGCCCCGATCGTTCGCTTGCCCATCCACGCCACGAGTGGCTCGGGGACTGTGACGGTGCCGTCGGCGTTTTGGTGGTTCTCAAGCAGGGCGACGATGCCGCGGCTGATCGCGATCGCGGTGCCGTTGAGCGTGTGGACAAAATGGGTGCCCTTCTCGCCCGGCTTCTTGTAGCGGATCGCGAGCCGCCGCGACTGGTAGTCGGTGCAGTTGGAAGTGCTCGTTACCTCGCCCCACTCGCCGGCCTCGCCACGCCCCGGCATCCAGGCCTCGAGGTCGAACTTCCGGTAGGCCGGACCACCGAGGTCGCCAGACGCCGTGTCGATTACGCGATAGGGGATTCCCAGGCCGTCGAACAGCCGGCACTCGATATCGAGGAGCTGGTCGTGCATCGCCGGGCTCTCCTCGGGTCGTGTGAAGGCGAACATCTCGACCTTCGTGAACTGGTGGACGCGATAGAGGCCGCGGGTCGCCCGGCCGTGGGCCCCGGCCTCGGTGCGAAAGCAATGGCTGATACCGCAGAGTTTCAGGGGCAGCTCCTCGGCCTCGAAGATCCGCTCGTGGTAGGCGCCGCCGAGCGTGATCTCGGCCGTTGCGATCAGCGACAAGTCGGAACCGTTGATGGAGTAGATCTGCGTCTCCGGCCCGCGGGGCATGAAACCCGTGCCCTCCAGGATCGTGTCGCGGGCGAGATCGGGGGTGGTCATCACCGTGAAGCCCTCCTTCATCAGGAGGTCGATCGCGTAGCGCTGGAGGGCCAACTCCAGGAGCACCGCGTCGCCGATGAGGAAGTAGAAGCCGTGGCCGGCCACCTTCCCCCCCGCCTCGAAGTCGAAGAGCTTTAGCTTCTCGCCGATGTCAACGTGGTCGAGCGGCTTGAAGTCGAACGTGCGCGGCGGCGTAGCGCCGCGGCGGATCTCCACAGCCGCGTCCTCGCCCCCGATGGGCGCCGATGGGTGAGTGAGGTTGGGGATCAGGCGGAGGATCGCGTCGGCTTCGGCCACGATCTCGGCCGACTTTGCTTCCAGTGCCGAGATTTCCTCACGGAGCCGGCGGCCCTCGGTCTTCTTCGCCTCCCGTTCGGCCGCATCGGCCGCCTTTCCGATCGACTTACTCACCTGTCCAGCCTCGCCGTTGAGCCGGTCGATGTCGGCCTGAAACTGCCGGCGGAGCTTGTCGAGGGCGGCGAACTTCGCCACATCGGCGGACGAGCCGCGGCTTTTGCAGTTGGCGGTGACGAGATCGATGTTGTCGGCGACGAAGCGACGGTCGAGCACAGGAAACTCCAGCGGGGCGGAAGAGGGGAGATCGTGGCCGCGACAGGCTTGCTGCCGCACTTATACTGAGCCGCTGCCGGGGCCGGCCAGCCCCGGACCCGGAGTTTGCCAGACCCATGCCTGCCTCCGCCAGTGCCGATGCCGTCGAGCCCGAGGTCCTCGAAGCTGCGGTTCCCCGTGTCGAGAAGGCGAACCGGCCAAAGCGGCAGCCGCGGTATCACGTCGTGCTCTGGAACGACGAAGACCATTCGTACGCCTACGTGATCGCCATGCTGCAAAAACTCTTCGGCCACCCGTCCGGGGCCGGGCTCAAGCTGGCCAAGGAGGTCGACACCCGGGGGCGTGTGGTCGTGCTTACCACTACCAAAGAGCACGCCGAGTTAAAGCGTGACCAGATCCACGCCTTCGGTGCCGACCGATTGATCGCCCGTTCGAAGGGTTCGATGTCGGCGACGATCGAGCCCGAGCCAGCGTGATCTCCTGCCAGGAAGCCCCGGGGAATCCGGGTGGCCTCGAGACGGTGCCGCATTGGTTCGCCGGCGGTGGCATGCTCGCCGCCGGGGGATTTTGCTACAGGATGCTCGCGTGGCCGACTGGGCATCGCTCGTGAGTCGCAAACATTCCCCGGCGTCTGCGCGTGCCCCCGACCGGCTGCCTCACGATCAGGAAGTTTCAGCATCTGGAGGATGCTGCCTGGCAGCCAAGGGACACCTTTGGCTGTCGCTTCGGCTGCCTCAAGCCTGCAACGGCCACGATGGCGTTGTAGGCGTGAAACAACCCCGGCTGCCTCACGATCCGTGCCGCTCCTCAGAAAGCCCCAAGCGCGATCGCGGGGAATGCGCACCCCCACTCCACCACACAACGAAGATGGCCCGGGCTTTTCAGCCCGGGCCATCCCGTTTCCCAGTCGTTTCTCTCTCATCCGCCGTGCGTTGCGGCGGACTGGCGGAGCATCCCTCCGGCGATCACTCGCAGCAGGGCACCTCGCGATACACCGTCTTGGGCACGCAGCGGGTCACCGTGGAGGCGACCTGCTTCGGCACCATCCGGACCACGTCAATGGTCTTGGTGTAGTGGACCGGCCGCGTGGTGCACACCGGCACCTGCTTGACACGGGTCTCCTTCACCATCGTGCAGACCTTGTAGCACTCCTCCCGGCTCCGCTCCTCGCGGACCATCCGGCAGACCTTCGACGTGCAGGTCTTCACCCGCTGTTCGGGCACCATGTGGCAGACCCGATACTGACAGGTGCGAATCTGCTCCTCCGGCACCATCTTGCAGACCTGGTACGAGCAGGTGCGAACGCGCTGCTCAGGAACCATGCGGCAGACCTGGTACTGGCAGGTGCGAACCTGCACCTCCGGCACCATCTTGCACACCTGGTACGAGCACGTGCGAACACGCTGCTCAGGCACCATCTTGCACACCTGGTAGGTGCGGACCCGCTGCTCCGGCACCATCCGGCACACCTGGTACGAGCATGTGCGAACACGCTGCTCGGGAACCATGCGGCACACCTGGTAGGTGCAGACCCGCTGCTCGGGCACCATGCGGCAGACCTGGTACGAGCACGTGCGAACACGCTGCTCGGGCACCATCTTGCACACCTGGTAGGTACGGACCCGCTGCTCAGGCACCATCTTGCACACCTGGTACGAGCAGGTGCGAACACGCTGCTCAGGCACCATGCGGCATACCTGATAGGTGCGGACACGCTGCTCGGGCACCATCTTGCAGACCTGGTACGAGCAGGTGCGAACACGCTGCTCAGGCACCATCTTGCAAACCTTGTAGCACCGCACCCGCTCTTCCGGAACCATCCGGCAGACCGTGTAGGTGCAGGTCTTCACCCGCTGCTCCGAGACCGTCTTACAGACCTTGTAGCACTGCTTCTCGACGATGGTCTCGTTCTCGTAGCGGATACAGGCGATCTCCTTCTCGCACACTGAGGGCACCCACACCTTCTTGGTGATGGTGCGGGGCGGGCACTGCTCCTCGACCAGACAGGCCTTGCCCGGCACGTAGCACTTCTTGCCCGTGCAGGGGTCGCACTCCCAGTGGCCAGGCTCTCGGACGCACCGCTTCACCACCGGACCGGGGATCTCGCAGCACTCCGTCTCCCAACGGCCGCTGCAGACCTTGATGGTCTTGGTGAAGTGAACCGGCTTGCAGACCGTCCGGCAGACGTCCCGCTCGCGGGTCTCCCACACTGGCTTGCACACCGTGTAGGGGATCTCCTTCGTGCAGACCTCGCGGACCGGCTTGCAGACCGTGTAGGTCTCCTGCCGCTCCTCATACACCGGCTTGCAGACCGTGTAGGGGATTTCCTTCGTGCAGGTCTCGTACACCGGTTTGCAGACGGTGTAGCACTGCTCGCGGGTCTCATAGACCGGCTTGCAGACCGTGTAGGGGATCTCCTTCGTCCGGGTCTCGTACACCGGCTTGCAGACGGTGTAGCACTGCTCGCGGGTCTCGTGGACCGGCTTACAGACCGTGTAGGGGATCTCCTTCGTCATCGTCTCATACACCGGCTTGCACACCGTGTAGGTCCGCTGACGCGTCTCGTACACGGGCTTGCAGACCGTGTAGGGGATCTCCTTCGTCATCGTCTCATACACCGGCTTGCAGACCGTGTAGCACTGCTCGCGGGTCTCGTAGACCGGCTTGCAGACCGTGTAGGGGATCTGCTTGGTGCAGGTCTCATACACCGGCTTCATCACCGTGTAGCACTGCTCACGGGTCTCGTAGACCGGCTTGCAGACGGTGTAGGGGATCTCCTTCGTCATCGTCTCATACACCGGCTTGCAGACCGTGGTCCGGATTTCCCGGGTCTTGGTCTCGGAGCAGGGCTTCATCACGGTGTAGCACTGCTCACGGGTCTCGTAGACCGGCTTGCAGACCGTGTAGGGGATCTCCTTCGTCATCGTCTCGTAGACCGGCTTGCACACGGTCGTACGGATCTCACGGGTCTTGGTTTCATACACGGGCTTCATGACCGTGTAGGGAATCTCCTTCACGACCGTCTCCCACACCGGCTTGCAGACCGTGTAGTTGATCGTGCGCGAACGGTTCTCCCACACCGGCTTGCAGACGGTGTACTCGACATCTTTGAACGACTTCTCCGTCTCGTAACGGACGCAGTCGATCTCCCGCTGCTCGATGACCTTCTCGCAGACCGTCTTGTAGCAGGTGTACTGCTTCTGCTCGTAGACGACGTCCTTGACCAATCGGGTGCCACAGCACGAGGGTGCGGCACCGCAACTTGGCTCGTCAGACGACTCACAACTTGAACACGATGCACGCGCGCTCGCGAAGCTGACCGTCGTCATCTTCACGTCGCCGTGCTTGAAACTGGCAAGCCCGCAATACGCGGCGTCGGCCCGATGGACCGACGTCACGATACTTGCGAGTGCCAGGAAACACGCGAACCACGTCCTTTTCATGTCTGCCACCTCTGTTGAGGAGGCCTCCTGCACTGGGGAAACTTCCGGAAAACGAAACGCTGGGGGTGGGGAGCTGGCAGCCCTTCTCCACACAACCTCAAAGATCGGCCATAAACTCACCGCAGGTTGACTACCCCACGCAATCGTCCGGGTTTTTCCAGTGCCCCAGACGCGTTACAACCGTCATGGTCGCTGGGAAGGGCCGCGATTCCTTGGCTATTCCCTGCGCCATCGTTACAGTCGCACCCAGGGTTTTGGCAGGTTCACCGGCAGACTTTTCCCATGACGGATCAGCGCACGCAGCCGCTTCAGTCGTCAGACCTTCCCTCCGACGCATCCGTGCCCAAGGTGGTGGTCAGCCGCCTCAGCCTTTATTTGCGCGAACTGCAACGGCTCGTGGCGTCGGGGCAACAGACGATCTCGTCGAGCCAACTGGGCACGCTGCTCGGCTTCAGCGACGCGCAGGTCCGCAAGGACCTCGGCTTCTTCGGCCAGTTCGGCTACCCGGGCGTGGGCTACCGCTGCGACGAGCTCATCCGCGCGATGCGCGACATCCTCGGCACCAACCACTCGTGGAATGTCGCGATGGTGGGGGCGGGCAACCTCGGCCAGGCCCTGCTCGGTTACCGTGGCTTCGGCCGGCAGAACTTCGCGATCGCCGCCGCCTTCGACACCGACCCGGCAAAGGTCGGCAACGTGATCCAGGGCATCCGCATTCAGCACATCGACGAACTCGCCGCGACCGTCCGCGAAAAGGGGATCCGCCTCGGGATGATTGTGGTGCCTGTGGAACGTGCCCAGGAGGCCGCCGACCGACTCGTCGCCGCGGGCGTCGAGGGGATCGTCAACTTCGCCCCGGTCACGCTCGTGCTGCCGGCCCACGTCCAAAATGTGGGCGTCGATCTGGCGATCGAACTGGAGCAGTTGTCGTTCGCGGTGACCAGTAAACTAGCCCGGGCAGCCGGTGAACCGGCCGGTGCCGTCGAGCCCTGAGCCCCGCCCGTCTGACGCGGTATAGTGACGTTTCTTGCCCGATGGTGTAACGGTAGCACAAGGGACTTTGGTTCCCTTTGTCTAGGTTCGAATCCTAGTCGGGCAGCTTGCTTGCGGTCGTCGCCTGGCACGTCTCATCGCCGCGAATTGGGAACTGTTGCAACCGCCGCTTTCACCTGTAAAATCGGGGTCGATGTCGGGAAAACTTTTCCCGGCCAGCTTCAGTCTCCAAAGGAACCGCTGGTGAACTCGTGACCGTCGCTCCGCTTGCCGGACCGACGACCTCTGATGCCGACGCCGAAGCCCAGCGGGTTTTTCAGCGTCCCTCCCCACATCGTCACGTTCACACAGCCTTCGATCGCCGCTCCTGCTGAAGCCGATCGTCCATTTCCAGGAGATCACCATGCCTCGCCGCCTCGCCGTCCGCGGGTTCGTCGCCTTCGCCGTGCTTGCCCTTGCCACCGTCGCCGGTTCTTCCCACGCCGACACGGTCTACGTCACGAGCTTCACCACCGGGGCGCTCATCCGTTACGACTCGGCCAACCCCGCCGGCACGGCCACAACGCTGTCTGGCACCGGGGTGATCACTTTCGCCTCAGGGTTGGCGGTGGGTCCCGATGGCAACCTCTATATCAGTGAAGCAGGCGATGGTGGGACGGTCGTGCCAAAAATTCTTCGCTTGAATCTTTCGACGAACGCGCTCTCGGTCGTGCATGCCTTCAGTTCCTTTGATGTGGTTCCCGCGGCCTTGGTTTTCAACGGCAACGATCTGCTCGTGGGACGAAATCCCATCTATGGAAACAACGGCCCCATCGTGAAAATGACGAATGTCACGGGCGGAACCGTTGCCGTGAGCAACTACACCACTGGCGGCGGGCTTGCCAGCAGTCCCGGGCTCGCGTTGGCCGCCGACGGCTCGCTCTACGTCAGCGACCAGACCTACAACTTCGTCTCAGGCACCGCGACAGGCCCTGTGAAACGGTTTGATGCGACCGGCATCTACATCGGCGAAGTGATCGCCAGTGGATCCAATGGTCTCTCGGGCCCGACGGGCCTCGCGGTCAGCGGCTCCACGCTCTACACGGCGAGCATCATGAACGGCTCGATTTTGCAGACAAATCTCACGGATGACGTCACGCAACCGTTTGGATCGACGGGAGTTCTGTTCGGCGCGTCCCCGCTGTCGACACTGTCCGATGGAGGGCTTCTCGCGGGCACCGCCGGCGGCGCTGGGGATATCTACCATCTGGCCGCGAATGGCACGGTCGTCAGCACCTACGCCTCCGGCCTCGGCACGATCGGCGGGATCGTGACCGTCGCCGTACCGGAACCGGGTACGCTCGCCCTGGCGGTTCTCGGTATCGCGGGTTTCGCGTGGCACGCCCGGAAGCGCCGCCGCAACGGAAACGGCTGATGCCCAGAGCGCGGGCGGCCTTTACCCTCGTCGAAGTGCTCGTGGTCGTGGCGATCCTCGCCACGCTCGTGGGCCTGCTCCTGCCGGCTGTGCAGAGCGCCCGTGAATCCGCGCGGCGAACGAGCTG
>CAMBPQ010000060.1 GCA_945869735.1 Planctomicrobium piriforme
TACATCTTCGTGTCGAGCGTGCCAGCGGCTGTGAGCAGCGCGTCGCGGATCGACTCACCCTCCAGCCGTGTGGGCTTGCGCTGCCAGAGCAGCTTGTTATCGGGATCCTTCGCGAGACCCGCCTCACTGACGGCCCCGGACTGCCGGTAAGCGGCGCTCGTCACAATCAGGCGGTGGATGCTCTTCAGGTTCCAACGATTCTCCAAGAGCCGGTTGGCAAGCCATTCGAGCAGCTCGGGATGTGTCGCCGGGTCGCCCTGGGTGCCGAGATCGTTGGGGGTGGCGACGATCCCGCGGTCGAAGTGGTGGTGCCAGAGACGGTTCACAATGACGCGGGCGGCGAGCGGTCCTGAGCCCTGGGTCACGTCGGTGAGGAAGTTCGCTAGGCCGAGCCGCGAATCGGGCACCGGCTTTGCATCAGCGGCTGAAAACAGCTTCTGCTCCGCGTCGTCGGTCGCCATCGTCGCCAGCACGAAGCCCGGCGCCGCCTTTCCCTTCTTACGGCCGACCTCGCCGCGAGCCAGCACGAACACGTCCTGGCTGCCGCTCTGCACGGCCTGCGAGTTGCCCGTGATCACCCACGGCCCGTTTGTCGCGGCGTAAACCTTCAGCAGATCGGGCTGCGGTTTCTTCGCCTCGATTGCCGCGAGGTCGGCCAGCACTCGCGCCGCGGCGGCATCGACCCGGCCGAGCCACGGCAGAAGGTCACGCGACACGGTGTCATCGGAGAGTTCCCGGCCCGCAGCGCTGGCTACATCCAGCAGCGTCGCCAGCTCCCAGGCCGCCTGCGGCGCGGCGGCCACCGCGAGGTCGGCCGCGTCGGGTTTCGCCGTGACCGCCACCCGCAGCCTGGCGAGGCCGTCATGCTTTGCGGCGAACAGTAGCTCGACGGTCAGCCGCGTGCCTTGGTCGAAACCGACCGGTTTGTCGAAGGCGACGACGGCGGCGTGATCCCTCCCGCTCTGCCCGTCCACAGACCAGCCGGTGTCGGGTGCGGCATCGACCGCGTTTTTCAGTTCATGCCCCGGAGCCTCGGACGTTGCAGCAGCCGGCCGCAGCACGATCTCGAACGGTTTGCGATCCGCCGCCGCCACGAGCGGGGCCGCGATGACCTTTACTCGTGACAGCCGAAACGCCCCGTCCTTGCCGGTTCCCGGCCCGCCGCCCGGCGCCGAAGGGCTCGCCAGCGCTTCGAGCCGTAGCGCCCTGAGTCCCTGCTGGTACGTGTGAAACATGAGCGTGTAGGTATCGTTGTCCTCGAGTTTGCCGGAGGCGGCTCTGACATCGCCCGGCTCTTTGAGCAGCGTGGCTTTGCCAGCCTTGAGCGTCTGCGGATCGATCGCCATCCAGGTGGCCGACTGGAGCTGCTGCGGCGCTTCGGCGGCCAGCCACCGCGCGATCCGACCGGGCAGTTCCTCCCTGCGATACCGTTCCTCCGCGGCCGCCAGCGGCGCCCGCTCCGCGAGCCAGGCGTCGTACTTTCGCTTGGTCTTCGCCGGATCGAGATCGATGTCGGTATCGCGCTGCACGGCCTTCCCGAGGCACGCGATCATCGCGTAGTAGTCACGGTGACCGATCGAATCGTATTTGTGATCGTGGCAGCGGGCGCAGCCGATCGTCATGCCGAGCACGCTCGAGCCAAGCATGGCCACCATGTCGTCGAGTTGGTCGTAGCGAATCGCCTCGACTGTCTTGGCGGTCACCTGCCCAGGATACGGGCCCGCCACCAGAAATCCGGTGGCGGCCGTCGCGTCGTAGTCGCCGGGCTTGATCAGGTCGCCGGCGACCTGCATCCGCAGGAAGTCGTCGTAGGGTAGGTCCGCATTAAGTGCCTTGATCACCCAGTCGCGGTAGTGATGGGCGCCGGGGCGGTCACCGTCGAACTCGTAGCCACCGCTCTCGCCAAACCGTACCGTGTCGAGCCAGTGGCGGGCCTGCCGCTCGCCGAACCGCGGGCTGGCGAGCAGCCGGTCGACGAGTTTTTCGTAGGCGTCTGGGGATTCGTCATCAAGGAACAGTTTCAGCTCCTCGGGCGTGGGGGGCAGCCCCGTGAGATCGAAGAACACCCGCCGGGCGAGCGTGGCCTTGGCGGCCTCGGAAGCCGGGGCGATCCCCACCTCCTCCTGCTTAGCGAGGATGAAGCGATCGATGTCGTTTTTGGCCCACCCGGTCGTTTTCACCTCGGGCGGCGACACGGGGGATAGCCGGCGATACGACCAGTGCTTCCGCCCCTCTTCGACGTCGATTGTCCGGTCGTCGATCGTGGCCAGCGGTTCGTCCCGCGGATCGGGTGCGCCCATGTCGATCCAGGTCTCGAAATCAGCGATCACCTCGTCGGGAAGTTTGCCCGCGGGCGGCATCTCGAAGCCGTCGTACTGGAGCGCTGCCAGCAGGAGACTCTCATCCTTGTTGCCGGGCACCACCGCCGCACCGCTCTCGCCCCCCTTGGCCATCCCGCCCCGCGAATCGACGAGCAGGCTGGCCTTCAGCTTGCCGGCCCGCAGGGCGTCGGCCGAATGGCACTGGTAGCAGTGCTCGGCGAGGACCGGCCGGATCTTCTTCTCGAAGAAGGCGATTTGCTCAGGCGTGGGCGATGCGTGGGCCAGGGATGACCCAAACATCCCGACCGCAAGGCCGATGGCCAGCAGCCCGAGGAGGGCCCGCACGCCGACGGAGGCGGGGGTCGAGAGAATCCGCATGGCGAACCTCGGCAGGGCGGAGATGTACCGGACCACGTTCCCTCTATTCTAAGTCGGGGTTTCCCCCCTGCACTCTTTCGGGAGTTCGGTTCTGTACGTAATCCTCTATCTGGCATGTGTTTACGGCCCGGTTGTCGACCCGGAAGGGGGTGGTGATCCTCGTGCGCCGCCCACGACGCTCGCCCATGCCCCATCCGGTTCCGGCTGACTACGGCAACGTACACTGTTGCCCTCGGGCAAGACCGTTACCCAAACCATCGCAGGGTGGCTTCCATTGGCACTCGCCGCAGTAACCCCGTCCAGGGGGGCTTCCACACGATGGACGCTGTGGCTGAATGCCCCCGTGGCAGCGGTTTCGATCGCGGTGCTCGTGGCGGCACCATGGCTCGACCAACGGCTCGTGTGGTGCGAGTGGCTCGGAGTGGCCGCAGCGCTGGTGCTCGTGCCGCACATTCGTGGGTGGTGGGGCGAGGTGTGGACGCTCGTCGGAGCGATCGCGGCGCTGACGATCGCCTTTCACTGGACGCCCGAGGTGCTGGCGTATGCCATGAATACAGACTACGAGGTCGGTCTGCTGTTCGCCGCGCCGATCGTGCTCTGGGACGCCGTTCGCCTCGCGCTCCCTTTATGGTTCGCCGCACGCCTGACCCGGGATCCACTCGAAGCCTGGTTGCCGGCCGGGCTCGCCGCGGCGGCGGTGGAAGCCATCGTTCCCGCTATCTTCCCTTGGAAACTCGGCTATTCACAGGCTGCCTGGCCGCAGCTGATCCAGTCAGTCGACGTGTTTGGACCAGAGTTCGCCACCTTCGTGCTCTTCGCCCATGCCGGCGTGATCGTCTGGCTGATGGCGGCCCTGACTGGTTGGCTGGCAGCCGGTCGCGGCGTGTTCTCGCGCGTCGGTCTTGTCGCCGTCGCCGTGTGCATGGCCAATGTCGGCTATGGTCTGGGGGCCATGTCCTATTGGAAGGCGCGCATTGACGAGGCCCCGCAGCTGCGAGTCGCCCTGGTGCAGGCCAACCCGGAGGACGAAGGCGGGGTCGATGCCCTGCGACGCCTGACGCAGGAACACTGCTCGGGCCCGAACCGCGTGCCGGACGTCGTCTGCTGGCCGGAGTGCAGCGGGGGAAGTTACGACCACGGCCTCGATTCGCTCGCCGATCCGGAGCGGGTCGTCGCGCTCTCCCGCGAACCCAACCGCGGGATGCGGCCGCTGGACGACCCGGCCTGCCCGCTGCTCTTCGGCGGCAAGATCTACACAGGGCATCCCGAGAAGCCCCAGGCGCTACACCAGTCGGCAATCCTCATCGATGCCGCGCACGCCATCCTCGGCCGGTATCACAAGCGGCACCTCATGCCCTTCGGTGAGTATGTGCCCGGGGCAGACCTGTTTCCGGAGATGAGGCTTTATTTCCCGATGCAGGACGAAATGACGGAGGGCACCGACGCGACCGTGCTTGCCTGTGCACCGGGGGCGAAGCTCGGGGTGATGCTCTGCTACGAGGACATGATCCCCGGCGCGGCGCGAACGCTGGTGCATCAATCGGCCAACGTCCTGATCTCCCTGATCAACGGCTCGGCCTTCACGGCCCCACTCACGCTCCGACAGCATCGCCTGCTCGCACAACTCCGCGCGGTGGAATGCCGGCGGTCGCTGCTGCGGTGCGCCGCGACCGGCGAGACATGCGTCGTCTCGCCGCTGGGAATCGTGACGGCCGCCCTGCCGCTGAACGTCCGCGACGTGCTGCCCGCCACGGTCCCGCTGCTCGAGGCACACTCGCTCGCCAGTCGCGTGGGCCCGCTGTTTCCGCTCGTCGCCGCAGGCGGGGCAGTAGCGCTCGCGCTTTCGCGCCGCGTTGGACGACGCTAGGTCCGTGGACAAAGCCATCGATGGCAATCCTGTTCGGCACGATCGGTGCCTGAAGGGCGATTGAGTGGTGGGTCGGGGCTGCCCGTACCCCATCGCCGGACGCTCGCTACGCGCCAGCTCCTCACGATCGGGAATCATTTCGATGATTCAAACGGCACGCCGCTCCTCAAGAAGCCCCAAGCGCGAGCGCGGGGAATACGGGTGGCATTGATGTGGTGTCGGATTGGTTCGCCGGCGGTGACATGCCAATCCTGTTCGGCAAGAGAGTTGCGCACCAGGAGGCGGGTAATCCAGACAGGCTAGGGCGCATTCGACTTTGGTGTATCGCCGGCTCAGGGTCGGTAAAAGTCTCGTCGCCGGGGCGAGGATACGCCCAAGGCTCCTCAAGCGTTCGCCGGCCCCGCCGACCCCCACAAAACCGTTGGAAAGCAGCGGGATAACCGCTATCCTGCCAGGGCTCCAGTATCCCGCATTCCCGCCCCGGAAACCCAGACACGATGTCCACCGCGACCGCCCCCGCCAGCGCCGCCGACCCTTGGTTCCAGGACCGCTTCGCCCAGCGCATCGGCGGGGCAACGTTCGGCAAGGGCACCGAGATCTACAAGTTTGAGTTGATCAAGCGAGCCAAGCGGAAGGCGATTGCCGATCATCCCGAACGGCGGATGCTCGACTTCGGGATTGGCGAGAACGACGAGATGGCGCCGCCCCACATCCGGACCGTCATGAAGCGGGAGGTCGACCGTCCCGAGAACCGCGGCTACGCCGACAACGGCATCGCCGCCTTCAAGGAGGCTGCCGCCGCCTTCATGCAGCGGGAGTTCAACGTGACGCTCGATCCCGTGACCGAGGTCAACCACTGCATCGGCTCGAAGACGGCCTACGCGATGCTGCCCGCCGCCTTCATCGATCCGGGCGATGTCACGCTGATGACCGTGCCCGGCTATCCCGTCGCCGGCACGGCCACACGGTGGTTCGGCGGCATGGTCCACCGGCTGCCGCTGCTGCCCGCGAACGGGTTTTTTCCCGATCTCGACGGCATCCCCGCCGACGTGCTCGCGAAGACGAAGATGCTCGTGCTCTGCTACCCCAACAGCCCGACCGGCCGCACGGCGACCCGGGAGTTTTACAAGCGGGTGATCGATTTCGCGCACAAACACCGCGTGATCGTCGTGCAGGACGCGGCCCACATCATGCTCTCCTACGACGACGAGCCGCTCTCGTTTCTCTCGGTGGACGGCGCGAAGGACGTGGGCGTCGAGGTCCACTCGATGTCGAAGGGCTTCCACATGATCGGCTGGCGGATGGGCTGGGTCTGTGGCCACGAGCGGATCGTACGAGCGTTCGCTGATATCAAAGACAACTGTGACTCCGGCCAGTTCATGGCGATCCAGAAGGCCGCGGCTGCTGCGCTGGCCGACCCGGAGATTCCGCGGCTGGTTCGGGAAAAGTACCGCCGTCGGCTGGAGAAGCTGGTGGGCGTGCTGCGGGCGTCGGGCTTCGAGTGTGAAATGCCCGGGGGCACCTACTTCCTCTACACCCAGAGCCCGAAGGCCGCCGGCGACCGGCTGTTCGCGACGTCACAGGACGCGAGCCAGTTTCTGATCCACGATCTCTCGATCTCGACCGTACCATGGGACGACTGCGGCTCTTACCTGCGATTCTCGGCCACCTATGAGGCCGAGGACGAGGGAGCCGAGGACGACCTGATGGCCGAACTCCACTCCCGCCTGCAACGTGCCCGGCTGAAGTTCTGATGGCGAACCGCCGTGTTGTTGCGTCTTATTCACCCACTCTCCCGCCAACTCCCGGAGCCTCGCCCATGATCCGTTCCTTCGCCTCCTGCCTGCTGCTCGTGCTCTGCGGTCTCGTCGTGGTGGCGCCGCTCGCGGGCTGCGGAGGCACCAAGAAAAAGAAGCCGCGGATGACCTTCGGCGACATGGTGGAGAAGGCGAAGAAAGACGGCACGCCCGGCGGGCCGGCCCGTGAACTGGCCAAGGTAGCGCGGCTACAGGTCAAGTCGGGCGACAAGGCAGGGGCCAAGAAGACGCTCCAAGAGGCGCGCAAGACGATCGCCGACGATGCCGATCCGGCCGTCTTCGCGCCGCGGCTGATCGAGATCGCGGCGGCCTACGTGACGGTCGATGACAAGGCTGAGGCCCGCAAAAATACAGACCAGGCGGTGGCCATGGCTTCCTCCCTCACCGATCCCGTGGCCCGCGTGGAGGTGCTCTCGAAGGCGGGCCGGCTCTACGGCGGCAGCCTCGGCGACACGACCAAGGCCAAGGACAATCTCGCGAAAGCGGCGGAGATCGCCTCAGGCGACGATGTCTCGGACCGCTTCCGGCCTCAGGCGCTTGCGGCCGTGGCGCTCGGCTACGCCAACGCCAACCTCGCCGGCGACGCGACGAAGGTGATCGAGAAACTCGAGACCCTCGCCACGTCGCTGGAGGAGCTCCGTCCCAAGGCCGAGGCGCTTGCCGCCGCGGCCAACGTGCGGTTTAAGAGTGGCGAGAAGGCGCGGGCCGCCGAACTACTGAAGGAGGCGGCCACGGCCGCCAAGAGGATCGACGGCTCAGCCAACAAGACCTACGCCCTGATCGCCGTCGCCAATGCGATGCTCGCGGCCGGTGAAACGAAGGGTGCGGCTGCACTGGCCGCCGAGGCGGAAAAGACGGCCGAAAAGATTTCCGATGCGGACCAGCAGAAGGACGCGATGCAGGAAGTGCGAACGCTCGAGGCGTCGCTCAAGGAGTGAGCAGAATCCTCACTTGACCCGCGACACGGTCTTGAGCGCCTCCAGCGCGAGTTTCCGCGCCTCCGCGTGGTCGACGATCGGCTCGGGGTAGTCACCCTGCGTGCCAACCCATTTCTGTACATAGACACCGTTGGGATCGAACTTCTCCCCCTGGGTCGTTGGATTGAAGATCCGAAAGTAGGGCGCGGCGTCGGCACCGCAGCCAGCCGCCCACTGCCAGCCCAGGGTGTTGGCAGCAAGGTCGGCATCGACAAGCGTGTCCCAGAACCAGCGTGCCCCCTCAAGCCACGAGATGCGGAGATCCTTGACGAGAAAGCTCGCCACGATCATTCGCACGCGGTTGTGCATCCAGCCGGTCGCCCAGAGCTGCCGCATCCCGGCATCGACGATCGGGTAGCCCGTGCGGCCCCGCTGCCAGGCCCGGAGCCCCACCGGGTCCTTGACCCAAGGGAACCGCGCATAATCGGCTCGCAGGGGCGCCTCGGGCGTGTGCGGGAAGTGGTAGATCAGGTGGTTGGCAAACTCCCGCCAGCCGAGCTCCCGGAGATAGCTCTCGGCGCCACCGGTCGTGATCGCCTTCGCCGGCCTGCCACCAACCGCCGCACGAACGGCGTGCCAGACGCGGCGTGGCGAAATCTCACCACAATGGAGGTGCGGTGAGAGGCTGCTCGTGCCGTCGCTGTCGGGACGATCCCGGCCGGCGGCATAGCCGGAAAGCCCCTGCTCCAGAAACCGGGACAGCCGCTTCGCCGCCGCCGCTTCACCCGGCTTCCATGTCTTTTCCATCATGCCCGACCAGTCGATTGCGGGTAGCAAACCGAGCGCATCGATCGAGACACTCGCGGCGCCGCGGCGAGCAGCCGCCTTCAGCTTTCTTGGCGCGGCCACCGGCTCAGCCGGCTCGTCACGGGCGAGCAGCGCCCGCCAAAACGGCGTGAACACCTGATAGGGTCTGCCTTCCTTCGTCGCGACCTGCATGGGCTCGAAGAGCAGTGAGCCGTTGAAGCTTTCCGCCGTCACGCCGTCGTCTGTCAGCGCCTTCTTGATCGCGGTGTCACGGGCAATGACGGCCGGCTCATAGCGCCGGTTCCAGACGACGTGCGTCGCGCCATACTCCTTGACAAGCGACCGCAGGGCATCGAGCGACGGACCGCGACGGATGACGAGCGGCGCGCCAGCCTTGTCGAGCGCGGCGGCGAGCGCACCGAGCGAGTGGTGGAGCCACCACCGCGATGCGGCGCCCGGTTCCCACGGATGCTCCTCCGCGGGAGCCCAGATAAACACCGGCGCCACCTCGCCCCGCGCTGCCGCGGCGGCGAGCGCCGGATTGTCGTCGAGACGCAGGTCGTGCCGAAACCAGACGATCGTAGGACCACTCATGGCCGGATTGTAGGCCGGAGCAGCGCATCGTGGAGAATTTCGACGGGATGCAGGGCGGCCCGCCCGGTGCCGTCCCCGATCTGGTGGCGGCAGCTCGTGCCCGGCGCCGCGACCAGCGTGTCTGACGTGGTCGACCGTACGAACGGGAAGAGCACTAGCTCGCCGATCTGCATCGAGACGTCATAGTGCTCCCGGCCGTAGCCAAACGAGCCGGCCATGCCGCAGCAGCCGCTGGGAATCACCTCGACGGTGAAGTTTCGGGGCAGCCGCAGGATCGCCGCCGAGTCGTCCACGGAGGCGAGCGCCTTCTGATGGCAGTGGCCGTGGAGGGCGATCCGCCGCGGTTCGGTGGTAAACGCAGCGGATGTCACCCGGCCGCGGCGGGCCTCACGGGCGAGAAACTCGTCGATGAGAAACGTCCGTGAGGCCAGCCGCCGGGCCGCCGAAGCCAGCCGCTCCGGCACGAGATCGGGGAACTCGTCGCGAAAGCCGAGGATCGCTGACGGCTCGATGCCCACCAGCGGGGCGTCGTCGGTCACCACCGGGTCGAGAAGCTCGACGTTGGTCGCCGCAAGATCCCGGGCCACGCGAAGCATGCCCGTCGAGATCTGGGCCCGGCCGCTGTCGACGTGCCGCGGGACTACGACCTCGTAGCCGAGCGCCTCGAGCAGTTCGACCGCCTTGATGCCGACATGAGCATCGAGCGTGTCGGTGAACTCGTCGCAGAACAGGTGCACCCTGCCGTTGGGGGCGGCTCCGCGGATCGGCCGGCGGCGCATCCACGCCGAGAGCGTTGTGCGAGGCAGCGGCGGCATCGACCGCCGCTGCGCGAAGCCCATTGCCATCTTCACGAGGTGCGACAGACCCGGCGTCTGGACGGCGCAGTTGTATGCCCAGGGAGCCAGGGCCGCCCACCGCAGCGCCGCGGCCGCCCCCGCCACCAATCGCGTCCGCATGGGCACGCCGTGGGAATCGTGCCAATGCTGCTGCCACTCGGCCTTGAGTCTGGCCATGTCGACGTTCGAGGGGCACTCGCTCTTGCAGGCCTTGCACGAGAGGCAGAGGTCCATAACCGCCGCCAGTTCGGGGCGGCTCCACGGATCGGCGGCCTCCGGTGGGCCGGCGAGAGCCTGCCGCAGCACGTTGGCCCGAGCACGGGTCGTGTGCGTCTCGTCCTGTGTCGCCATGTAGCTCGGGCACATCGTGCCGCCGGCATCATGCGACTTGCGGCACTGGCCGACGCCGGTGCATTTCTCGGCGGCCCGCAGCACACCGCCGGTGTCGGCAAAACGAAACACGGTCTCGTGCTGCGGCTCGGGTGCCTCCGGCAGGATTCTCAAGAAGGTATCCATCGGCGGCGCTTCGATGATCTTGCCCGGATTGAAGATGCCCTGCGGGTCGAACGCCCGCTTGACCCGCGTCAGGAGTTCGTAGCATGCGTCGCCCACCATCGCGCGGATGAACTCGCCACGCAGCCGACCGTCACCGTGCTCGCCGCTCAGACTCCCCCGATATTTGCGGACGAGCGCGGCCACATCGGTGGCCACGTCGCGAAACATCTTGAGGCCGGCAGCCGTGTGGAGATCAAAGAGTGGTCGGAGATGCAGTTCGCCCGCTCCCGCGTGAGCGTAGTGGACGCAGTCGATCCCATACTTCTCGGCGAGCAGCCGGTCGAACTCCGCGATGTAGGCGGGTAGGTCCTCGATGGCGACAGCCGTGTCTTCGACGATCTCGCGTGGCTTGGCGTCGCCCGGCAGGTTGTTGACGAGCCCCTGCCCCGCGCGGCGGAGTTCCCAGACCTTGAGGCCGTCATCGCCATGAAGCACGGGATAGGCATGGCCGAGGCCCGCCGCACGAAACTCCGCCTCGAGCGCATGGAGCCTTGTCGCGAGCGTCGCCGGGTCGGCATGCCGAAGTTCGACGACGAGCACCGCCCCCGGGTCGCCCACGACGAAGTCTCGGTTCCGAGCCTGCTCGAGGTTGGCCTTGGTGCACTCGAGAATCTTGTCATCGATGAGCTCGCAGGCCGTGGGCCGGTGCCGCATCGCAATGACCGCGGCCCGCAGCGCCTCGTCGACTGTCGTGCAGTGCGCGATCAAAAGCGCGCCGGGCGGTGGTAGCGGGACGAGGTTGAGTTCGAGTTCGACGGCCACGAACAGCGTGCCCTCGGAGCCCGCGATCAGGCGGCAGAGGTTGAAGGAGCGGTCGCTACCGGGATCGAAGCACGAGGCCTCCATCAGGGCGTCGAGCGCGTAGCCCGTGTTTCGCCGGGTGACCTCGGGCCGGGGAAACGAGTCGCGGATCAACTGGCGATTCGCCGCATCCCCGAGGAGATCTCGGAGATTACGGTGAATCCTCGTCTCCAGCGAGTCGGGGCCGGCGCACTTCGCCGCAAACTCCGCCGGCTCGAGCGGACCGAAGGTCACCTCGCTGCCATCAGCGAGGAAGCCGCGGGCGGAGACGATGTGGTCCCGTGTCGAGCCGTAGGCGATCGAGTTGGATCCGCAGGAGTTGTTGCCCACCATCCCACCGATCATCGCCCAGTTGGCGGTCGACGTTTCGGGGGCGAAGAAAAGGCCGTGCGGAGCAAGGAAGCGGTTGAGTTCGTTGCGAACCACTCCGGGCTGGACGCGAACCCGCCGCTGCTCGACGTCGAGCGATAGGATCCGGTTGAGATGACGACCGAGGTCGACGACGATCCCATCGCCGACGACCTGCCCGGCGAGCGACGTGCCGGCGGCCCGCGGGATCAGGCCAACTCGCTGGGCCGCGGCGAAGCGGACCAGCTCTCGAATATCGGTCTCTGACTTGGGCAGGGCGACCGCTCTAGGACGTTGCTGGTATTCCGATGCGTCAGTCGAATAGATCGTTCTTGTGAGGTCATCGACGAGGAGGTCGCCCTCGAATCGAACAGCGAGTTCGGTGAATGAAATGGGCGACATACGGACCGTGCAAGAAAGCGACTTGGCTCGACAGCCGATATCATCCACTCGGCCTGAGTAGCCCGCAACCGTGCGCTCGAGCGATTCTTGTTCGTTTTTCCGCCGTTGCTCAACTCTCTTGCCGATCGCTTCCGCCGGCTCACTTCGCGACCATCCGCAGTTTGACCTCACCGTCGCCGCGGCGGACGGTGAGCGGCACGATGTCACCGACGTTGATGCTCGTCCGCAACGCGCGATCAAAGGCCTTGCGTTCGTCACGGCTGGAGAACTCCAGCCGCCGGCCGCCGAAGGCCACGATCACATCGCCCACCACGACGCCGGCCTGCTCGGCGGGCGAGCCTGCGTCGACGCCCTCCACCACCGGCAGGAGTTCTGCCCCCCGCGGCCGCCCGAGGTCGAGGCCGACTCGGCAGCGCCGGGCCGCGGCGAGCGCGACCGCGAGCGTGGCATCGCCGGCGTCGCGGCGAACGAGCACCGCCACCCGCTGCCCGTCGGGATACATGCCCAGCAGCCCCGCGAGCCTGTGGCCGTTGGCCACCGCGGCGCCGTCGAGGGCGACAATGCAATCACCGACCAGAAAGCCCGCGTCCGCAGCCGGCGACCCGTCGGCCACGTCCTTCACCACGACACTCCCAGACGTTTCCCGGTCGCGGCTCTCGAAATCGAGCCCGGCCAGGGTCGCGTGTTTCACCTCGCCCCCCGCGGCGGCCTCAAGGAGCGGGAGCCAGAGCCTGATCTGCCGCGCGCTGATCGCAAAGCCGAGGCCGGTGTTGCTCCGCAGGCCATAGCGGGTGCTGATCTGGCCGTTGATTCCGACCACCTCGCCGGCCATGTTGACAAGTGGTCCGCCCGAGTTGCCGGGATTGAGTTCCGCGTCGGTAACGATGCACTCGGTATAGGTGCCCTGCGTGTGATGCACCGCCGACACGATCCCGAGCGTGAACGTCGGCGCCTGGTCGAGCACGCCGAGCGCGAACGGATTGCCGACGGCCAGCACCTCGTCGCCGACGCGAAGAGCCGCCGAATCGCCCAGGTCGAGATGCGGCACCGTCTCGCCCTCGGGCACATCGAGTTTGAGAGCGGCCAGGTCGCCGACCGGATCCCGGCCGAGCACCTTCGCCTTGAACGAGCGGCCGTCGCCAAGGCGGACGTCAAACGTGCGGCGATTCTCGATCACGTGGTCGTTGGTCAGCATCAGGCCATCGGGCCGGATCATCACGCCACTGCCGCCGGCGATGAACACGAACGCGTGGCGGACCTGCACGCACAGGGCTGCGATATCGGGTGTGGCCTCCGGGGCAGGGGCCGCTCGAGCGCTGACGACGCTGCTCGCGGCCGCCACACATGCCATCCACGCCACGCATGCCAAACCTGAGCACAGGCGACGAAGTTCTCGATGGCGGCTCATTTCTGCTCCCTGAGGACGGCCTTGAAGTCCCATACATCGTCGGTGCTGAGCGTGCCTTCGAACGTGTCGCCAGGCTTCAGCGATTTCTTCAGTTTCTCGAGATCATCAGCCGTCTCGATGTCGCGGCCCGCGATCACGAGCCGCGGTCCCGAGCCCTTGCGTTGCACCTTGAGCAGAACAACGTCGCCCGCCTTGGCGGCTCCGACACGCTCGGTGAGGTCGCGCCAGTGACGGAGTTCGGAGCCGTTGAACTCGAGCAGGACGTCGCCCTTTTTGAGGCCTGCCTCGGCAGCCGGTGAGCCCGCCGCGATTCCGCCCACCACCACGTTCTCGCCGAAGGCACGGGATTCGTCGGCCTGGACGCCGAGGAACGGCCCCGGGATTCGTTCGAACGAGCGGCCCTGCTTCATCTCCTCGAGCACGGCCCGGATGCGGTCGGCCCGCGCGACCAGGCCGACGCCCGAGTTGGGTGCCCGCGTCCAACGCATCAACTGCGGGAGCGTGAAGATCCGACCGAGCACGGTGTCGGGCTCGATCGGCGCTGCCGCCACGCCGAGAAAGTTGCCCGCGGCGTCGAACACAGGGCCGCCGGAGTTGCCGTAGTTGAGCAGCGCGTCGGTCTGGAACTGTTGGCCACGGTTCCGGGCGGGAGCGCTCACGATGCCGGTATTGAACGTGGGCCGGGCCTGCGCAGATGCCGGGTATCCGAGCACGGCGACTGGATCACCGAGTTGCGGCGACGTCGACACCGCGGCCAGATCGAACCACGGCAGCGCCTTGGCATCGACCTTCAGAAGCGCGACCCCGAGCGGCTCGTGACGGGCGTGGATCCGGGCCTCGTGGCGGCTGCCGTCGGCCAGCGACACAGTCAGCTTGCGGATCGTGTTGGGCTTCTGCTCGAAACCACCGTCGGGCTCCGCGAGCAGCTTCTCGAGCGGCTCTCCGGCAGTGAACACACGCGGCTGGCCGGTCTTCTTGGCGACGAAGGCCGTATCGTCACCCATGTTGAACAGGCTCGTGAGCACGAAGCCGTCTTGCGAAACGACGATCCCCGTGACCATCCCTGATGGCCGCCGGAGGAGCTGATTCACGTCCATCGCCCGCGCGACGTTGGCGAAAGCGGCGAACCGCTGCCGTCGTACCGTCTCGGTGAGGCCGTCCCAGTCGGTGATCGTCCGCCGCTGCTCGTCCCACGAGATCCGCGGTAACTGCTCCGGCTTCCACGTCCGTTCCACGTCGATACCGACCAGATAGGGCACAAGCGTGCCGGCGGTTCGGCGGAGGCCGATGAGTGGCGGCGGGGCTGCGACCTGGGAGGCCGTGAGGGCCGCTGCGGCCGGCACGCGGCCGGAGGCAAACGGCGCAAAGCGGTTGACGATCACCTTTGTCGGCACCGCCACGCCCTGCCAACGGAGCGGCGAGACCGACAGGCTGATCACTCCACAGAGACGGCCGTGTGAATCGACGAGCGGCCCGCCATCGGAGCCGGGATTGACGGCCGCCGTGGTCTCGATGACTTCGCCCTCGTAGAACGCCTCCCCTTGTTTCGAGACGGCGTAGATGCCGCTGACGATGCCACGGCTGAACGACGCGCGGCCATTGGCGAGCATCACGTTATCGACGTCACCCGCCGAGAACGCTACGTCGCCCACTTCGGGCAATTCACGCGCCAGCGGCAGAAAGGAAAGATCTCCGGCGTCGACCTTGATCAGCGCGGTCGAAAGCGCGTCGTCGACCGCCACGACGGCCGCTGGCCGGCGGATGAAACCCGGGAACAGGACGGTCACCTCCGCAGCATCGCGGGGCACCACGCTCGTGGCCGTGAGGATGTGGCCGTCGGGAGAGATGACGGTTCCGGATCCGGAGAACGTGCCACCGTCGGTGGTCGATTCGATGCCCACCGTGCAGGCGAGCACACGGTCTGCCAGATCCGGCACAAAAACCGCCTCGACTGTTTCGTCTGCGGCATGGACAGACGCTACACATGCGCACGCCACGCAGACAATCAGCAGACCTCCGTGGCGGCGGATCACATGACTTCCCATGCACCGAGTGTATGCCACCACCCAACCGATTGAAAACGCGCAGCGGATGCGGTGGCTGATCGGCCGGTCTGCTTGCGACCTCCGCGGGGTGACCTTACAACAACGGGCTCTTCCTCGGCAGCCCTTGTCCGGAGCAACTGCATGTCCACAGCCACCAAGAAGACCGCCGTTCTACCCGAGGTCACAAACATCGGATCCGCCGTCGACAAGGCACTCGACGCGGGCAAGGGCATCTTGCGGCTCTCGCCCACGTGGGTGCCACGAAGTTTTCTCCATCCCGGCAAGCGGGTGCGTCTGCATCCTGACGACTACTACTCCTACGGACTCGACCGCGGCGGCATCGACGAGCGGTGGTTCGCGAGCACGACCGAGGCGGCCAACGAGGGCCGCGTGCCCGACGAGGGGCTGTCGTGGTGCGTGTTCGGCGGCGAGCGGTTCCTGCTCCGCGACGCGGTGAGCGAGGGGGGCGCGAAGCTCGTCGGTACGTCGATCTGGGACCGCTACCGGAAGTGGCCGGTCTATTCCAAGTTCTTCGACAACATGGGGCCGATCCCTCACCACATGCACCAGTCGTTCGACGACGCGAAGCTGGTGGGTCAGGAAGGCAAGCCCGAGAGTTACTACTTTCCGCCGCAGTACAACAACTGCGACAACAACTTTCCCTACACCTTCATGGGGCTCGAGCCTGGCACCACGAAGGCCGACGTCCGCCGCTGCCTCGAGAACTGGAACCGCGGCGACAACGGGATCATCGATCTCGCCAAGGCCTACCGGCTCAAGCGGGGCACCGGCTGGCTGATTCCGCCCGGCGTCTTGCATGCCCCCGGCTCGCTGCTCACGTATGAACCCCAGTGGGGCAGCGACGTATTTGCCATGTTTCAGTCGCTCGTCGAGGGGCGTGCGGTGCCGTGGAGCCTGCTCGTCAAGGACATGCCGAAGGAAAAGCACCGCGACCTCGACTTCATCATCGGCCAGCTCGACTGGGAGAAGAACATCGACACGCACTTCAAAGAGGCCAACTACCTCGAGCCGATCCTCGACCAGGCCCGGTCTGGTGACGGCGTGCATGACCGCTGGATCGTCTACGGCCATGTCGATGGCCGGCAGCTTTTCAGCGCCAAGGAACTCACGCTCGAGCCCGGCGCAAAAGTGACGGTGAAGGACGCCGGCGCCAGCGGCTGGATCACGGTGCAGGGCGAGGGCCGGGTCGGTGTTCACGACGTGGCCACGCCGACGCTCATCCGCTTCGGTGAGATGACCGCCGACGAGCTCTTCATCTCGGCTGACGCCGCGGCGGCAAGCTACACGGTGGAAAACACGGGCCCCGGCCCGCTCGTCTCACTCCGCTACTTCGGCCCCGACGTCCACCCTGACCTGCCCAAACACGGACGGAAGGCATGAGTTGTAAGCTGAAAACCTCAACGACCGAGGGCCTTCGAGGGGTTGCCCGTGCCATGGAGCCGGCGTTGCTGGCCAGCGAAGCCAGGATGGCGAAGCGTAGCCAGCATCGAGAGAGCGCAGGGCAGGATGCCCGCAGCGAACGTCCGGCGAGATGGCACGGGCAACCCCGGCCCCCCACCATGACCTCTGACTCATTCTGATTTCGCCCCGCATTTCGTCCCGAAGAGGACCTCACTCATCATGCCTGCGCACCTGCTCCCCAAGCTCCACAACGCCATGTGGCCCGGCCTCGTCGGCAAGGGCACCGACCCCGGCCAGGAGCCGCCGATCTCGCTCGACCGGATGCTGGAGCTGACCGCCGCGGCCCACGTCGACGGCCAGAAGTTCGACGGCATCGACTACTTCCTCTTCCTTCCCCACACCAACCCCGAGGCGAGCGATTCGGAGTTGATGGCGATCGCCGACAAGATCGCGTCCCACGGGTTCGCCGTCGGGTCGCTGGTGGCCCCGGTCTGGCCTGGCACGGTGGGCGATTCGGCGATGGGCGACACGGCGGCGCGGGAGAAGTTTCTGTCGGCCGTGAAGATGGCCTGCCGGATTGCGAAGGTCTTCGAGCGGCATGGCGTGCGGAAGTATGGGGTGATCCGCATCGACTCGGCCGAGTTTGGCGTCAACAAGTGGCGGGAGAATCCCAAGGCCAACACGGCAAAGATTGCCGCGACATTCCGGGAGGCCGCCAGGATCGCCAAGGACCACGGCCAGCGGCTCGCCGCCGAGGGGGAAATCTGCTGGGCGGGCATGCATTCTTGGAAGGACATGCTGGATCTGCTGGAGGAGGTGGGGATGCCCGAGTCGCTCGGCTTTCAGGCCGACCTCGCCCATACGTATCTTTATCTGCTCGGCTACAACGCGCCGGAGCATGCACTGGTGCAGCCCGGTTATTCAGACGCCGAGTTTTGGCCGGCCTACAAACAGATGGTCGAGAAGCTGCGGCCGTGGACGATCGACTTCCACGTCGCGCAGAACGACGGTGAGGTCCACGGCGCAGGTGCCCACGACAAGACGGGCAAGCACTGCCGGGCCGACGATCCTGCCGGCAAACTCGACATCGTGAAGTGCGCGGGCGAGTGGCTCAAGGGCGCCGCCGACCGCGGCATCCAGCACATCTGCTGGGACGGCTGCATGTTCCCCAACGCTACGCTCGAAAACCCCCAGACGTGGAACACCATTCTCAAAACCATGATCGCCGTCCGCGACGCGGACGGCTGGAACGGATCAAACAGGATCTGAACCGAATCACGACGGTCGAGGCACGGGGATCGGCGAACGCTCGAGGAGCCTTGGGCGTATCCTCGCCCCGGCGACGAGACTTTCGCCGTCCCCGAGCCGGCTCACTTCTCACAACGTCGAACAACTTTTCACGAAAGGAACTCCCGCAATGGCCAAGCCCCTTCGTATCGGCATGATCGGCTACGGCTTCATGGGTCGCGCCCACTCCAACGGCTACAACCGCGTCAAGGATTTCTTCGACCTCGAATACGTGCCGGTGCTTCAGGCCGTCGCGGCCCGCGATGTGGAGAAGGCGCGGGCCTTCGCCGACCGCTGGGGCTACCAGCGGGTCGAGACCGACTGGCGGAAGCTCGTCGCGGCTGACGACATCGACGCGATCGACATCTGCACGCCCAATAACCTCCATGCCGAGATCGCGATCGAGGCGGCGAAGCACGGCAAGGCGATCCTCTGCGAGAAGCCGCTCTCGATGGACGCGGCCGAGGGGGAGGCGATGTGCCAGGCCGTCGAGAAGGCCGGCGTGCCAAACATGGTTTGGTACAACTACCGCCGCATCCCGGCGGTGACGTTCGCCAAGCAGATCATCGACTCCGGCGCCCTCGGCCGGGTGTTCCACTACCGAGCCGAGTTTCTCCAGGACTGGACGATCAACGCCGACCTGCCGCAGGGAGGCGCTGCTCTCTGGCGGCTCGACGCGGCGGCCGCCGGTAGCGGCGTGACGGGCGATCTCCTGGCCCACTGCATCGACACGGCGATCTGGCTCAACGGCCTGATGAGCGACGTCACGGCGATGACCGAGACGTTTGTGAAGGAGCGGAAGCACCAGCTCACGGGCAAGGTCGAGAAGGTGGGGATCGACGACGCCTGCTCGTTCCTCTGCCACTTCAAGAACGGGTCGCTCGGGCTGTTTGAAAGCACGCGGTATGCCCGCGGCCACAAGGCGCTCTACACGTTCGAGATCAACGGCGAGAACATGAGCCTCAAGTGGGATCTTCACGACCTGCACCGGCTCCAGGTATTTGACTACAAGGACGCCGGATCAATGCGGGGCTGGAAGAGCATCCACGTGACCGACA
>CAMBPQ010000061.1 GCA_945869735.1 Planctomicrobium piriforme
GCATCAACTCTCTGATGGCGGCTGGTCGTTTGACCTCGCGTTGTGCCAGGGCTGCGACTGCTCCGCCGCTGCCAAGGGCGGCCACGCGGCGGACCGCTGTGCCGCCACGGCAATGGCGATCCTGCCGTTTTTGGGTCGCGGCTTCACGCACCGCGAAGGCCCCTACAAACCCACGGTCGAGCGCGGCATTTCGTTCCTGGCCCAGCTGGCTGTCAAGGGCAATGGCAAGGCATACGGTGCGGGCGGGAGCCTCTATTCACAGGGGCTCGCGGGCATCGCGCTTTCCGAGTGCTATGCGATGTCGCAGGACAACCGGCTCGCCATACCGACGCAACTCGCACTCAACTTCATCATGGATGCCCAGGATCCGGCGGGGGGTGGCTGGCGGTATACTCCGAGGCAGCCGGGCGACACCTCGGCCGTGGGCTGGCAGATCATGGCGCTCAAGAGCGGCCACATGGCCTACCTGCAGATCAACCCGCTGACGGTGAAGAAAGCGGTCGATTTCCTCAATTCCGTGCAGGACGAAGACGGAGCCTATTACGGCTACACCGGGCCTGGCAGGGGGAAGTCTACAACGGCCGTCGGCCTCCTCTGCCGAATGTACCTCGGCTGGAAAAAGGACAACCCGGCGTTGCAGCGGGGCGTCGCGCATCTGGCAAAGCTCGGCCCGCAGACGGACCTCTACTTCGACTACTACGCCACCCAGATCATGCACCACATGGAAGGCGAGATGTGGATCGCATGGAACAACAAAATGAAGGAGATGCTGCTCAAGAACCAAGCGACGAGCGGCCACGAGGCGGGCAGCTGGCACAAAGGGGTCAACGGCGGTCACGCCGGCGTCGGCCGCCTCTACTGCACCTCGCTGTCGACGATGATCCTCGAGGTCTATTACCGCCACCTTCCGATCTACCGCAATCAATCGGTAGACGAGGAGTTCAAGGAGTAGAGGCGCCTCCCATTAGGAAGCGCAACGGCGTTGGCCGTATGGGTGCCCCTCGCGTCGCTACCGTTTTGGTTCGCCGTGGGTGACATGCTCGCCGCCGGGGGATTTTGCTACGGGGTGCTGGCCTGGCCGACGGGGGCTCACTCGTGAGTCGCAAAGATTCCCCGGGCGTCTGCGTGTGCCACCCACGGCTCCTCACGATCGGAAGAAGAGTGCCTCCCGACAGGAAGCGCCAGCGCGGGGAATACGCCCTCCACCCGATCCGAGGATCCGGTCTGCGCGTCCTCCCCTCCAGCGGCCCACCAGCCGCTGCCGATGGTCTTTGGGGGGATCGCGGTGCGCGCCAAAAGGTCGCTCGGCACCCCTCCGTACGACGCAGCCGGCAGAGTCTGCGTGGTTTCCGGCGGGGCGGGGCGGAGCGGCCACGATGCGGGACAAGAGGCACCCTACGACCTTCATCGAGCGGCTCCTGGGCAGCCCGCGGATCCGGTCTGGCTACGCGAGCCTGATCGCCCACGTGGCCGTGCTGATCATGCTGGCGCTGGCGATGATCCCCGTGGATATCCGGGCACGCCCCCGCCCCATCGTGATCGTTCTGGCCGATGCCGCGGAGGATAACACCAACCCCGGTTCATCGTCCGGTGACGGGCTGCCGGAACAGGCCATCGTCGAGATCGCCGCGCACGCACCGGCCGCCGTCGACCCGATCATCCCCGAGCCAATCCCCGTGGCCATCGAACCTGTCCCTCCGCTACCACCGGCGACGGCCGCTGAGTCACCGGTAGGCGACCGAGACTTGATCAACGTGGTTGCACCTCATGACGGGGGAGCATCGCCGGTTGAGGCCGATTCCGTCCATCAGGCGTTCGCCGGCCGCCGCAGCCCCGGACGAGGCCGCGGCGTTCTCGAGCACGGCGGATCCGCGGCCAGCGAAGCGGCGGTCGAGCGCGGCCTCGCCTGGCTCGCTCGGCACCAGGCTGCCGACGGCTCGTGGCGGTTCGACCTCGCCGGCTGCCACTGCGACGGCGGCTGTCGCGATCCGGGCACGGTCTCGAGCACGACAGCCGCTACGGGCATCGCGCTGTTGCCCTTTCTCGGCGCAGGGCACACGCACGTGGAGGGCACCCACCGCGAGACGGTGACGCGTGGTATCTACTACCTGATGAGCCGCATGCAGCCGACGCCCCGGGGCGGCGACCTGAGCGAGGGCACGATGTACGGCCACGGCGTCGCCACGTTGGCGTTGGCCGAGGCACTCGGGATGACGCGGGACCAGGCGCTGGTCCGGTATGTCCGCGACGCGGTGCGATTCATCGAGACGGCTCAAGACCTCCACGGTGGCGGCTGGCGGTATTTCCCCGGCCAACCAGGCGACACGACCGTGACGGGCTGGCAGTTGACTGCCGTGAAAAGCGCCGGCCTGGCGGGCATCGAGGTGCCCTCGCCGACGATCGATGGTGTCTGCCGATTTCTGGACCGTGTACAGGTCGGCCGCGGCGAGGCCTACGGGTACCAGTCGCCGCATTCGCGTCCCTGCACGTCTGCGATCGGGCTGCTCTGCCGACTCTACACGGGATGGCCCAACGGACGGGCGATCGATCGCGGGCTGGCGGCACTGGCCAAGTCCGGCCCCGCCCCCGACGCGGTGTATCTCAACTTCTATCTCGCCCAGGCCCTCCTGCAGCGCGATCATCCGTCATGGACGAAGTGGAACTCCCGCAACCGCGATCACCTGGTTGCCCGCCAGGCATCCATCGGTCATGAGGCGGGAAGTTGGTTTTTCGCTGATTCCGAGACCGCGTCCGGCGGACGGCTCGCCCACACGGCTCTGGCGGTGCTCACCCTCGAGGTCTATTACCGCCTGCTGCCCATCTACCGCCCCGAGGCGGTCGCCGCCGGCTGGTAGGCCGCCGTTTCGCCCTGCCTATACTGGTGGCGGAGACAACGTATGCGGACGGTCACCTATTCCTGGTTAGCAGTGGTTCTCGGCGTGGCCGGGGCAGCGATCGGTTGGCTCGGCCTGGCGGGCTGGATCGCCGCGGCCGTACTGCTCGCAAGCGTCGCGATGCATGTCGCAGGCAACGCCGTCGGCACGCGGCTGCGGGAGATGACCGACCGGGACCTTTCCCGGGTGCACCGCTGGACCGGCTCTCCTCCGCCACTGCCGCAGTCACGGCCAAATCGACTCAAGCAGCGGGAGAGCCTGGGCAGGCTGGTGCCGGTGTCGGCCGGCATCGGCGCCGCGTGCGGCGGTATCACGGGAGCAATGGCGTTGGCCACGCTAACCCCGAGTTCGCTCGCCGGAGCGACCCTCGGCGGCCTGTCGTCTGCCGTCATCGGTGGGCTGATCGGTTTTCTGGGGGCGAGTTTCGTGGAGATCGTGCGGATGAGCCTCCGCGACGCGATCGCCGCGGAACGTTCGTCGGCGGCCGCCGAGCGGTAGTCGCGACGGGCGGTGGAAGCCGGGCTCGGCGCGTGGTACAACGTCGTTCCCGCCAGGAATGGCACATCGTCCACGTCACCGGAGTTCCCCATGACCAAGCCCCACCGCAAACTCAAGAAGGCGAACCACGGCGCCAGGCCCGCCAACAGTAAGGCCCGCAAGGCGAAGCGGAAGCACATCCGCACGTAGTCGTCGCGTTCGTTCGTATGGCCCAGCACCGCTCCTCCCCCGCAGCAGCCTGAGGAAACATCCGCAGTGGCTCAGCGCGACTACATCATCCATCCCAGCGAGTACGACCTCGACCGTGTGGTGGCCGATATCCACGAGATCCGCCGCTGGAACCGGCAGCGGTTCGAGATGGAGCAACTCACGGCGATCGTCCACGAGGATCTGTCTCGTGGGCTGTGTGTCGGCTACAAGGACCTTACGCCTGATGAGTTCTGGGTTCGCGGCCACTTTCCCGGCGTGCCTCTGATGCCCGGCGTGATGATGTGCGAAGCCGCGGCCCAACTCTCCAGCTATTACTCCCAGCGGTACAACCTGCTTGACGCCCAGGTGGTCGGATTCGGCGGCCTCGAAGAGGTCCGGTTCCGCGAGCCCGTGGTGCCTGGAGACCGCCTCGTGATCGCGGTCGAACGGATCCGTGTCCGCCCCAGGGCCATGATCGTCTGCCGCTTCCAAGGCCTTGTCCGCGAGAACATCGTTGTGGATGGAATCATCAAGGGTGTGCCGCTGCCGATCGACATGCTTGAGTTGGCGGGCAAACTGGCCGCCGACCGGGCCGCCGCGACGTGATCGGCCCGGTCTCCTGATGCCTCGTCGACCACCGCGAAAGCCCGATCCGTCGCTCGACCTTTCGACGCACCTGCTCGCGCTCGACTCGCTGCCCGTCCCGTTCGACCCTGGCTCCGTCTTCCCGACCGACTCGCCCGTTGAACTCGAGGTGGGGAGCGGCAAGGGGCTGTTTCTCGCCACGGCCTCGGCACGGTCGCCCGACCGCAACTTTCTCGGGGCCGAGATTGCCGGGGGCTATGCACGGCTCTGCGCGGGGAGGCTCGCGGCCGCCGGCCGCACCAATGCCCGGATCATCTACGGCGACGCGACGTTCCTGGTCCGCAGCATGCTCCCCGACGCCTGCCTCGGCGGCATGCATGTCTACTTTCCCGACCCGTGGTGGAAAGCCCGCCACCGCAAGCGGCGGGTGCTCTCGGAACTCTTCCTCAAGCATGCGGGCCGCGTGCTTCCAGCGGGTGCCGTCCTGCACGTCTGGACCGACGTCGAGGAATACTTCCTCGAGTCGGTGGCCTTCGCGAAGGCCACCGGATTGTTCGCCGATCCGCGGGACGAACAGTCGCCGGCGCCGGAGCACGACCTCGACTACCGCACCCACTTCGAGCGCCGCACACGGATTGCCGGCGAGGCCGTCTGGCGGGCCGCCCTCGACCGCAACGACCAGCCCGCCGGCTGCCAGCGCATCATCCAGCCAGCGTGAACCTACCGTGCCGTTTCGTACGTCCTGCCCACGCGGCCGCAGGAGGTCTGCGAGAGGGCGATCGAGTAGAGCCGCTCGCCAGCCGGCGTCGGGTAGATTCCGGTGATACAGGCCTGACAGAGGTCGGCAGCGTCGAAGCCGATCGAGCGGGCCACCGCCTCGATCGGCAGGTAGCGGAGCGAGTCGGCCCCCAGCCGTGCCGCCATCTCGCTCTGGGCAGCCTCGGTGAGCTTCCCATCGGGAAGAAACTCGGGGGCGAAGAGTTCGTCAATCGTCGACATGTCGATTCCGTAGAAGCACGGAGCCACAATCGGTGGGCAGGCCACGCGGACGTGAATCTCCCGCGCGAGTCCCAGCGAGCGCATTCGGCCGATAAGCACCTTCATCGTCGTGCTGCGGACGATCGAATCCTCGACGAGAATCACACGCCGCCCCTCCAGCACCTCGCGGAGGGGCGTGTATTTTGTCTCGGCCTTCTGGCGGCGGCTCGCGGCAGCGTCGATGAAGGTCCGGCCGGTGTAGCGGTTGCGGATCAGGCCCTCGACGCAAGGGATCGAAAGGCGGTAGGCCATCGCATCGGCGGCCGCCTTGCTCGTGTCGGGCACGGGAACAACAACGGTGTCGGAGTCGATCGGCACTGTCTCGACCCGCGCGAGTTCCTCGCCAAGCCGCTTCCGCGACAGGTAGACGCTCCGCTCGTCCATCGTGCTGGCAACGTTCGCGAAGTAGATCCACTCGAAGAAGCAGTGGGCCTTGCGGGTGGTCTCCGCGAATCGCTCTACCCGGACAGTCGTGCCATCGACGATCAGCGCCGTGCCGGGCTCGAGGGATCGGATCGACTCGGCCGGGAAGCCGAGGTTGAGCAGGGCCACGCTCTCGCTCGCCGCCGCGACGAGCGGCCCGAGCCGCGCATACTCCATCGGCCGGATGCCCCTGGGATCGCGTGCCACGACGAGCCTGCCGCAGGCGTCGAGCAGGGCGATATTCCAGGCGCCGTCGAAGCGGGCAGAGATGGCTGCAAGCATCTCGATCGGATCGGGGTCAGCGTTACCCGACAGTTCCTGGCCGATCGCGTGCATGATCACTTCAGTGTCGTTGTCGCGGGCGAGATGGCTGTCGTCCGTGGCGAGAATCTCGGCACGCAGTTCGGGGTAGTTGGCGAGCTGGCCGTTAAAGCCGAATGCGAACCACTTCCGCTTCTGGATGTGCGGCCGCTCCAGCGGCTGGGCGTAGCCGCGGTCCTCGGCGCCGCAGGTGGCATACCGCACGTGGCCGATGGCGGCCCTCCCGGTGTGCTGCTCCATCAGGCTCTCGTACTTGCCTCGGTGACTCATCCGAAACACCTCGCTGACGCTCCCCACCTCCTTGTAGGTGGCGAGGAGCTGGCTGCGGTCGGGGTTCCAGACCGTCATGCCTGCTGAGAGCTGGCCGCGGTTTTGGATGTCGAGGAGCATCCGAGGCACGAGCCGCGACACCTCCTCCGGCCCCTGCGCCGGACAGAGCGGACTCGGCTCGTCACCCACCAGGTGGTAGATCGCGGCCAGGCCGCACTCGTGATACAGATCACTCATCGAAGGTTGGCCTCGGCGGGCTGCCGCGCCGCTCCCGGGCAACGGGGCGGAGAATACGACAGCGGCTTGGATGTATCCTCAGAGGAGAAGCATAGCAGGCCGTGGAAGAGGCCGGCATCGCCGGGTGGCCCCGCATCCCTCCGCGAGGGTACGATACGCCGTTTCGCGACGGTCTCACGAACGGACGCCCACTCCCCGCCGCCATGATCGATCCGATCCGTCAGCAGGTCCTATCCGCCGCGGAGCTCATCGTCGTCAAAGTGGGCACGCGCGTGCTCACTGGGCCCGACGGCCTGCTCGATACGGCCCGCATCGAATCGCTGGGCCGCCAGATCGACGCCGTCTCGGCGAATGGGCGGCGGGTCGTGCTTGTCAGTTCTGGAGCCGTCGGCGCCGGCATGGGCCGCATCGGCCTGACCCGCCGGCCGACCGAGTTGGCCCGGCTCCAGGCTGTGGCTGCCATTGGCCAGAGTTGTCTCATCGAGGCCTACGAACGGGCTCTCCGCGGCCGCGGGCGACACGTTGCGCAGGTCCTGCTCGTGGCCGATGATCTCCAGGATAGGGCCCGCTACCTGAATATCCGTAACACGCTCCTCACCCTGCTCGAGCTCGGCGCTGTGCCGGTGATCAACGAGAATGACACGGTGAGCGTCGAGGAACTGCGGACATCCTTCGGCGACAACGACCGGCTCGCTGCCCTCGTGGCCACGCTGCTCGGGGCCCCGCTGCTCGTCCTACTCTCCGACGTGGATGGCCTCTTCGACCGCCATCCGTCGGAGACCGGTGCCGCGATCCTGCCGCACGTGCCCCGCATCGACGCCACGATCGCCGGTCTCGCTCAAGACCGGCCAGGAGGTCTTTCCAAGGGAGGCATGGCCAGCAAGATCGCCGCCGCGCGGATGGTCACGGAGGCCGGCGGCAGCTGCATCGTGGCCTCGGGCCGCGATGACGACGTGCTCGAGCGGATCTGCCGCGGTGATCCGGTCGGCACACTGTTCACCGGCCGGGCAGAAACGATGCCTGCCTGGAAACGGTGGCTCGGTTGGTCGGCCGATGCCCGGGGCATGGTGCTGGTCGATGCCGGTGCCCACGACGCAGTGGTGACGAGGGGCCGCAGCCTTCTCGCCGCGGGTATCCGCGGCCTCGAAGGTGACTTCGCGACCGGCGACGTGGTCGCATTGGCCGCCGCGGACGGCCGCGTCTTCGCGCGAGGCCTCGTCAACTACTCCGCCGGCGAACTCCGACGGATTGCCGGCCTGCGGACGGAGCAGATCGCCGAGGTGCTCGGCTCCATTCCCTACGAGGAGGTCGTTCATCGCGACAACCTCGCGGTCATCGACCGCGCTGAGGCCATCACACGCTAACGGCGGACGACCCGCCGCCCCGCCCCCCCTACCGGCCGACCATGCTCACGGAAATCCTGATTGTCCTCCTGCTGATCCTCGCCAACGGATTCTTCTCCGGTGCGGAGATGGCGATCGTCGCCAGCCGGCGCGGCCGCCTGCGGGCCATGGCCGAGCAGGGTGATCGGCGGGCCAAGGCCGCCCTCGAACTCGCGTCCAGTCCCGATCGTTTCCTGCCCACGGTGCAGATCGGCATCACGCTCGTCGGCACGCTTGCCGCAGCGTACGGCGGCGACCGGCTGGTCAGCGGTGTCTCGACGTGGATCAGCGAGAAAGGGCCGCCGGCGCTCGCGACTGCCGCCCGACCGATCGCGCTGACCGTGTTCGTGATGCTGCTCTCGTTCGTGACCCTGTTGTTCGGCGAACTCGTGCCGAAGCGGCTGGCGCTCCGGAAGGCCGAGGCGTTTGCCAGACTCGCCGCCCCGACGATGCAACTCTTCGCCTGGGTGGCCCGGCCGCTCGTGTGGGGCATGAGCCTGGCGACGTCGGCGATGCTCTTCCTTCTCGGTGCCGGCAAGCAGACGGAGCCCAGCGTCTCGGTCGATGACATCGAACACCTCCTCCAAACCGGCCGCGCCGAGGGCGTGCTCGAGGCGGTCGAGCAGGCGGTCGCCAGCGAGGCCCTGCGGCTCGGCGAGCGGAACGTCCGCGACATCATGCGGCCCCGCATCGACCTCGACGCGCTTGACGTCGCCACGCCCCAGACGGAGATCGTGGGTGCGATCGCCATGGCAGGGTATTCGCGGCTGCCGGTCTACGAGGGCTCGCTCGACCACATCATCGGCTACGTCTCGATCAAGGACGTGCTCCGCAACTCGTGGCTGGGCTGGCCGATCGAACTCCGCAAGATGCTCCACCGCCCGATCTTCGTGCCCGAGACCATGCCCCTCAACCGGCTCCTCGAACTGTTCCAGAAGGAGCGGAATCAACTCGCCATCGTGCTCGACGAATACGGCGGCACCGAGGGTCTGGTCACGCTCGAGGACGTGATGGAGGAACTCGTCGGCAAGATTCACGACGAACACCGGCGGGACGAGGCGGATATCTTCGTCAAACGCGAGGACGGCTCGTGGCTCGTCGATGGAAGTGCCGGTATCGAGGATCTCGTGAAGCGGCTCGATATCAAAGTCGATCCCTTGCCCCGGGAGTATTCCACGGTGTCGGGCCTCGTGCTGGCGGAACTCGAACGAATCCCTACGGCGGGCGACACGCTCCAGTGGCGGAGCCTGCGGATCGAGGTCCTCGACATGGACGGCCGCCGCATCGACAAGCTGCTCATCTCGAAGACGGCATGAAAGACCGCCGAGGGGGTCGGCGAACGCACGAGGAGCCTTGGGCGTATCCTCGCAACAGCGCCGAGACTTTTGCCGCCCCCGAGCCGGCGCTCCACGTACGTCGGCTGCGCTCTACTGCCGGGGGCCGGCGCGGTCGAGCACTTCCTGGAGAACGAAAGCTGATGGGAACGGCTCGTCGAGCTGTTCGAGCACCTTTCGATAGCGATCGACCACCTCCGCGATATCATCGGCGGTCAGTTGGTCCTCGCGGAGAACCTTTGATGCATCAAACACTTCCTTCCAGGCCTTGAACGCCTCCTCGTAGGCCTGCTTCGCAGCCTGGAGCCGGGCGGCTTCGAAATCGCGGTCAGCCCGCCAGACGGCCTCACGGGCCCGGAGGGCGGCGTCGGTGATCTCCGCCTCGCAGGAGGCCTTCCAGAAGTCGAAGTTCACGATGTCGCGGTAGCGATCGATCATGGTTGCCCGTTCCTGGGCCTCGGTGTGTTCGCGCGTCAGTCGCTCCGCCCGCTCGCGGACATCCACGGGCGCCTGCCTGGCGACTATTTTCCAGGTGACGGCAAGCTGGCCCTCCGCCGCCGCCGCGAGTTGCTGCTCGGCTTCCGTCCTGTCCAGTGGCGGCGTGTCGAGTGCCGCCCGCTGATCTGCGGTCAGCGCCTGGCGTCGCGACTCGACGACTGCGGCGAACTGCCCCGGCAGGAGTTGCTCCAGCTCCTCCGCCAACTGGCCGGCCCGTTTTTCCTCGGCCTCGCGCAGCCGCAACTGGATTGGCACGCCCCAACTCGTCGGGATGTCCCGCTCGGCAAACCGCCCGAGTTCCTCGTTGGCCAGTTTCCAGGCATCCTTGGCGACAGGACCAAACTCCCCGTCCTCCTCGAGGGCCCGCGCATAGTTGATCGCCGTCATCATCGGTTCGCTGTGGAAAATCAGCGGTGTGGTCTTGAGCGGTGTCCCGGAATCAGCGAGCCGCTGGCCGGCCCGATACTTGCCGCGGGCCACCAGCCAGTTGTCACGTTCCGGGAGCGTCCGATCGGGGTCGTCGCGGTCGTGAAAGTCGTCGTCGGCCTTGAAGAGCCTGCGAAACTGCGCCTTCTCGTCCGACTTGCCGATCTTCTGGCCGATGAACCAACCCATCCGGCCGAGCAGCCGCGGCTCACGGGTGTTGTAGGAGATGCCCTGCCGGAGGAACTCGATTCCCTTCATCACCCACGCGTACCGGTCGCGGTAATCGTCGAACTCGACCGAGATATTGTAGGAGAGGTTGTGCGCCTGGAAGTCCCAGACGGAGTAGAAGTTGGGTTGGAGTTTCGTCATCTGCTCCAGCGTTGCCGAGAGGTTGGCCCAGTCCTCGACCTTCTTGTAGTGGTTGGCCCGATCCCAGAGGAGCGTCACGGCGATATTCTTCAGCCCGAGCGTGGCGAACCGCATCGTCTCGCTCGTGGGATCCACCTCGCCGAGGTTCGCCTGCGACAGCCCGAACCGGGCCCGCAGCCGGGCCAGCAGGCCACCCGCACTCGACGAGTCGGCCGGCTGGCTCAACGCCGACAGGGGCACCAGGAGGACAGCGATCGCGACCAGCGCCAGGAGCGTGCCCGGCCTCAGCCCCAACCACGACGGGCCCGCCGGACGACCCGGCTCTCCGTGCGATGCGTTCATGATGCCACCTCCCGGGCTTTGAGGCAGAACACGCCGGCCACGAAAAACGCCAGCACGTAGCCCAGCGTCTCGCAGGCATGGGCAGCCAGCAGATCGGCGGGGATATCGAAGCCTCCCGCCACGAAATCGCTCGTGCCAAGTGACGACAGCGACGGGAAGATCCCTGCGGCCACCCGCATCGGAGCCAGGAGGATCGTATCGACCAGCTTCATGGCCAGCACCGCCGGCGTCTGGTCGAGCTCCATCGTGATGCTTGTCTGGGTCACGATCCGATAGAGCGATTCGATCGGCCCCCCACCGGGCACGATCGTGGCGTCACCCGTCACCTGGCTTTCAAAGAGCCGGGCGATGAACTCGCGAAACTGGCCGATCATGAGGGTTGCGATCGTGGCCAGCAGCGCGACCGGGCCGGACAGGAACGTGCTGAACATCACGCCGAGCGCCGTAACGAGCAGCATGCAGAACCAGATGCCGACACAGCTCTTGGCATAGTTGAGGGCGAACGATCCATCGCCCGCCCGCAGGTAGAAGTCGGCCTGTGCCACGCCGTAATACTGGGCCGGTTCGAGGCATTGGAGCCAGACCTCGATCCGGCCGTCGGAGACTAGCTCGGCGAACAGGTCGACCTCCTGCAACTCGCCGTTGGCAAGCACGGTGTTGATTCGCCGTGGGATGAGCAGCGAGTCGATCGTGAACTCGCGGGCGACGATCGGGAGCGATTCACCTCGCAGTCCGGTCGTGGGGTTGCGGACCTGCACTGTGCCGTGGATCCCCTCCTCGATGTCACCCTTATAGGTGCGGAACACCCGCACGATCATTTCCAGCGGAAGGCCGTCGGGAAAATCCCCAGGCGAGACCCCCTCGAATGTCCAGATCGCAGTCGCGGCGCTGCCACCCTCGATGTACTGCCGATACGCCCACTCCGCCCCCACGCTGATGCCCTTCGCAGTCGGGCGTCCCTCGCGGTCGAGGAAGCGGAGCGTGCCCCGGAGCGGCCTGCGGGCCTCCAGTAGGCCGCTCGCCGGGCCGACGGAGAAGGTCTTCTCCCCGGCGGCCGTTGTTCCCGACACGGTAACCTCGTGCCTGTGCCCCTGGGCGGTTTCGGCGATCCCGCTGCCGCCCGCCTCGAGCGTGACGCGATGCCGATGCCCCCGGTCGAGGCTCGTCCGCCCTTCGGCTCCGGCCGGCGAGCCTTCGCCATCGGCCACCTCGAAGATGTCGTCCGCCTCAAGGGTGTGGCCGTGGCTCACACTGCGGACGACGAACGCCCAACCCGCCAGTCCCATCAGCGCCAACAGGCAGGTGCCCACCGCCGCGAATCCGAGGATGCGTCCCAGCACGATCTCGGACGTGCGCACGGGCTTGGTGGTGACTGTCTGAATGGTCCGCGACTTGATGTCCGCGGGCAGGCTGAAGACCGCCAGGACGAGCGTCACCAGACAGACGAGCAGGTTGGTGGCGCTGAGAATAAACCCGATGTAGAGCCGCCCCGGATGAACGCTCGCCGGATCGAGAAACCAGCCGGCGAAGAGGATAAGCAGGGCGAAGAGCGCGAGCACAACGAGCACATTGCGCCGCAGCGACTCCTGGATCGCCAGCCGCGCCAGCGCCCACACCCGCCGCGGCGAAGGCAGCGACAGGTCGCCCAGGCCCGCGAGCAGCCCGCGGTAGACCCGGTCGCCGGCGGCGAGCGGCCCGTGCGCGATCGCCTGGGCAAGCCAGGCCAGGATGGCCGCGACCAAGAGCGAGACGCTGGCCGCCGCCGCGTATCGGAGCAATGCCGGACCGATCCACGCGGCGAACTGCGGTATTTGTTCTTCAAGCACCATGGGCGGCGGTCACCCTGCTCGCGTGGCGTCGGGGGCGCCGGCGGGACGGCGGGCGCGGCGTCCGGGGCGAGACTCGGTGTCTCTGACCACCTCGAGGAACAAGTCCTCCAGCGTCGACCGCGGGTTGCCGATGTCGATGTCCGCGGCGCCATGACGTTCGAGCACGGCCCTCACCTCGGCCGTGGCGGCCGCCGACAAGCCCGTGGCCCGAATCTGCGTCACTCCCGTGACCCGTAGCAACTCCTCGACGCGACCGAGTTCCTTCAGTTCGCCCTGATGGAGCACGGCGATCCGGTCGCAGACGTCCTCGACGTCGGCCAGTAAATGCGAGCACATGATGACCGTCTTGCCGCGCGACTTGAGGTCGATGATGAGATCCTTCATCTCGCGGGAGCCGATCGGATCGAGGCCGCTGGTCGGTTCGTCGAGGATCACCAGTTCGGGATCGTTGATGAGCGCCTGAGCCACGCCGATGCGGCGGGTCATGCCCTTCGAATACTCCCGCAGTTGCCGCTTACGATCCCGTGACAGCCCGACCATCTCGATCAGGGCCTCGGCCCGGCGTTGCCGTTCCTCGGGAGACATGCCGAACAGGCGGCCGTAGAAGTCGAGCGTTTCTTCGGCGTCGAGAAACTTGTAGAGATACGACTCCTCGGGCAGGTATCCGATCCGCTCATTCTTCGAGACATCCGTCGCCGGGCGGCCAAACACGAGCGCCTCGCCCGACGTCGGGAAGATGAGCCCGAGGAGCAGTTTGAGCGTGGTCGTCTTGCCCGCTCCGTTGGGGCCAAGCAGCCCGAAGATCTCGCCCCGACGAATATCGAGGTCGAGCGGCTTGAGGGCTATCTTCTTGCTGCGGCCCCAGAAATCGCGATAGACCTTCGAGAGGTTGCGGGTCTCGACGACCACATCCCCCGCTTCGCTTCGAGGTGCTGGCTGGCTGGCCTTCTCGGCTTCTTGGATCACGGCTCGTCCCTCGCTCGTCGCTCCGCTCGCCGGCGAACCATCGTTTATCCGGCGTTCCTTGGGTTGTATCGCATCGCTGGCCGATGTGGAGAGCGGCCGGCAAAACCCCCAGAAATTGCTGGACACGCTAGCCAAAGCCGGGACTGGAAAACGACCGCTTGACCGCCAAAGGGAATCGGCTATGCTCTCGCTAACGAGAATGATTCTCACAATCGAATGAGTAGCATCTTTTTCGCAGGAAAGACTTTGGAATGCATATTTCCCTGTTTCTTCTGCCTGCTCGCAGCATGGCCTGTTCCCGAGACGGTTCCGGGCGGGTGACCCGCCGCGGGTTTACCCTGGTTGAGTTGCTCGTGGTGATCGCGATTGTGGCCACGCTCATCGGCATGCTCCTGCCCGCGGTGCAATCGGCCCGGGAGGCAGCGCGGCGATCGTCCTGCCAAAACAATCTGCGGCAGTTGGGGCTGGCCACACTCAATCACGAAAACGCAAAGCAGCATTTCCCCCCTTCTGCGCTGGCGGTTTCCGGATCCGGCAATGCTCCCTGGTCTGGCCAGGCCGCGATGCTGCCGTTCATGGAGGGCGACAATCTCTTCCGTCGCATCGACTTCACGAAGCCCTACGGCGATCAGGCCAACAAAGACCTCTCGCCCCCCAACGGCGTCGCGGCGATGCGGATCGATGCCCTCGTCTGCCCGAGCGAGACCAACGCCAGCGCGGTGATCGACACGGCGGGCCTGCCCAAGCATTTCCCCCTCAATTACGGCCTGAATACCGGTGAGTATCTCGTCTACGACCCCGTCACGAAGGCTCCCGGCAGTGGTGCTTTTGCGCCGTTCTCGCGGCTGAAGGCCTCCCGTTATGCCGACGGCCTGAGCAAGACTCTGGCGATGGCCGAGGTCAAGGCTTTCACGCCCCGAGCGCAGGATGTCACCACCCTGCCCGAGACGGCGTTTACCTCGCCAGGTGACGTCTCGGGGTTCATGACGTCTGGCTGGTCCGCCGTCGGCGGTCACACCGAGTGGGTCTGCGGACGGACACTCCACATCGGCTTCACGACGACTTTCGCCCCCAACACCCGCGTGCCGCACGTCGTGGGTGGCACGACCTACGATGTCGACATCTCAAGCACCCGTGAGGGCGTCTTGCCAGCGGGTCCGACCCGTGCCGCGGTCACGTCGCGAAGCCATCATGGCGACCTCGTCAACGCCTCGTTCATGGACGGCTCCGTGCGGTCCATCACATCCGACATCGACCTGACCGTCTGGCGCGGCCTCGGTTCGCGGGCCGGCGGCGAGACGGTATCCGCCCCCTGAATGGCTTGCGGGGAACGTTCTTCACGATACCCGGCGGGCCGGAAGACTCAGCGGCCAGCCGAGCCGCTCGTGGACGACACGATCACCGGATGCCGGGCTGTCGCCGTATCCACGAGCTTCCGCGCGGCCAGCAGTTCGGCCCGCGCGAAGGAGGGCACGTCGGGGTCACCACCGGCCATCTTGATCATTTCCGCCCCGAGCTGCTCCCACGAGCGGCCACTCGAAATGTGCCAGGCGGCGGCCTGGGCGACCTTCTGCGAGATGCGGCCGTCAGCGAGTGCCGACATGACGTCCTGCAACCGCGGGTCACTCGAGCACGCCTCGAGCGGTTCCATGCAATAGGTGATTCGGGGCGACGGCTCGCGCTTGCCGTGCTCCAGACAGACCGTGGCGACGCGGAGCGTCTTCGTCCGCTCGGGAGGCAGCGAGAAGGGGCCGCCGCCGCCGCCTTGGCCGCCGATGTTCATGCCCGCGTTTTGGCCACCACCGCCCCCGACGTTTTGGGGCACGCCGCCGATCCCACCGGCACCGAAGCCGGCGCCGCCTTGCTGTTGATTTTGGAACTGGGCGAGCACGGGCACGCCGGCGAATCCCTCGGGAAGCCGGAGCGTGAGCGGCCGATTCGACCGATTTGTGACGACCACCTGCGCGGAGCGGGAATCATTGGGGATGAACTTTACCTCGACCAGTCCGGAGGCCTGCGCTTCAAGCAGATCCTGCGGCGGGGTAACCGGCGTCGAGGCCCGCGGTTCGCGGCCCGGGGCCTTGGCCACGAAGATCGTCGAGGAGAGCAGCCCGAGAGCCACGAGGAGTGGGAGCCGGATCATAATCGAG
This sequence comes from Planctomicrobium piriforme, assembly GCA_945869735.1. GTDB lineage: Bacteria > Planctomycetota > Planctomycetia > Pirellulales > UBA1268 > QWPN01. The sequence goes on from CAMBPQ010000061.1 coordinate 15,752, forward strand.
CCTTTCGATGTGGGGCCGTCGCGGCCCGGAGCCGCAGGAAGGCCGCGAGCCCGGCCGCCATGCCCAAGTATGCCTTCGGTTCGCGAGGGTGGGAAACTGCCCCTGGCGCTCGCTCAAACTGGGCTGTAGGGATTGGGGCGATCGTAGCGACCATCGATCCCGGTCGTTCCGAACCGCTCGAGGAGCCTTGGGCGTATCCTCGCCCCGGCGACAATCCGCAGGACCGCGCAGCGGCGACTCTTGCCACCGCCGAGCCGGTGTTCCACCAAAGTCGAATGCCCTTAGCGAGCCGTGCTCAACGCTTTGAGAACTGCGTCCCGCGACGCGCACCGCGAAGGCCGTACTTTTTCCGCTCCTTCATCCGTCCGTCGCGGGTGAGCAAGCCACCCTGGCGGAGCGGTTCCGCGAGTTCCACGTCGAATACCTTGAGTGCCCGGGCAATGCCCAGTCGGCAGGCGCCCGCCTGGCCCGTGAGACCACCGCCATCGACGGAGATCGTCACCTTGACGGCCGACCGCTTGCCGACGTGCTCGAGCGCCCCGACAACGAGAACCCTGTCCTTGATAGAGGGAAAGTAGGCCTCGAGTTCCCGGCCATTCACGACGATCTCACCAGCACCCGGACGCAGTCGGACCCTCGCCACAGACGTTTTACGCCGACCGGTTGCAATGATTTCTTCGCCACGTCGTGCGTTCTTCACTCCCTGCTCTGCCTTCATCGTCGTCCTCTTTCGTGGTCGCGTTCGTGTTTTGTCTTGGTCGGTTCGTCGGGTCTACTCAGACTCCGAGATCCATCGGCTGGGGCTGCTGCGGCTGATGTGGATGCTCGCTGCCCGCGTAAACCTTCAGCTTGTCGAGCATCTTCCGGCCGAGCCGGCTTTTCGGGAGCATGCGGCGAACCGCCTCTTCGATGATTAATTCGGGGCGGCGATCCCGGCGGTGCTCGGCGGTCTCCGATTTCAGACCGTTGTAGCCCGTGTACCAACGGTAAAGCTTTTGCTGCCACTTCTTTCCGCTGAACTCGATCTTCTCGGCGTTGATCACGACCACGTGGTCGCCGGTATCGACGTGCGGAGTGTAGGTCGGGCGGTGCTTGCCCATCAGCACCACTGCCAGGTCGCTGGCGAGCCGGCCGACCCTGCGGCCGCTGGCATCGACCACCCACCAGCGCTGCTCGATCTCACCGGGCTTGGCCATGTACGTCTTCATCTGTCGATCAACCGTAATTCTTCGAGTGCGGGTTGTCCGCCGGGGGGCGGGAAAGAGCCCCGGAGACTAACAATGGCCCCGCACGCGAGCAAGCGGTGCCGGCCCGGGCCCGGGAAAAACAGCTCCGCCGTCGTTTGATGCCAACCATGGCCGGTTGACGGCACCCACCACAAAAGTCTGGTTCTAGGCCGCCCGGCCGTCGCCTGGCAGATTCCGGACGACGCCCATCCGCCGAGGCCGCATCCAACTTCCGTGGAACGCCGACTCGGGGGCGGCAAAAGTCTCGTCGCCGGGGCGAGGATACGCCCAAGGCTCCTCGAGCGTTCGCCGACCCCCTTGCCTCCCTCCTCCACGGTGCCATCTCGCCGCTCCACCAAAAGCGGATGCGCTCGAGCCCTACTTCAAGATGTCCGCCCAGAGGGCGTCGGAGACAAGGAGACCCGCGTGGGTGAGCCGCACCCGCCGGCCGTCGTCGGTCGCGAGGCCCCGGTCCGTCCAGGAGGCGATCGCGTTGCCGGCGAGGGCATCGAGCGTGAAACCGCTCGCATCCATGAACGCCTCGCGGTCAAGGCCGTCGCGACGGCGGAGACCGACGACCACGCGCTCCCGTGCGGCGTCCTCGGCCGTCATCGCATCGACGTCGCCCGAGAAGTCGTCGCCTACCAAAACCTTATTCATCCAAGTCGTCGTCGCCCGGTGGTTCGTGATCCGTGTCCGACCGTCGAACCGCGCGGCGCCCGGCCCGAACGCCTCCCACGGTCGGCAGTCCCAGTAGGCCTCGTTGTGGCGGCAGCGGGCCCCGGGCTTCGCGAAGTTCGAGACTTCGTAGTGCTCGTAGCCGCCGGTCCCCAGTCGGTCGATCGCCGTCTCGTACATCTGGCGCTCGAGCGATTCCTCAGCCGGTTGAAGGAGGCCCTTGCGTCGCTGCGATTCGAAGGAGGTGCCTTTCTCCCACGTGAGGCAGTAGACCGACACGTGCTGCGGCCCCAAACCCACGACGGCATCGAGGTCTTTCTCCACGGCGGCAAGCGATTGGCCCGGAGCCGCCGTCATCAAGTCGACGCTCACGCTGAAGCCGTCGGCAAGCAGCAACCCAGCCGCGCGGCGCACGTCGTCGGGAGCGTGGTCGCGATCGAGGGCACGGAGCGTCATCGCGTCGAGCGACTGGCCACCGAGACTCACCCGCGTCACGCCGCAGTCAGCCGCGGCGGCCAGGAAGTCGGCCGTCACATCGAGCGGGTTCGCCTCGACCGTCACCTCGGCACCGGCAACAGGGTGGAGCCTCTCGTGCAGCAGGCCGAAGAGTCGCCGCAGCCCGGCGGGGCCGAGGTGTGAGGGCGTACCGCCGCCGAGGTAGAGCGTGTCGAGTTCCAGGCCTGGAGAACCAGCCGTGGCAGGAGGCTCAGGCGACACCCGCTCGAGTTCCCGGCCCAGCGCCGCATAGTAGCGATCGATGAGGTCGTCGCGACCCGCCACGAGCGTGAAGTCGCAGTAGCCGCAGCGGTGCCGGCAGAAGGGCACGTGGACGTAGGCGTGGCGGGGCTGCCCCATGGTGGACGCATCTCGATGACCAGTGAAAAAGAACGGTGTGAGTGAGTATGCCCATTCCCCGCCCACTCGCCCCGCTCCTCTCAGGAAGCCCCAAGCGCGAACGCGGGGAATACGGGTCGCATCGAAACAATACCGGATTGGTTCGCCGGCGGTGACATGCTCGGCG
>CAMBPQ010000062.1 GCA_945869735.1 Planctomicrobium piriforme
TTCCCAGTCGGCCACCCGAGCATCCTGGAGCAAAATCCCCCGGCGGCGAGCATGTCACCGCCGGTGAACCAATCCGGCACCGTTTCGCCCGCGACCCCACGGGCGCACTGCATGGGCAACCCCACGCCCACAAAGTTCCCCGAAGGACCATCTTCTGGTCTCGCGGCTCGTCTTTCTTGACCAACGGATCGCCGCGAGGACCCTCGCAGACGCCGGAACTGTGACCACGACATTCCATCCGCCCTCCAGCGTCGGCAGACTCGCCATCCCGCTCACCACATTCGCCGCCGCGGCTGCCGTGCTCTGGTTCACGGGTCCGCGACTCGCACACGTGGCCGCGAGACTCGCAGACCAGTCCGGGCTCGGCGGCACCTTCGTGGGCACGACGCTGGTGGCGCTGACGACGTCGCTCCCCGAACTCGTGACTGCGATCGTCGCCGTCCGGGCCGGTGCCTACGACCTCGCCATCGGCAACACCTTCGGGAGCAACGCCTTCAACATGGTCATCTTCCTGCCGCTCGACATGGCGCACGACGGCTCGCTGTTCGCGGCCGTGGCACCGAGCCACGCGCTCACAGCGTTCGCCGTGGTGGTTGCCACGGCCGTGGCGGTCCTCGGCCAACTCTATCGCATCGAAGGCCGGATTCCGCTGTGTGAACCAGATTCACTGCTTGTCCTGCTGATCGTGGTCGGCGCCCTGCTGCTGGTCTATCGACTTTCCTGAGCCGTTTCCGGATACCTCTGCAGCCAGCTCCAGCTCTTCGTCCTCGTTGCGTGCAGGCATCCCGTGATCAAACGCATTCTCATCGGGCTCGGCACAACCCGCACCGCAGGGGCCGTGGCTGACCATGCGATCGATCTTGCGAATGCAAGCGACGCCGAACTGACGGGCCTGACGGTGACCGACACGGCCCGACTCGACTCGACTCGACTCGACTGGACTCGACTGGACAGGACCGCGTCCGATCGGTGTCGGCGTCGAGGCTGTGACCGCCGAAATGTGACACCAGCGGCACGAACGAGTCGCGGCCGATATCGCCTCTGCCAGGGATGTGTTCGCAAAGCGATGCCTCGCCGAGTGCATCCCTCACCGCATCGATGATCAAGTGGGCGACCCTTTCGAGATCGCCGCCGACCTCGTGCGGTATCACGACATGTGCGTGTTCGGGCTGCGGGGCTTGTTCGAACATGGGGTCGTGACCGAGCCGTAAGACGCCCTCGAGCAGCTGATCTCTGAGGGCGTGCGGCCGATTCTGGCCGTGCCGGAGCAGGCCCGCTCGATCCGTCGGGTGCTCGTCGCCTATTCCGGCTCGCTCGAGAGCTCAAAAACGTTCAAGCATTTCGTACGCTCAGGCATCTATCGAGAGGCAACGATCCGGATCGTCTGCTTCGACGACGACACCTCGGCCGCACGACGGCGCAGTCAACTCGCCGCCGCCTACTTCCGCGCCCACGGCCGTGACGCGGATGTCGACGCCGTCGGCGGTGATCCGCGGCAGAAGCTTTTGCCCTACGCCGAGACATGGCAGGCCGATCTGATTGTGGCTGGAAACAGCGCGAAAAACCTTCTGCTGCGGAAGCTTTTCGGCGAGACAGCGCTCTCCCTGCTCCGCAAGAGCCAACTCCCGCTCTACCTATCGCAGTGACCGCCGACATGATCAGCGGCTACGGGCCCAGGCCTTGCTCCGCCCGACGGCGTCGTGCCAGGCCGCGAGCAGTCGCCGCCGCGGTTCCGCGTCGAGTCGCGGTTCAAACCGGCGGGCGATGCGGCGGGCATCGGCCACCGCGGCGGGATCCGCGAAGAACCCGACCGCGAGCCCGGCGAGCAGGGCCGCCCCGAGTGCCGTCGTCTCGAGCACCGCGGGCCGCTCCACTGGCAGACCGAGCACGTCGGCCTGGATCTGCATGAGCAGGTCGTTGGCCGACGCGCCGCCGTCGACGCGGAGGTGACGCAAGGCCACGTCCGAATCTCGCTGCATGCACTCGACGACGTCAGCCACCGACAGCGCGATCGCCTCCAGCGCCGCCCGCGCCACGTGGGCCCGATGGGTCCCACGCGACAGACCGATGATCATGCCCCGGGCCGTCGGGTCCCAGTACGGGGCCCCGAGGCCGGTCAACGCCGGCACGATCATCACCCCGCCGCTGTCGTCGACGCCGCGGGCCAGCGCTTCGATGTCGCCCGCCTTCTCGATCAGCCCAAGCCCGTCTCGCAACCAGCCCACGAGCGCCCCGGCCACAAACACCGAGCCCTCCAGGCAATAGAGTCGCGCTGCCGTCCCCACGGCACAGGCCGGCGTCGTCAGCAGGCCGTTTGCACTCGTGACCTGGCGATCGCCGGTCGAAAACAGCAGAAACGCGCCGGTGCCGTAGGTGACCTTCGCGTCGCCCGGCCGCTCCATGCCCTGGCCGAAGGCCGCCGCCTGCTGGTCGCCGGCGCAGCCCGCGATGGGGATCGCCCCGCCCAACAGCGCAGGGTCTGTCACGCCGAAATCGCCACTCGACGGCCGCACCTCCGGCAGGATGCCGCGGGACACGCCGAGCATGCTGCATAGTTCGTCGCTCCACTCCATCCGCTCGATGTCGAAGAGTAGCGTGCGACTCGCGTTCGTCGCGTCGGTGGCATGCACGCGGCCGCCGGTGAGCCTCCAGATCAAAAAGGAGTCGACCGTGCCGAACAGCACCTCTCCCCGCATGGCCCGCTCGCGGACGCCGGGCACCGTCTCGAAAAGGTGGAGGATCTTCGTGGCCGAGAAGTAGGGGTCGAGGAGCAACCCCGTCCGCCGGCGGATCTCTGCCTCGTGCCCCTCCGCCTTGAGCCGTGCGCAGATCGGCGCGGAGACGCGACTCTGCCAGACCACCGCCGGTGCCACGGGCCGGCCGGTCGCGCGATCCCAGAGGATCGTCGTCTCCCGCTGGTTGGTGATCCCGATCGCTGCCACGTGATCCGCGGCGACACCGGCCGCGGTGAGCACGCGGCGTGCGCAGGAAAGCTGAGTCCGCCAGATGTCCTCTGGATCGTGCTCGACGATGCCGAGATCGCTACCGTCGGGGCCGGCCGCCGCGCGGGCGTGCTGCGGAAACTCCTCCTGCACGACGGCCAGCGGTGCGCCACGGTGGTCGAAGAGGATTGCGCGGCTGGAGGTCGTGCCTTGGTCAAGCGCCAGCACGCAGGTCTTCCCGGTCATCGGCGTTTCTCCCGCTTCGCTCGTGATGCTGGGGCCCACCGTCGCCGGCCGCCCTCTCGTCAGGGTATTCTCGGGGCTTCGTGCTCCGGAGCCAGCCATGTCGTTGATAGCCGAGCCCTACCGCGGAGATGAGGGCCTCGACGCCCCGCGATCGGCAGGGAAACCTGCGGCCGTCCGCGGTCTGTTCGGCTCGGTGATCGCGGCCCTCCTCACGCTTCTCGCCCCGCTCGCAGCCGCCGAACGCGGGCCGTCGCCCGACCTCCTCGACAGGCCCGTGAAGGCATCGTGGACGCGTCTTCCGCTTCGTGACTGGGCGGAGCGGGCCACGCAACTCGCCGGCCGACCGGTGATCGTCGACCGGCGGATTGATCCAACGATTCCCATCTCGCTCGATTGCCGGGGTGAGCCGCTGCGTGACGTGCTCGATCGCGTGGCGGAGATGGCCGACTCCGACGTCGACATGCTCGAGTCGACGATCCGGATCGTGCCGCACTCGGCCGCGAACAAGGCCTCCTCCGCCGAGGCAGCCCGCAGGGCTTTGATGGGACGGCTACCCGCCCCGCTCCGGCGAAAGGTCGCCGCCCGCGAACCCTGGGTATGGCCCGACGCCGCCCGACCCCGCGACCTCGTGACCGACGCCGCGCGGGCGGCCGACGTGGCGATCGTCGGCAGCGACACGATTCCACACGACCACTTCCCCGCCGCGACGCTTCCGCCACTGTCGCTCGCCGAACGACTCGACCTCGTGCTGGCCCACTTTGATCGCCGGGTCGAGTGGGGAGCCGACGGCGGTGTCATCGTGCCCATGGAGAAGGCCGCCCCCGCCCTACGGCCGGCAAGCGAAAAACGGCCGCCCGCCGTCACCGGAGCCGGCCCGCGCGGCCCGCAGAAAAAGGTCGCCGTCCGCGACGTCTTCTCGCTGCGCGTGGAGGCACCGTTTGATGGAGTGCTTGCCGCAATCGCCGGCCGGCTGGGGCTCGAGGTCGACCTTGACCGCGGCTCCCTGGCCGCCCGGGGGATCGCCCCCGGGGAGATCGTGCGGCTCGACGTGCACGAGGTTTCGCGTGACGAACTGCTCGACGCGTTGGCCGAGCAGCTCAGGCTGTCGTGGAGAATCGACGACGGCCGGTTGCGGATGTTCGTCGCGGATGCCGCCCCTCGGGGATCACCCGCGGCGGATGCCCGCACCGCGGAGGAGATCACGCAGCTCGTCGCGGCAGAGTCGAGTCTCCCGTCGGTGCACATGGAGCGGCCCGCGATCGACGCGGCCCTCCAGGCCGGGGGAGTGCCACGCGACTCGCTCGATCGGCTCTGGCGAGAAGTGGATCAGGCCGTGCTGCCCGGCATGGGCAGCCGACTCGACGGGTTTCTGTTCCTGACCCGCGATCCCGAATGGCGCGGCTTCCGGGGTCGGTTCGAGGAGTTTCTCACGCTGCCGCGGATCGACACCATGACACCGGAGATCGCCGCCGCACTGACGCCGTACGAGGGCTTCGTGTCGCTTCCGGGAATCACCTCGCTGACACCCAACAGTGCGGCGGCGCTCGCAGCGTTTGGAACCGATTCGTGGGGCGCCGCGATCGAACTGTCGGGAGTGCCAACCCTCTCCTCCGAGGCTGCCGCCGCGCTGGCACGATGCCGGGCGCTGGTCGTGCTGCCGAATCTTCGCGATCTGTCGCCCGCAGCCGCGACTGCACTCGCGCAACACGAGGGCATCGGCCTGGTGATCGGCGGTCTGACCACGCTGCCCGACGACGTCGCCGCCGGCCTCGCGGGCTGCCAGTCACTGCAGGGCATGCTGCTTCCCGACCTCACGGCGCTTGATTCCCCGGCGCTGGCCCGGCGGCTCGCTCGGCAGGATCACGTCTTCCTTCCACGTGTGAAGACGCTTTCGCGGCTGATTGCTGACGCGCTCCGCGGCAGCGACAGCGGCTCGCTGGCGTTGCCGGGCCTAGAAACACTCGAGACCGAAGTCGCCGAGCGGCTGGCGGGCTCGGGCTACTACGGGATCACGCTGGGATGCGCGGCGACGCTCACCCCGGAGGCGGCCGAGGCGCTGGCGAAGCAGACGGGGCCGTTGGTCTTCAGCGGCTCAGAACCTTTTTCGGCGGCGGCCGCCCGGGCACTCGCGGCCCACCCCGGCGACCTTGTTCTGTCCCACGTCGCCACGCTGCCGGCCGACGTGGCCGCGGCCCTGAACGAGCACGACCACCTGCTCATTCTTGAAGCTGTCACGGCAATCGACGCCGCCACGGCCCGTGGGCTGGCAGCCCATCGCGGTGGCGTCTGCCTGCCGGCACTGTCGCGGATCTCAGCTCCCGCACTGGCGATCCTGCTCGAACACGCGGCCATCGAACTGCCAGTCGTCGATAACCTGCAGCTGGTCCCAGAACCGGGCGGCGGCAGCGACGATGTCGCCAACCCAGGGCGCTGATCGTGGCGACGCCACGGAGCGGGATGGAGTGGCGGGCCGTATTCCCCGCGCTCGCGCTTGGGGCTTCCTGACGGGAGGAGGAGGCGAGGGGGTCGGCGAACGCTCGAGGAGCCTTGGGCGGATCCTCGCCCCGGCGACAATCCGCAGGACCGCGCAGCGGCGACTTTTGCCGCCCCTGAGCCGGCGATACACGCAAGTCGAATGCGATCTCATCCCGGCTACGGCTGCGATCGGATCGCCCGGTCGGGCCTGCCCCGCGCAACCTCGATGTTGCGTCGAGACGGCTCGTGCTTCGGGTCGCGCTTCAGCGCCTCGGCGTAGGAGTTGGTGGCGTCGGCATAGCGGCCCTGCCGGGCCTGGGCCACGCCGCGGTTGAACCACGCCCGCACGTCCCGTGGGTCGTGGCGGATCGCCTGGTTGAAGTCGAGCTCCGCCTTCCGTGGCTCGTCGGTGTTGAGGTAGGCGAGACCGCGATTGAGATAGGCAAGCATGAACGTGCGATCGCGGCGAATGCTCGATGCGTAGGCGTTGATCGCCTCCAGTGGTCGATCGAGCTCGATCAGCGTCAACCCCAGCCAGAGTTCGGGCCGTGGGTCGTCGTAGGCAATGCCCGCCGCGTCCTCGAAGTCCTCCAGCGCGATGCCATAGAGTCCGAGGTGAAACCAGGCGATGCCGCGCCGCAGGTAGAGCTCTGCGTCTTGGGGATCGATGTCGAGCCCCTTCGAGCAGGCGTCAACGCAGCCCTCGTAATCACCGAGCCGCCGCGACGTGACGCCGAGGGCGAGGTAGGCGAGCGTCATCTTTGGATCGAGTTTGATCACCTCACGGAGTTTTCCGCGAGCTTCCTCGAGTTTGCCTGCCGTGTCGAGTTTTTCTGCCTCGTGAAGGAGATCCTCGGCCAGCGTTGGTTCCCAGGCCCCACCGCGATCGCTGTCGGTCTGGCCGCGTGGCGCCGCGCGGCCGCGGTCTGGCCGCTTCGGCACGGTGGGCTTGCCTGGTTCGGTCGTCTCGGGAAACGGGATGGGCAACTGCGGGCGGGGGCGGAGAGCGGGGGGTGTCTGCTCCTGCGTCCGCGGCGCGACGGGCTTCGACTCCTTGCCACGGCCGAAGGGATTGAGTTCATCCGCGAAGGGATCGTCCTCCGGAACTCCCGCGGCGTTTCCCTCCTCCTGCGCTCGCGCGGGGGCCGTCGCGATCGCCCACGACCATGCGGCACAACAGCAGATGACCACGACCACCAAGCCTCGCGACGCCAGCGGCCGGGCGGCAGCAGGCCGAAGTGCATCGGGGATCATCGGGTGAAAGACTTTCATGGTCAAAAGAACCTCTGGGAGAAATCGGTTTTTCTCATCGGTCGCCCGCAGCCTGGTGGCAGGCCTCGGGCCTTGTCCGCCCAACCGTCGCGACCGCACGGCCCGCCGAGCGGCCACCGCCGCTTCAGGCCTGGGCGACGCCGAGCAAGCCTCCCAGACGCTCTTCGATCCCGCTTTTGATGCGGCCGGCGAACAGTCCGGCCATGCCGGGCACCTCCAGCCGGACGATCAGTTCAGCGGTGAGGATCTCGACGTCGCTGGCGATGCTCATACCCATCACCTCCATGGAAAGGGCCAGCCGGCCGTCGTCCTGCCACGACGCCTCGAGAGAGCCGACCTTGTCGGCATAGTCGTCACGAGCCCGCACGACGGCCACGTCGAGCCGGCGGCGGACCTCCTCGGGATCGAGGCTGTGGGGCACCCGTACTTCCATTGACTTCACGGCTTCTCTCCCGGGATGGCGTCTACCGGCTGCTGACCGGTTCCTTGAGTGTACTCACGAGAGCTGTGACATTCCCGCGATCGACACGGCCCATCCGGCCTCCCCGGCAGGCAGCCGATCGCACTCCAACGATCGCGGCCCCAGAGGCGGCCACGAGGTGGATCTCCGCGGGCTCGAGCCGGCCGGCCAGTGCCACCCTCATTCCGACGTCGCCGGCTCGTGCCACCCAGTCGGTCAGCCGCGACAGCCCGCATGCCGCCACGAGCCCGGGCCCTGCCTTGTCGGACGTGTCGATCAGAAGCGTGACCGCGCCAACGGCCCCGGCGGCGGCGATGAGCGCCTCCGGCTCGGGGGCCTTGGCACGGGCCCAGTCGGCGTAGGCAACGGCCACCGGCTCCACGCCGGCTGGCAGAGCATGGGCGAGGGCTGCAAACGCAGACTGCCATTCACCGACGGTGAGACCAGCGGGGCCGGCCTTCGCGCCGCGGGGAGCCGTGCCAGTGACCGCCGCGAGCCCCACGACGCGGTTGACATGGGCGGCGATCGCCGGCACGCCCGCAGCCAGTTCACCACAGGCGAGCGTGCAGCAGCCGGCTGATCCGACGAAGGCGACGATCGCAGCTGCAACATCGGCGTCGGCGCAACCGAGCGGACCGCGGCCCGGCTCCTTGACGTCGACGATCACCGCGCCGCCGGCCACAGCCTCGGCGGCCTCCTCCACGCTGCGCACACTGACGAGCAGACCCCCGGGGAGATGCATCACGATGGTGTCTCCCCGGCGCCGACGACCTGCCGTCGCGCCTCGAGCAAGCGTGCCGAAATCTCGCGGGCCAGTGTCGGCGAGAGCGGTTGGCACCACCGGCCGTCGAAGACCACGTTGCCGTCGTCCCATGTTCCCCATGCCGCGGCCACGGGCCGTGATCGCCAGTCGACGGCGCGTTCTGCCAGTCGCAGCACGAGCGTGTTGACACGCCGGCCGGCGGCCGCCTCGTGGTCGTCGCGGTCGGCTTCGAGCGACTGGCTGCCAGGAAACACACACTCCACGATGTCGATCGGTACGTGGTGCACCGCCAGTGGCGAGAGCCGGACGTCGAGAAACGTCCCGCGACGAGCCAGCCGCGGCCGTGACGCCGACCAGGCAAGGGCCACGGCTGCCGCGACGAACAGAGCCGCAGTCACGACCGCTGCCCACGCGATCCATGCGGGCGGCCGAGCGATCCCGACGAGGGCGGCCACCATGCCGGCCACGCTCAGCGCCGCCGCCAGCAGGCCCAGCGCCGGGCGGACGTTGCCCCGGAGCCAGATTTCGGCCCCGGCAATCCGGTCCCGATTCACCGCGGTTGCTTCCGCTGCGATGGATGGTGTCATACGATCTGCCGATCCCGCCTCGGATCCAGGAGACCCGCCGTCATGCACGACACCCATCCCACCTCCTCCAGTCCATCGTCGGTTCGACCCGGCACGCTGCCGCTGCTCGGGATCACGGCTGCGATCGCGGCTTATCTCGCGGCTGCGGCCCTCGGCTTCCCGCAACATGGTCGTGATTTGCTGGTGCAGTCACAAGCGGCTTACGCCGGTGACCACGCCGATGCGGGCCCTGCCGCGACGCCGGCCGCCCCGGCCGACGTTGCCGGGCACGCCGCCGAGGCGGCCGCACCCCCGCTGGCGATGGTGCTCCCGTTCGCCGTGCTCCTCGCGGCGATCGCCATCCTGCCGCTCACGCCCGTCGTGTCGCACTGGTGGGAGCATAACTCCAGCAAGCTGCTCGTGGCCGGGCTGCTCGCCACGATCACGCTCGCCTACTACCTGCTGTTCCACCACCTTCCGGTCGATCTCCACTTCCCGGCGCACGCCGTGGTGCCGCCCGCCGCGTCGGGCCCGTCGTGGCCGACGGTCGGCACCGTGCTCGTCAACGCGATTCTCTCGGAATACATCCCCTTCATCATGCTGCTGTTCGCGCTCTACGTGATCACGGGCGGCGTGCGGATCGAGGGCGATCTCGAGGCCACGCCGACCGTCAACGCTGCGTTCCTCGCCGTCGGCGCCCTGCTGGCGAGTTTCATCGGCACGACTGGCGCGGCGATGCTGCTGGTCAGGCCGCTCCTCGAGACGAACCGCGAGCGGAAGCAGGTGGCCCACACGCTCGTGTTCTTCATCTTCCTGGTCTGCAACTGCGGCGGCCTGCTGCTGCCGCTCGGCGACCCGCCGCTCTTCCTGGGCTATCTTCAGGGAGTCGACTTCTTCTGGACGCTGTCGCTCTGGAAAGAGTGGCTGTTCACCAACGGTGCGCTCTTGGCCATCTACTGGCTGTGGGACACCTTCCTGGCCCATCCCCGCGAGACCCGCGCCGACATCGTCCGCGACCGTGTGCTCACGCGGAGCTTGCGATTCAGCGGACTCTGGCCGAACGTGCTCCTCATGGCGGGAGTGATCGCGGCCGTCGCCCTGCTCGATCCCTCGAAACCGTTCCCGGGCACGGCGTGGCACCCCTGGATCTACCTCCGCGAGACGGCGCTGCTGTGCCTCGTCGGCCTCTCGCTGTTTCTCGGCTCGGATGACGTCCGCCGCCGCAATGGGTTCACCTACGGGGCGATCCTCGAGGTGGCCGCCCTGTTCGTCGGGATCTTCATCTGCATGCAGCCAGCGCTGGCGCTTTTGCATGTCCACGGCGACAGCCTCGGGCTCGCCTCGCCGCAGGCCTATTTCTGGGCCACGGGCTCGCTCTCGGCGGTGCTCGATAATGCCCCCACCTACCTCGTCTTTTTCGAGGCCGCGGGGATCGATCCGACCGACGGCATCGCCGGCGAGGAGGCTCGCCTGCTGGCAGCCGTCAGTCTGGGCGCGGTGTTCCTCGGGGCGATGACCTACATCGGCAACGGCCCCAACTTCATGGTCAAGGCGATCGCCGAGCAAGCGGGCGTGAAGATGCCGAGTTTCTTCGGCTACATCCTCTATAGTGTGGGAGTGCTCCTCCCCGTGTTCGCCGTGATGGCATGGCTGTTCGTGTAGCGAGAAGCGACTCCCAGCCTCCTCACCTTTTTCGGGCCGACGGCGAACCCCCGGCCCTCCCTTCACGATGCATGACCGCCCCACCTCCGACTTCGAGGTTCTGACCACCGACTCGCAGGTCCGCGATCTGGTCGACCGACTCTCCCGCCACTCGCACCTCTGCTTCGACACCGAGTTCGTCTCGGAGCACACCTACCGCAGCCAGCTCTGTCTCGTGCAGGTAGCGGCCCCCGGCATCCTCGCCGCCATCGACACCCTCACGGCCCGCGATCTCGAGCCCTTCTGGCGGCTCCTCGCCGAGCCCGGCCGCACCACGGTCGTCCACGCCGGCCGCGAGGAACTCGGCTTCATCCTCCACGCGATCAAAGGCCGGCCCTCGTCGCTCTTCGACGTGCAGGTGGCCGCCGGTCTGATCGACCACGACTATCCGGCCGGCTATGCGGCGATCGTCCGCCGCTTTCTCAACCTTCCGACCAACAAGGGAGAGACCCGGACCGACTGGCGGCAGCGGCCGCTCACGCAGGCCCAACTGGAGTATGCCGTCGACGACGTGCGGCATCTCGAGGAACTCTGGCGAACCATGGAGGGCAAGCTCGAGTCGCTTGGCCGGGTCGACTGGATGCGGCAGGAAATGGCCGACTGGCAGGACGACGTCGAGGAATCGTTCATCCGCAAGCGCTGGCGACGGGTCTCCGGGCTCAACGGGCTCTCCCGCCGGGAACTCGCCGTCGCCCGTGAACTCTGGCACTGGCGCGACAGCGTGGCCGAGGATCGCGACATGCCGCCGAAGCGGGTGCTGCGGGACGACCTGCTGGTGGAACTCTGTAAGCGCAAGAGCGCTGACGAGCGGCAAATCTCTGCGATCCGTGGGATGCAGCGGTCGGACCTGCGACACATCCTCCAGGGTCTGTCTGACGCCATCGCCCGCGGCCTCGCCGTCCCCGAGCAGGAGTGCCCCGGCGGCGAGCGGCACCGGGCCCCGCCGCCGCAACTGGCGATGCTCGGCCAGTTTCTCGCCACGGCCGTCGCGGGCATGTGCCGCAGCATGCAGCTCGCCCCCGCCCTCGTCGGCACGTCGTCGGACATGCGAGACCTGCTCGCCTTCAAGCTCGGCTACTTCGACGAGGAGCGCGAGCCGCTGCTAGCCTCAGGCTGGCGGGCGGAGGTGGTGGGCAGCCTCGTCGATGATCTGCTCGCCGGCAAGGCCGCGCTCCGCATCGGCGATGTCCGCTCCCACGACCCGCTCGTCATCGAGCGGTGGGCTGACAAGTAAACCCTCACGCGGTTACGCATCTTGATCTGCTCGATGACACGAGCCAGACGCTGTCGTGCATCCGGCTCACGTGGAGCGACGACGTGGCAACCCAGGGGACGAGGCGAGAGGGGCGGCAAAAGTCTCGTCGCTGCGGGCCGCGGCGGCTCAGGCGCTCCTCGAGCGTTCGCCGACCCCCTTGCCTACCTCCTCCAAGGTGCCATCTCGCCGCTCCACCAAAGGCAGATGCGCTCTCGTTGCCGGTGAGTTGATTTTTGCGAGGCCTGGTGAGTGTTTCGGGAGCGGCGAATTGATCAGAATAGTGCAGTCCTGTGACCCCCCAGCCCTGGCAGCTCACCATGATGAAGAAGCGGAAAAAGAAACGCCAGCCCGCGGATCGGTCACCTCACGCCGATGCCTCGTACGTCTGCGACTCGTGCGGCGAAGAGATCGTCGTGACCGTGGACATCTCGGCGGGCTCGCACCAAGACTACGTCGAAGACTGCCCCGTCTGCTGCCATCCCATGAGGCTGCGAGTGGCGCTCGACCCGGATGGCGAGGCCCACGTCCAGGGTGAGCACGAATAACCCCGACGCTGCCCCCGACGTGGTGTCGGCCGGGTCGTCAGCCATGCACGAATCCCGTGCAGATCCTTCGCAGGACGCCACTTCCGCGACGCCCTGCGAAGACCCGTAAAACCGTAAAAACCGTCAGAACGGAGGGCACGGGATTCGAACCCGCAACCGATTTCTCGGCATCTGATTTCGAGTCAGACCGCTAGCCGTTCGCTTACCCTCCGTCGGAGAGTGTAGGCACGGATTCGGGATCGCTCAAGTTCGCCTCGCAGTTCCGGCTGGACCGCTCGTAGCGAAGAATCGACGCGTGCCGGCGAGGCCCACCGTACCGACGGCGACGGTCGCCGGCAGCCGGGCTCCGCCAGACCGCCACCGCTGCCGATACCTAGCGGAGTGGTGGACTCGAGACGCCTGGCCGGCCGTCGAACCCCCGCATGGAGCGTGAGCAATATGGCGAAAGATACCTGGCGGCTCGTGACCCGGGGCGCCGATGGCGCCCTCGTGATCCGCGATTTCGATTCCGCGGAAGGCATCCTCCGCACCCATCTGCAGGTCGGAGCCGACGACTGCAGCACCGACCTCGCACTCCGCGGAGCGCCCGTATTTCGGTCGCTGATCGGCCCAATGCCGGAAGGCCTTAACGTCATTCGCTACGAAACCCCCGAGGTTTTCGAGGCGCTGACGAAGGAATGGGCCACCCCAGCCGCGCCGCGTCGTCGCGGACGCAAGGTCCAGCAGGCGGCGCCACCGGCGGAAGCGACCGATGGCTGACACGATCTTCGACCGGATCATCCGCAAGGAGATTCCGGCCCGGATCGAGCACGAGGACAACCTCTGTCTGGCGTTTCATGACGTAGCGCCGCAGGCGCCCGTCCACGTGCTTGTGATCCCGAAGCGGCCGATCGCCTCGCTCGCAGACGTGGCGGCCGACGACCAGGAGTTGCTTGGGCACCTCATTGTCGTCGCCACGGAACTGGCCCGGAAACTCGGCCTCGAGACGGGCTACCGGCTCGTCGTCAACTGCGGGCCCGACGGCGGCCAGTCGGTGGATCACCTGCACGTGCACCTGCTCGGCGGCCGGCGGCTCGGCTGGCCACCGGGCTAAAGCACGTTCGGGGTAGCTGGAGAGACGACGTGGCGACCTGGGAACCGTCGGCGATGGGATCGGCGAACGCTCGAGGAGTGTCGGGCCGCCGCGGCGATAGAGCGACGAGACTTTTGCCGCCCCAAAGCCGGCGACCCACCAAAGTCGAATGTGCTCTCGCTTTCGTGTCTCACCGCTCCTGAGCCTGCGACGCACCGCAGTCGGATCAACTCCGGCCGAGCGTCACTGCCACCAGCTTTTCACGCGGTCGAACATGCCACCCGCCTGGCGCTCCACGGGCTTCGCTGCTGGCGGCATGGCCGCCCGCATGGCCTGCTCCGCCGACGCCGCCACCGCGGCGTCGGTCACGAATGATTCGAGGAACGACGGCCAGTAGCCCTCGAGGCCGGCGATACAGGCCGCGAACAGGCCCTCCTTCCAATCACGGTCGAGCAGGCTGATCGCTCTGGTCAACTGCACCCGCTGCGACTCGTCGAACGCGAGGTCGAACACCCGCACGTCGTCGATCTCCGCGCGGCCCGGACCAAGTAGGTCAAACCGCACCCGCATCGATTCCAGGGTTGCCACCGGAAGATCATCGACCTGCAGCACGAACAACGACCATTCTCCCGTGAGTGGCCTTCCACCTGCGAGGCCCCCGACGGCGGCAAAGCGGTAAAACTCCCGGTCTTTCTCCACCCCCTCGATCGCAATCCGCAGCGGCGGCTGCGGGCCACCATCAGCCACCCGCAGCCAGACCGCCACGCTGATGCGGCCGGTCTTCGGCGCCGTGAATGGATTGCTGCGAAGCGTGGCCAGGCCGTTGAACGAGGAGAACTCGAGCCCTCGTCCGGCCTGCCCCGGCGAGGTTGTCCCCGGTACGATCGCAATCGCGCCACGCCGCGGCTCCAACACTTCCCACCCTGCGATGGTGGCCGTCTGGCCTCCTGCCGGCGCGGCGACGCCCAGCTCAAACCCGGGGTTATCGAGCACTTCGATCGGCACAGGGGCTTCGAGTACGGCCCGCTTGGCCCGCAGCCCTTCGATCCGGGTGGCGACTGCACGCCGCACAGCGTCGTCGTATTCGACTCGGGCCCCTTCCACGCGCACTTCGCCGTCGAAGATCACCGTCCGCACGGCCCACGGTGCCAGCTCGATCGCGACCTCGCGGCCTGCCGTGATCGGCAGGGCGTCGCCGACGACCGCATCAACCGCCGCCGAGGGACGGCCTCCGAGCACAAGCGTTGCGCGGATCGGAGCGGCCGAGGCGTTGATGATCTGTGCCCAGGTCACGTTCTTCACGTGACAGGCTCGCACCGCGAGCGGTGCCGGCACTCCCTTGACCGGCTCGCACGGCCCGACGGGAAGCGATTCGTAACCGAGGCGGTCGGCCGCCGCCGCATAGCTCGTGGCCAATCGACTATCAAACACAATCTCAGCGTCGGCGACCGCGAGCAACTCCGCCAGCGGCCCGCCCGCAACGGGCCCGGCATGAACCAGACACTGCCGGCCCAGCATGGCCGAGCCAAACGGGCCGTACGGCACGACATCGCTCACGTCGATCGTCAGTGGCTCCTCCACGATCACCGCCCCCCGCCGCCGCGCGGTCGCGGCCGAGCGGGCCAGCGACACCGAGCGGTTCACCGCACCGCAGACGGCGATATCGCGGAGTCCGCCACCGGCCCGATGGACATGGGGCGTGACGAATACCACCCGCTCCCGCGCCTTCGTGGCGATCAATGCCGGATCAAAACCGGTGATGCGCACAACGTCGACAGCGTCGCCTTCCGCAGCGAGGTTTGGCCGGAACACAGCCGCGAGTTCGCCCGTCGTGAAGAGCGTGGTCGGCACGACGTGAAGGCTGAAGCGGTCGTCGAGAGCGGCGAGCCGATCAGCGAGCCGGGAGTGAAACGCGGCAACCTCGCCACATCGCCACGCCAGCCACTTCTCTCGCAGCGGTCCTTCGACGAGCCGAGCTCGTTCGGCGAATCGCCCGTCGCCCTGGTCGGCGAGTCGGGGCTCAGCCAGCGTGGCGGCGAACCTCGCGAACGTAGCGTCATCGATCGCCCAAGCAATGCCGGGAAAGTGAAGCCAGCCGTCATGGGGCATGACGAGCGCGACGCCGTCGACGGCCCGCACGCCGCGGAGCCTTGTGGCCACGTCGACCACGATCTCCGCAGTGGCGGCCTGCACCCGGGGATCGAGAATGTTGTAGTGGGTGGTGCCGTTGGGGAGCAGCCGCGTCCTCCCGTCACGGCCTACGCAGCCGATGCCGGCCGGCAGGATGCCCGACGCGGCCATGGTTTCGACGGTAGGCAATGGGGCGTCGAAACAGAGGCCGGGCACCAGCCCGAGTCCGTACCCGGCATAGGTCCGCGCGAGCATGCCGAGCACGTCCCTCACGGCCGGCTCGCACGAGGCGATGGAGCCGCCGCATGAATCCCACCGGGGCGACTGCCGGGTGAGATCCGTTGGCCAGAGCGCCGCCCCACCGGCATAGACGGTCACCAGTGCACCTCCAGCAGCCTGCGACCGCAGCAGTTCGGCCGAATGCCGGGCGGCCGCCACGTGGGTGAGCCAGTCGGCCGTTGGCTTACCGGAGCCCTCGCCGATACGGCTCGTCCCGCCAAACTCTCGGGCCAGTTCGGGGGTCGCGACGAAGGCGTAGGTGCGCCGTGGCGAGGCTTCCCCATCGACGAACGAACTCCGACGCTCCCCCGCTGCGATGACCGGCAGCCGCGCCGGCCCCACGGCCACGCGCACGCGGCCGAACGTGGCGCTCGAACTGGTCGAGGGATTGGAGATGAGAATCAGCGGATGCTTCGTCGTCGGCCAGAAGACGAAGCGATGAGTGGCGAGCCGCGCAGCCGCGTCGGTGAACCGAGGACGGCTGACCTCGAAGCCTCCGGCATGCCGGGATTCCACCACACGGCCACCCGCGTCGGCCTCGAGCACCGTCAGCCCAATTGTGGCATTCTGGTCTTCGGGATATTCGATCTCCACGGCATGCGGCAGCCCCGGTACGACGCCAGCCAGCGTGATGCCCTCCCAGGCGGGCACCCCCGCCGCTTTCGCAGGCGGTAGCCGGAGCATCGGCCCCAGCGGATGCGATGTCACGGCCGAATGGCCCGTCGCGAGCAAGCCGCTCAGCCGCGGCACGATCGCCGACACGTTGGGCAAGGACACATTGGGCAAGGACACACTGGGCAGTTTTGGCAGCGGCATCGAGGGTAATGAGACGCTGGGCATCGGCATGCCCGGCAGGCGGCGCAAGCGCTCATGGAGCCGCGGGCTACCAGGATCGAGTTCGTAGATCGTCTTCCACTCCCCGGGCGGTGCGTCCTGCGGCGCATCGCCGACGGCCACAAACTGCACGAGCCGCGTACAGATCGGCCGCGTCCACCGCAGGCTGCCGCGTGTGACGGCCTCCAGCTCGACGTCATAGACACCCTCGCCATTCGGCAGCGTGACGTCAAACACAACCGGCTCGAAGGCCGTCAGCTTCTGGCTTCCCGCCAAGGCCGGGCCGGTTCCAGCGAGCGGCACGAGCACGATCGATTGCGTGGCGATATCGGTTGGCCGCCGGGCTGGCCGCAGCCGCATCCGCAGTTCGACGGCATTGTCTCCCCCCAGCGTCATGGAGAGGAGCGGCTCGACCCGCAGACGGAGCAGGTCACCGGGCCGGCGCACGAAACCGATGGCCGCGGTCGAGAAGCCGCCGTCGGGGGTCGTGGCCGCGGTCACACGCAGCGCGTCGCCCGGTGCCGGCTTGACGGTGAGGCGGTTGCCGAGACCGTCGAGAACCTGTTGGGCCGGTGTGGTGAGAAGCTCGGTGATCGGAATATCGATCGTCGCGGCAGGCTGCGGCGCGTTGGGGGCCGCGAGCCGAACCACGACCCGCGCCTCCCGCCAGTCGGCCACGGTGAGTTCGACCCCGTCGTTCGCCACGGCACGCGGCTGACGCACCACGAGGGCTTCGCCGTCCTCGTGCACCATGACCGCAGCATCCGCCTCGACCGAGAGCGTCCGCCACGTGAAGGGAACCCGCGCCGCGGACCTGCCGACGACCTCAATATCGCCCGACCACGGCTGCGGCGTGCCGCCACCCCACAGGATGCGGATGCTCACTGCCCGCGGCTCCGCCGACAACGCGACGGCGCCTTGGGCCAGCACGCCGAACACAGCAAGCGCGACGAGTCCGCGGACCGATACCATCACAAGACTCTCAAGGCCGGAGAACGGGGGAGCATGAGGGGCGGGGATGATAGCGACCGGTCGGCTGGCGGGCAAAGCAGGTTTGGCCAAGAAAAACAGTCCAAAACCAGTAGTGTCCGGTGAACGCAGGGGCTCCCAGCCAAGACACCATGCCGGGCAAGAGCTTGCGTTCACTGATCTTTGCGCACGACTTCAGCTCGGCAGGACATTTGGCCCTCGGCTCGCTTCTCTGGGCACCGACGCAGATGGTGACTGGGAGTGCGGAGACGATCTCGGGAGGCGTGATCGATCCCGACGGTGAGCTCGTGGATGCGATTCATGTCTACCGTGACGCCAACGGCAACGGTGAGCTCGATCTCGGGATCGACCAGCTTCTCGATGTGGATACGACGCCCCGGGACGGGTACGCCTTCAATGCGGGTTCGCTCCCGAGTGGAACGCATGTCCTGCACGTGGCCACGATGAAGAACGGCACGGTGGCGGACAGCTCCACCACCACGGTGGCGGCGCGGTGGTGGACCGTCTCGATCAGCACGCGCAACCGCGGCGAAACGGCATTCCCAACCACCGGCGACCTGAAGGCCGATCACACCCCCATCGAGCTGACCCCGGGTCCTGCCAGCGTGAGCTGGAAAGACGCGGTCAGTCGCCGTGTGACTGGCATGGTGCGGACGTACAACCCCATTATCCAGAAGTGGTACGACTCCACGTTTACTCCACCGGGAGGTGCATTTGTAATCGGCACACAACGGGAGCTGAGTACAGCATTCGGCAGGTATGACAGTCTCGACATGCCCTCAGACACGAAGCTGATTGTGCTCAAGGATCTCTTCTCCTCGACAAACCCTGTCAACGATAAGGATCACGACGACCAACAGCAGCTCTTACCAGTTTGGTCCATCCGGGGTTTTCATGGGCAGAGCGGTAAACGGCCGCCGCGCAGGGCGATCACATCTGTGGTCTGGACGGGGTTTGTGGAGCGGGAGCCACCAGGCCTTTGAGCGTCCGCGGGCGAACCAATCCGGCACCGTCTCGATGCGACC
>CAMBPQ010000063.1 GCA_945869735.1 Planctomicrobium piriforme
GCCCACCCGTGGAGATTCCATGTTCAAACGGATCCTGATTGCGAACCGCGGTGAGATTGCCCTGCGAGTGATTCGGGCCTGCCGCGAGCTCGGCGTCGAGACGGTAGCGATCTACAGCGAGGCCGACCGCGGCGCCCCCTACCTCGAGCTGGCCGACGAGGCGATCTGCGTGGGCACCGCCCAGGCGTCTGATAGCTACCTACGGATCGATCGCGTGATTAGCGCCGCCGAGATCGGCAACGTGCAGGCGATCCATCCCGGCTATGGCTTTCTTTCGGAGAACTCCCACTTCGCCGAAGTCTGCCGCTCCTGCGATATCGGCTTCATCGGCCCCACGCCCGAGGCGATGCAAAGCGTCGGCGACAAAAACTCCGCTCGGGCTTTGGCCCGCGAGGCAGGTGTGCCCACCGTGCCGGGCAGCGACGGTCTGATCGCCAACGAGCAGGAGGCGGTGCGGATCGCAAAGGAGATCGGCTTCCCAGTCCTGCTGAAGGCCACGGCCGGCGGCGGCGGCAAGGGCATGCGGGTGGCGGCCAATGACCTCTCGCTGGCGAGTGCCTGGCAGCAGGCTTCGGCCGAGGCTCAGGCGGCCTTCGGCAATGCTGGCATCTACATCGAGAAATACATCGAACGGCCGCGGCACGTCGAGATTCAGATCCTCGGCGACCAGCACGGCAACATCTTCCACCTCTGGGAACGCGACTGCTCCACGCAGCGGCGGCACCAGAAACTGATCGAGGAGAGTCCGTCGCCCCGTCTTCCGCAGGCGATTCGCCAGAAGATGGCCGACGCGGCCGTCCGGCTCGCCAAGACCGCGGGCTATTATTCCGCCGGCACGGTCGAGTTCATCGTCGACCAGCAGGACAACTTCTACTTCATCGAGGTCAACGCTCGGATCCAGGTGGAGCATCCCGTCAGCGAGATGGTGACGGGCATCGACCTCCTCAAGGCCCAGATCCGCGTCGCTGCCGGCGAGAAGCTCGACCTCGCGCAGGCCGACATCAAGCCCCGCGGCCACGCCATCGAGTGCCGGATCAATGCCGAGGATCCCGACGCCAACTTCCGTCCCTGTCCCGGCAGGATCGAGCGGATCACCGCGCCGGGCGGATTCGGGGTCCGCTGGGATTCTCACGTCACGACGGGCTACGTTGTCCCGCCGCACTACGATTCGCTGATCGGCAAGTTGATCGTCCACCAGCCCACGCGCAAGGAGGCGATCAGCACGATGATCCGCGCCCTCAAGGAACTCCGCGTCGAGGGCATCAAGACCACCGTGCCGCTGCACCTCAAGGTCCTTTCCAACACCGCCTTCCACGAAGCCCAGGTCGACACCACCTTCGTCGAACGGATGCTGGCAGGCTGATTCCCCCTGGAAACTTCGATGACTGAGTCCCTCTCCCGTCCTGACCGTGCCGTCCACCACTTCCGCCGCGTTGCGATCCTCTTTGCCGGTGGCCCCGCCCCCGGCGCCAACGCCGTGATCTCGACGGCGGCCACGTCGTTCATGCGGGAGGGCACCGAGGTGATCGGCATGAAGCACGGTTACTCGTCGCTCGCCGATTTCTCGCCGGCCAAGCCGCTCGTCGAGGGCCGCGACTACATCAAGATCGCGCCCGAGTTCCTCAAGCGAACCCGAAGCGGCCAGGGCATCATGATCGGCACCGCCCGCACCAACCCTGGCAAGCACGTCTCGCACCCCAGCCACTTCGACGATGCCGAGCGGGTGCAGCCGCTCAAGAACGTCTACGAGGGTCTGCGGTCACTCGGCGTCGAGGCCCTGATCTCGATCGGTGGCGACGACACGCTCAAAACGGCCAACAAGTTCAAGCTCTATCAAGACCGCTTGCCAGCCGATGCGCCGCGGATCCCGGTCGTGCATCTTCCGAAGACGATCGACAACGACTACATGGGGATCGACTTCACGTTCGGCTACTTCACCGCCGTCGACACGCTCGGCGGCGAGATTAGAAACCTCCTCTACGACGCGGAGGCGAGCCGGTCCTACTTCCTCTGCGAGACGATGGGCCGCAGTGCCGGCTGGCTCTCCTACGGCGCCGCGATCGCCGGCGAGGCGAGCCTCGTGATCAGCGTGGAAGACATCCACGGCAAGTTTCGCAGTGAGGAGACGGTCACCGGCCCCGACGGCCAGACGCGGCTCAAGCCGGTGATGAATATCGACGCGGTCATCGACCGGATCGTGAAGACGATGCGGGTCCGTGAGGAGCAGGAAGGGAAGCCCTACGGCGTGATCGTGATGGCAGAGGGGCTCGCTGAATACCTGCCGGCCAAGTCACTGGAGGGCATTCCTCGCGACGAGCACGGCCACATCTCGATCTCCCACGTCCAGCTCGGGCGGATGTTTGCGAAGCTCGTGTCCGACGAGTTCAAGAAGCAGACGAGTCGATCGCGAAAGATCGTGGGCCTGCAACTCGGCTACGAAGTCCGCTGCGCCAAGCCCCACGCCTTTGACGTGATGCTCGGCAGCCAGCTCGGCGTGGGCGGCTACCGGGCGCTCGCCGAGCGGGGCTTGAACGGCGTGATGGTGAGCGTGTCGGGGCAACTCGACCTCAACTACGTCCCGTTCGAGGAGCTCATCGATCCCAACACGCTCGTCACGGTCGTCCGCTACGTCGAGCGCGGTTGCGACTTCCATAAGCTCGCCCGGTTTCTCGAGACGTACGTCAACGAATAGACCGCATCCAACGTACGTGGATCGCCGGCTCGGGGGCGGCAAAAGTCTCGTCGCTATGGGCCGCGGCGGCCCGACGCTCCTCGAGCGTTCGCCGACCCCCGCGCCTACCTCCTCCAAGGTGCCATCTCGCCGCTACACCAAAGACAGAATCGCTCTCGCTTCGCATCAGGAAGCCGACTGGCCGCAGGCGCTTGTGGTGTGGCTCGGGGCTGCCCATGCCCCATCGCCGGACGTTCGCTGCGGCCCTCCAGGCCTCCGCTCGCTGCACGCCGGCTGCACTTCGCCATCCCTGGCTTCGCTTGCCGCCGAGCCCGGCGACGGGGCATGGGCAGCCCCTCGCGAGTCGTTCGCGAGCGTTCTGGCGAGGAGCCGAAGCTCCGCATCACTTGCTCGTGAGCGTGCCCTTGGTGCTCGGGATGCCGGGCTGGCGGGGGTCGTGCTCCACCGCCATCCGGATTGCCCGTGCGGCGGCCTTAAACACCGCCTCGGCGATGTGATGGCCGTTGCGGCCGTGGTGCAGGATGGCATGGAAGTTCATGCCGGCGGTGGCCGCGACGCTCTCCCAGAAGACCTCGACGAGTTGTGCGTCGAAGTCGCCGATCGTGGGCACGGGGAAGTCCACCGCAAACACGACGGCCGTGCGGCCGCCGAGGTCGACCGCCACGGTCGCGAGCGCCTCGTCCATCGGAATGATCGCGTGGCCGTAGCGACGAATACCGCGACGATCGCCGAGGCACTCCACGAGCGCCGCTCCCAGCGCCCGCCCCACGTCCTCGACGGTGTGATGGCCGTCAACGTGCAGGTCGCCCGTGCACGCAACCTTCAGGTCGAAGAGCGAGTGGCCGGCGAGCAGCGTGAGCATGTGATCGAAGAACCCGAGGCCCGTGCGAACTTCGGCCTTGCCCGTGCCGTCGAGGTCGAGGGTGAGGCGGATATCGGTCTCGGCGGTTTTTCGTGTGACGGTGGCGGTACGGGGCATGGCGGGGGTTTCGCAGTGCGGAGGAAAACCAGTCAGATCGTCTTTAGGCAGGTAAGAAATGCGTCGATCTCGTCATCGGTGCCGACGGTCACGCGGAGGCCATCGCCCCAGCCTGCGTAGTTCATGAAGCGGATGAGGATTCCCTGGGCCTTGAGGGCCTCGTAGATCGGCTTGTGCGGTCGAGAGGGGTGCGTGAACCAGACGAAGTTGGCCTGGCTCTCGAGGGCCTCGAAGCCCAGCCCGCGGAGGGCGTCGATGAGCCGCCGTCGCGTGGCGATGATCTTCACCCGGTTGTCCGCGAGCCATGCCTGGTCGTCGATCGCCGCGGTGGCCGCCGCGATCGAGAGGGTGTCGCAGTTGTAGGAGTCTTTCACTTTCAGCAGCTGCTCGATCATGGCAGGCTGGGCCACCGCAAACCCGAACCGCAGGCCAGCGAGGGCGTACGACTTCGAGAACGACCGCGTCACGATCACCCGCGGGTTGTCCTTCACGAGCCCGAGGCAGTTGGTCTCGGAGAAGTCCCCGTAGGCCTCGTCGACCACGACCGCGCACGGGAGCCGGGCAGCGATCTCGGCCACGCGAGCCGGCGGCAGGAGCGTGCCGGATGGGCTGTTGGGATTGGCGATGATCGCCAGCCGCAGGTCATCGCGAGGCCGCGTGAAGTCTTCGCCGAGCGACCAGTCGCGTTGGTAGTGCACCTCATCGCAGCCGGCGCCTTGGATGCCGGCGAGCGTGCGGTAGAGGATGTAGCTCGGATAGGGCATCCGCAGGCACTCACTCTCGCCGACGAATGTCCGCACGAGGATCGTGAGCAGGTCGTCGCTGCCGTTGCCGCAGATGATCCAGTCGGGCTCTACGCCGAGCACCTCGGCCGCCCGGCGGCGAAATGCCGTGGCCGTAGAGTCGGGATACTTGGCAAGGGTCCGGCCGGCCGCCGTGGCGGCGAGCGCCCGGGCCACCGCAGGCGATGGGGCGTAGGGGTTTTCGTTGGTATTGAGCTTGACCCACTTGCCGGCCTGCGGCTGCTCGCCGGGCACGTAGCCGTCGATAGCGGCGATCGCGGGCCGCACGAGCGATGTGGGCGAGTTGTTCGGCAACGCGGACATGTGACGAACCGTGGGTTGAGGCCTTTGAAAGAGTCTACCTCACGCGTGCGGCTGGCCCGCTCCGGTCGTCCTGGTCGTCATAACCGCTACGAGCGTCGCCGCTGTCAGGAAGCCCCAAGCGCGAGCGCGGGGAAGACGGTTGGCATCGATGCGGTGCAGGGTTCGCCGGCGGCAACATGCTCGGCGCGGTACGAAATACTCCCGGAAGGCACCTCATGCCGTTCCGCACTCGGGCTCCCTCAGGTGATGCCGCCAAGCACTGTAGCACGGGCGACGCGGCCCACGCCGAGCATGTAGGCGGCGGTGCGAAGCGGCACCTGCCGCGAGGTCGAGAGTTGCCAGACCTGCTCGAAGGCCTGGCCGAGGATGCGGTCGAGCTCGCCGCGCACGCGGTCGAGTCCCCATTGGTAGTGCTGCCGGTTTTGCACCCACTCGAACCAGCTGGCCGTGACGCCGCCGGCGTTGGCGAGGATGTCGGGCAGGACCACCACGCCACGGGACGCGAGGATGTCGTCGGCGTCGGGTTCGACCGGGGCGTTGGCCGCCTCGATCACGATCGGCGACCGAACGCTCGCCGCATTGGCCGCGGTGATCACGCCCCCAAGCGCGGCCGGGATCAGCACGTCGCAGTCGATGGCAAGGAGTTCGGCGTTGGAGATCGTGTCGCCACCGGTGAATCCTGCCAGCCGTCCGGCGTTGGCGCGTGCGTGCCGCAGCAGCTCCAGCACGTCGATCCCTTCGGCGCGGTGAAAGGCCCCAGTCGCGTCGCCCACCGCGACGATCTTGCACTCGGCGTCACGGAGATACTTCGCCGTGTGGGTGCCGACGTTGCCGAACCCCTGGATGGCCACCCGCGTGCCCGGTATCTTCCGGCCGAGCCGGCTCAGAAGTTTGAGCGTGAGCGAGCCGACGCCGCGGCCCGTCGCCTCGTCGCGTCCTGGGAGGCCGTGATATTCGACCGGCTTGCCCGTGACGCACGCGGGGGAGAAACCGTGGTACTTGCCGTACTGGTTCATGATCCACGCCATCATGTCGGGGGTCGTGCCCATGTCCGGAGCCGGGATGTCGACGTCGGGGCCGAAGAGGTCATGGATCGTGTCGACGAATTTTCTTGTCACCCGTTCCAGTTCGCGAAGCGAGCAGGCGGACGGGTCGATCGCGACGCCCCCCTTGGCGCCGCCGTACGGAATGTCGACCACAGCCGTCTTCCAGGTCATCAGGGAAGCCAGCGACCGCACCTCGTCGAGGTCGACCTGCGGGTGGTAGCGGAGACCGCCCTTGAGGGGGCCGCGGGCGTCGTTGTGCTGGACGCGGTAACCGATGAAGGTGGCCAGCTCGCCAGAGTCGCGTTCGATCGCGATCTGAACCTGCACCTCTCGCTTGGCCGTGAGCAGCAGCCGCCGCATGCTCTCCGAGAGATCGAGTTGCTCGGCCGCCCGATCGAAATAAATGCGGGTGGCGTCGCTGGCTCGCATGGCTCTCCTTGCTCCACGAATAAAGGGTGGTGACTGGGGCCAGAGATCATAGCAGTCTCGGCGGCGAGGCCATGACCGTGCGGTCGGCGGCGGCCGCGCGGCTTTCCGTAAAACCGGCTACGATCGAGAGTCTGAGGGCCGTTCCGATGTCCGCTCCAACTCCCGACGAGTTCTGGCACCTTCTTGTCCGCACCCGGCTGTTCGAGCCCGGTGCCGTCGAGGTGCTGCGCGCCGAGTATGCCGCGCGACCCGCCGTGGCCGGGGACGGCTCGGCCGCCCGACCGATCGCCGCCTGGCTTCACGGTCGCGGCGCTATCACCCGCTGGCAGGCGAGGAGGCTCGCGGTCGGAGACGCCGGGCCGTTCTTTCTGGGTGACTACCGGTTGCTCGAGCGGCATGACCGTGATGGTGACGGCCTGCTCTTCACGGCGCGGCACGAGCCCTCGGGGCGGGACGTCTCGCTGGTGTTGCTCAACGCCAAACGATGCCGCGAGCTCGATATCTGGACCGAGATCGTGCGGCGGACCACGGCGGCCAACCATGCTGCCGATCCGATGCTCAGCCGCACGTGGTCGCTCGAGCAGCACGAAGGCAGCCGGTTCATCGTCTGCGAACAGGTGCAGGGCGACAACGTAGCCGATGAAATCGATCGGCTGGGTCCGCTGCCCCCACAGCAGGCAGGCGTTGTGATCTGGCAGATCGCGCGGGCGGTGGCTGAGTTGCACGCTCTCGGTGTGGTCCACGGCGGGCTGTCGCTCGACGCGCTCCGCCGCGAGCCGCCGCCGGGCGGTGGCGAACGCACCGGCAGGGTACGGCTCCTGCAGTTTCCGCTTGCCATCGATCCGCACCTCGTGCCGCTGCGGCCACCGATCGCAAACGACGCCGATGTGGCGCGGCTCGCGCGACGAGTGGCATTCGTCGCCCCTGAACTGCTCGTCCCGGGAACCGTGTGCGATCAGCGGTCGGACGTCTACGCAATCGGTGCCATGCTTCATGCCCTTTTGGCGGGGAAACCGCCCTGCTGGACGGGCGACGCCAAGACCACGCTGCGGCAGGCGTCGTTCGTCGGTCCTGCGCCGTTGCCAGCGACGGTGCCGGTGGAGATCGCGACGCTTGTGGGCTACATGATGGCCCGCGACCCGACGCAGCGGTATCAGACGGCGGCTGAATCCGCCGATGCGATCGCGGCCTGCATCGGTCTGGCGGCGGCTCCCGTGACTCCGCCGGCTGCGGTGCCGTCGGCGACCGCCGAAGGGCAGGGTGCCTCGGAGTTCTCCATTTCAGTCACGAACGATGCGTCGCCGCGGGTTCGCACCGAAGCACGTAGTGTCAGCGGGATTCCGACAGAGTCGCCGGCCACGCGTGCCGCCCGCGGGCGGGCGCGACGCATGCGGATGATTGGCGCCGGTGTCGCGGTCGCAATTATCACCGGGGCCGCCAGCTTCGTTGTCAGCCGTCTTGGTCCGAAAGCACGGCCCGTCCCGCCGGCCGAGGTGGCGGTGCGGCCGGCGCCAGCACGAAATCAGACCGCCCCGTCGAAGACACCGGCCGTCGCCGCGCTCCCTAGCCCAACGCCTCCGGAGGTGAGCAAGCCGCAGCCGATGGTAATGGACGATCCCAACCTCCCCTGGGCGTCGCCCACGTCGGGTCTGCCGCCGACGCTCGCCTACCTGCCGCCGGGCTCGCAGTTGATTCTGCTGACACGGCTCGCTGAAGTCGCCGCCGACGACGAGGGGAAACTGTTTCTCACGTCGCTGGGGCCCGTCGCCGAGTCGGCCGTCGCCGAGCTTGTGAAGCTCTGCGGAGGCGACATCGCGGCGCTCGAGTTGGTGCAGGCTGGTTGGCAGGCCGGCGGGCCGGACGAGGTGCTTGGGGCCTACGCTGTGCGGTTCGCGGAGGGACGGTCCGCGCCCGCTGACGACGAGGCCCGGGACCAGGCCTGGGGGCCGACCGAAGAGCTGAAAGTCGGCGGTGAAACTGTGTATCAGACGGCGACACTCAGTCTCTGGGTGCCCGAGGCTGAGCGGGGCCGTGTGCTCGTGATCTCACCCAACGTCGAAGTGCCACAGGATGTGTCGGTCGGCGCGAAGGGCGTGGCGGAAACCGGCAAGGAACCGTTCATTGCGAGGATCGTTCGTGAGAGCCTCGCGGCGATCAGCGACGACGCCGACAGACCGGGCTTGAAGGCGGCATTGGTCGGCGATCTCGAGACGCTCGTCGGCATGCTTGATGCCGACCGCCATCTCACGCTGCTGGGATCGCCCTACTATCTCCTCAACACCGGCCGCCCCGTGCTGGCCGGCCCGCTCGCCAAGCTCGCCGAGCCGATGGACGGCCTGTTCGGTGACTCGCTGCAGGCGGCCGCTCTATCACTCCATTTTGGTGAGAACTTCTACGTCGAAATGGACGCGATCGCGACGCTCGACGTGCCGGCGAAAGTGCTCGCCCCTGAGATCGCTGGCCGCGTCGACGGGCTGCCGACGGCTGTCGAGCAGTATTGCACCGCGCTCAATCCCGATCCGTATGGCCGCATGCTCGTGCTGCGGCTGCCGGCCATGCTGCGGGCTCTGGCGGCGCAGCTGCGATCCGGGGCGGAGGGCAAGGGCGTGGTGCTCAACGCCTACTTGCCGCGGCATGCCGCTCACAACCTCGCGCTGGCGGCTGAGCTCGCCCTGGCACAAACACCCGGGGCCGCTGCGGCAGGTCCTGCAGCCGCACCGCAGCCTGAGCCGAAGAGCGCGCTTGAAAAAATGAAAAAGAAGATGACGCTCTCCTTCACCAAGGACAACCTCGAGCGGTCGATCCAGATGGTGTCGGACGAGGCGGGCGTGCCGATGGAGATTCTCGGCGGCGACCTCCAACTCGAGGGTATCACCAAGAACCAGTCGTTTAGTCTGGATGAACGCGACAAGACCGTTGACGACGTTCTTCGCGTGATCCTCGCCAAGTCGAATTCGGACGGTAAACTCGTCTATATCGTCCAGGAAAAAGACGGCGAGGAGTGGGTCGCTATCACTACGCGTGCCGCCGTCGCCAAGCGGGGCGACAAGCTCCCGCCTGGCTTCGAGCAGGAAAAGCCCGGCAAGCGCTGATCGTCAGTCGCCGAGGATGGCCAGCGCCATGCCCATGTAGAGGAGGATGCCCACCACGTCGACGATTGCCGACACGAAGGGGTTGCTCATCAGCGCCGGATCGAGGCCGATCGAGCGAAAAACGAGCGGCAGTACCGAGCCGACGAGTGATCCCACCATGACGACGCTCAGAATCGTGGCCGGGATGACCAGGGCGTGGAGCGGGCTCGGTGCGTAGGCCAGGCCGAGCAGATAGCCGGGCACGGAGAGGAGCATGCCGAGGAGCAGTCCGACGACGAACTCACGGCGGAGAATCCGCTTCCAGTCGCTGAGCCGGCAGTCACCGGTCGAGAGGGCGGTGATCACGAGCGTGGCCGACTGGTTGCCCGAGTTACCGCCGCTGGCGATCACGAGGGGGATGAAGGCGACAAGCCAGGCGTGGGGCGACTTCCAGCGGGCGAGCACCATCGCGGTGATCGCGGCGGTCGCGAACAGGATCGCGAGCCAGATGCCCCGCTTCCAGGTCATCGAGATCAGCGCCGCCTCGAGGTAGCCCTCACCGAGCGGGGCGATGGCGGCGATCCGCTGGGCGTCGTCGGTGGCATCCTGCCGGACGGCGTCGAGTACGTCGTCGTGCGTGATGATCCCCACGAGGCGGCCACGGTCATCGATCACGGGGATCGCGATGAAGTCGAATCGGGCCAGCTTCTCGACCACGTGTTCGCGGGGTTCCTCGACGCGGACGCCGATCACGTCCTTCTGCATCAGTTCCGAGACGAGGGCCGTGGGCCGCGCGAGGATCAGGTCGCGGAGCGACACAAAGCCAAGCAGCCGGCGTTCGGGATCGAGCACGTAAATGTAGTAGATCGACTCACTGTTGGGCGCCTGCGATCGCAGGCGGCTGATCGCCTCGCCTGCCGTGATCTCAGCCGGCAACGACGCATACTCCGTCGTCATCATTGAGCCAGCCGAGCCCTCAGGGCACGAGAGGAGCATTCGAATGTCGTGCCGCTCGGCCTTGGCGACGAGCGGGAGGATCTCCTCGACAAACCCCGGATCGAGTTCGCGGAGAAGGTCGTCCCGGTTGTCGGACGCCATCGACTCCAAAAGCGGGCCCAGGTGTGGCCGGTCGGCGGCCTTGAAGAGCTCCACCTGCCGCGGCATCGGATAGTAGGGGAAGATCTCGGACTGTCGTTCCACCGGCACGGCGTCGAGCAGCCGCCAGATCTCGGCGTCGTCGAGTCCCTCGGAGAACTCCGCCACGGTCGCCGGGTGGAGTTCCTCCGCCACCTCGCGAAGTCCGGCCGTGTCGCCCTCGGCGAGCATCACGCGGAGTTCGGGAATCAGGATGGGATTGGCGGTGGGCATGGCTGGCGGGGAAGGGCGGCGGGGAGGCCGCGGACAGCGATCGCGGCTGGCCTATACTGCGGACATTCCAAAAATCTCACCAAGTATGCCATGAACGCCACTGGAATCGAGCGATGCGGCGGGATCGCACGCGGAGTGCGATGCAGCATTCTGGCATGCGTTGTAGCCCTTGTCGCCGCGCATGGTCGCGGTGAGTCGGCATTCCCCGACACGTCATCGGCCCGGCAGACCCGCGGCCGTGAGCATCTTCTGACCCGGGCCTACCTTCCGGCGGATTTTGATCAGGAGGTGTTTGACGCCCTCTGGACCACATGGGAGGAGCCGCTGAAGTCGCGGGCTGAGCAGGCCCCCGTGGAGGAGCGGCGGCGAATGGCGATGGAACGCTACGGGCTCGTACCGCTTCCGAGCGACCCCTCGCGCTCGATGCAATACGTCGTTGACGCCGCGGGCTGCTGGACGATGAGCTGCCTCGCCTGCCACCAGGGTCAGGTCCGCGGTGTTGCGATTCCGGGCGTGCCCAACTCGAACTACGCGCTCGAGACGCTCACCGAGGAGGTCCGTCTGGTGAAGGTTCAGCAGCGGAAGGCGTTTAGCCACATGGATGTCGGGGCGCTGCTCCTGCCCCTCGGCACGACCAACGGCACGACCAACGCAGTGATCTTCGGGGTGGCCCTGATGCGGCACCGCGATCCTGACCTCAGCATCGTGCAGCGGCCGCCCCGGTTTGATCTCGTTCACCACGACATGGACGCGCCGGCCTGGTGGCACTACGCGAGGCGGAAGAGCCTCTACGCCGACGGCTTCGCGCCCAAAGGCCATCGCATGCTGATGCAGTTCCTGCTGGTCAAGGAGAACGGCCCGGAAAAGTTTCACGGCTGGGAGGATGAGTTTCGAGAAATAGAGCAGTGGATTGCAGCGCTCGAGCCGCCGGCGTGGCCGGGGAGCATCGACCGCGAGCTTGCCGGCGCGGGGGCCGTTGTCTTTGCCGACCACTGCGGCGCCTGCCACGGCAGCTACGGCCCCGACGGCTCCTATCCCGACCGAGTGATTCCGATCGACGAGGTTGGCACCGACCGCGTCCGCCTCGGCTCTCTCACCGCGAAGGAGCGGGGTGACCTCAACGAGAGTTGGTTTGGCCACTTCGGCGAAGATGCGGCCGGCCTGCAGGACAGGGAGTCGCCGACTGGCTATGTGGCCCCACCACTCGACGGCGTGTGGGCGACCGCTCCGTATCTCCACAACGGCTCTGCGCCGACCCTGTGGCACGTGCTCCATCCGAAGCAGCGGCCCGCGGTCTGGCGTCGGACGCCGACAGGTTACGACAACGCCCGCGTGGGCCTCGAGGTCGAAGAGCTCTCGGAGATGCCGCCGGGGCGTCTGCTGCCGTCTGTACGACGGAGCTATTTCGACACCCGAAAGCCCGGCAAGAGCGCCGCCGGCCACGACTTCCCCGACGCCCTCTCAGACGAAGAGAAGGCGGCGGTGCTGGAATACCTGAAGACGCTGTGAGCGGCGGTTCAGACTGGATGATGGGGCGTCGGGCGGGTTCGAATCCGTCCCCGCGACCCGGGCTAATTTGCTACCCTTTGCTCACAGCGGCCCTGCCGCGACATCACCGCCGGAGACCGATCATGACGCAACTCGAGAAGGCCCGCAGCAACGAGATCACCCCCGAAATGAAGTTCGTCGCCCAGCGCGAGGATCTTCCCGAGGAGTTGATTCGCGGCGAGGTCGCCCGCGGCCGGATGGTGATCCCCGCCAATACGGTGCACCTCACGAAGTCGCTCGAGCCGATGTGCATCGGCATCGCGGCACTCACGAAAATCAACGCTAACATCGGCAACTCCGCTGTGACGAGTGATGAGCAAACGGAGCTCGAAAAGCTCCACATGGCCGTCCACCATGGCGCCGACACGGTGATGGATCTTTCCACCGGCAAGGATATCGACACGATCCGGAAGGCGATCATCGCCGCCTCCCCCGTACCGATCGGAACGGTGCCGATCTACCAGATGCTGGAAGAGCTCGGCGGCGACATCGAAGATATGAAGCCGCAGCACTTCCTCGACATGTGCGAGAAGCAGGCGCGGCAGGGGGTCGATTACATGACCGTCCATGCCGGCCTGCTCCAGGAGCACCTCCACCTCACGATGCACCGGATCACGGGGATCGTCAGCCGCGGCGGCTCGCTGATCGCGAGGTGGATGATGACACACAAGCAGCAAAACCCGCTCTATACCCACTTCGAGGACCTGTGCGACATTTTCCGCGAATACGACGTGACCTGGAGCCTGGGCGACGGCCTGCGGCCCGGCTCGATCGCCGACGCCAGCGACGAGGCCCAGTTCGCGGAGTTGCACGTACTCGGCGAGCTTACGCGGAGGGCTTGGA
Organism: Planctomicrobium piriforme; assembly: GCA_945869735.1. GTDB lineage: Bacteria > Planctomycetota > Planctomycetia > Pirellulales > UBA1268 > QWPN01. The sequence continues at coordinate 13,083 of CAMBPQ010000063.1, forward strand.
AGAAGGGCTGTCAGGTAATGGTCGAGGGCCCGGGCCACGTGCCGATGGACCAGATCGACATGAACGTGAAGCGGCAGATGGAGGAGTGCGACGAGGCGCCGTTCTACGTGCTGGGGCCTCTGGTCACGGACATCGCGCCGGGGTATGACCACATCACCAGCGCGATCGGCGCGGCGCTCGCCGGCTGGAGCGGCGCGGCCATGCTCTGCTACGTGACGCCGAAGGAGCATCTTGGGTTGCCCGACGCGGAGGACGTGAAGCAGGGCGTGATCGCCTACAAGATCGCCGCCCACGCCGCCGACCTGGCCCGCCACCGCAAAAACGCGAGGGTCCGCGACGACGCCCTCTCGCGGGCCCGGTTCAACTTCGACTGGAATGAGCAGTTCCGGCTATCGCTCGATCCCGAGACCGCGCGGAAGTACCACGACCAGACGCTCCCACAGGAGACGTTCAAGAGTGCCCATTTCTGCAGCATGTGCGGCCCGAAGTATTGCTCGATGAAGATCTCGCAGGAGATCCGAGACATGGCCGCGGCCGAGGCTGCCGGTACGTCGAGCGAGCCGATGGCGATCCAGTTGCCCTGACGCGGCTCGGCCGGGCTCGTAAACACGACCGTCTCCACCTCGGGGTGGCCAGGCCGCGAGATTCGGGGCGAGGCTTGCCTACCCGGCCAACACCGCGGCGAGTTTGACGATCGTCCGAGCGGGCTACTTTCGCGACCAGCCGGTTCCATCAGGGCGGTCTTCGAGCAGGATGCCTGCCTCGGTGAGCCTGGTGCGAACGAGGTCGGCCGTGGAGAAGTCCTTGCCCTTGCGGGCGTTGGCACGGATCTCGATGACGAGCTCCATGAGCTTCGCGACGAGGCCTTCGTCAGCGTCGCCCGCCGGTTGCTTCGGCGATGTCAGAAACAAGCCGAGTACTCCGGTCAGTTCGCGGAGCGTGAGCAGCATCGCATCGAGCGTCGCAAGTTCGGCAGCCGGCTTCTTCGCTTCGAGGCCATGCTGGTCGATGAACTTGTTGACGATGCGAACGAAGTCGAAGAGTGAGGCGATCGCGATCGCGGTATTGAAGTCGTCATCCATCGCCGCCAGGAGTTTGTCCCTGAGAGCCTGCACCTCCTCGCCCGCCGCGGCGACGGCGGCGTTACCGGCGCGGCGGTCGCGGCAGGGCAGGTCGTAGAACACCTTGCCCGTCACCCGCTGAGTGCGGGTGAAGAGCCGCTCGAAGGCCTCCATCGCCCGGGCGCTCTCCCCGAGTGGCTCCTCGCCGAAGTGGATCGGGCTGCGGTAGTGCGTCGAGAGGAGCAGCACGCGGATCGCCTCGGGGCGGTGACGCGCGAGGAGGTTCTTGAATGGCTCGGCGCCGGTGGATTTTGAGATCTTAGTCGCTGCCTGTGTCGCCGCGTCGTCGACGGCCGACCCCGCATCGCGGGGCCGTCCACCGACTTTGCCCGCAGCGCCGCCGGCTTGCATCAGGCCGTTGTGCATCCAAAACGTCGCCATCGGGCACTCGTGGAGCGACTCGCTCTGGGCGATCTCGTTTTCGTGGTGCGGGAAGATGAGGTCGAGGCCGCCGCCGTGGATGTCGAAGTGTGGGCCGAGGATCGCCTTGCTCATCGCGGAGCACTCGATGTGCCAGCCGGGGCGGCCGGGGCCCCACGGGCTCTCCCACGCCGGTTCACCGGGCTTGGCCTTCTTCCAGAGGGCGAAGTCTGCGGCCGACCGCTTCCGATCAGCCGTCGAGCCTCCTTCGCCCTGCGTCTGCTCAACCGAGCGATTGGTGAGCTTGCCGTAGTCGACGTCTTTTGTGACGTCGAAATAGACGTCGCCATCGCTGGCATAGGCGGAGCCCTTGGCGATCAGCCCCTCGATGAAGGTGATAATCGTGCCGATGTGCTCGGTGGCCTTTGGCATTTCGTCGATGCCCGTCACACCGAGGCAAGCGAGGTTTTCCAGGTAGTCGGCCGTCATCTCCTCAGCGAGTTTCGCCATGGTGGTGCCGCGGGCGGTGCTCTCGGCGATGATTTTGTCATCAACGTCGGTGATGTTGACGACCCAAGTGACCCTCCAGCCCGAGTAGACGAGGTATCGCTTGACCGTGTCGAAGATCACCGGGCCGACCATGTGGCCGATGTGGCTCGGCTTATAGACCGTGGGCCCGCAGAGATACATCCCCACGTGGCCAGGCTTGACCGTGACGAGTGGCGCCTTCGTCCGTGTCAGGGTGCTGTAGATCTCGATCTTTGGCAGTCCATTCGCCGCTTCCACCATCGTCATCGCGTCTCCGCTCCTGCAGGTTTGTATCGTCGTCCTGTGCACCCGCTCCGTGGTCGGGCCGCCCCGTGCAGGAGCGATTGTGGGCCGCCGAGCCACGATCACGCAATGCACGTTCAGCCGCCGGCACCCATGGCGGATGCCGCCGCCAGATGGGCGGTGTCGTTGAACGATACGAGTTCGGGGCCGGGCCAGCGGACGAGCGTGACCGAACAGTTGGCCAGCGCCGGCAGCTTCGTGAACGGCCGCTCGGCGGCGGCTGCGAGCAGCGGGTGGGTTTTGCCGACGAGGCTGCCGAGGGCGGCGGTCAGGATGCCTCCGTGGGCGACCACGATCATGCCACGGCCCGGCCGTGTCGCGAGTGCCTCGAGCACCGTCTGACCACGGGCCGCCAACTGGGCCCGCGACTCCCCGCCGGGGATGCAATAGTCGGCGTCGCCGCTGCGCCATCGGGCCACCGCCTCGGGAAACCGATCTTCGAGATCAGCCCAGAGATGGCCCTGAAAGATGCCGGCATGGAGTTCGCGGAGCCGTTCGTCGATCTGGAGCGGCAGGCCCGTCGCCGCCGCGATGGCTTCGGCTGTCTCGCGGGCCCGGCGCAGCGGGCTCGACCAGAGTTCCTCGACAGGCGGGCCGTTCGAGGCCTCGAGGAGAGAACGGCTCCACGTCGCGACTGCCCGCGCCTGGGTGAGGCCCATGACCGAGAGTTCGACGTCCTCTTGGCCCTGCACGCGTCCGGCCGCGTTGGAGACGCTCTCACCATGACGGATCAGATATTGAAGCATCAGCGGAGTGTAGCCTGCCTGCCGGGGCGTCAGCATGAAATGGGTGCCGGGGCCGGCAGGCGGCTCATGGAGGCCCTACGGCTGCGAGTCAAGGAACGGTGCAGGAACTGTTGGGTCACAACGACATGAAGACGACGATGATCGACACCCACGTCCTGAATCGTGGTGGCCGCAGGGTGACGAGCCCACTGGACGAACTCAAGGGCGTTGGCCGAGACATACCCAGCCCCTTCGCGATCGAAGTCGCAGCGGTCGCCTTATATTGAAAGCAACCCTTGTTGCAGCACTGCTTGAGTCACTCGCCCGCGTTGGGACATAACCCCACCGCAGGGGTCATAGCCTGGGTGTTATGCGGAGCTCCAGAATTCTCGGTTATGACGTGTGCCACGGACATCACGCATCAGTTCTTCCGCCTCAGCGTGCGGCCTTGGGTGTTGCTTTGTCGGTCGCGAGCCATTGATCGCGACAGTTCGGCTAATGTGAACGGGCGTTCACGTGCCGTCAAGTAGGGGCTTCGCCCAAAACCAGATCAACCGCCACTTCCCCGCAGCCCTAGCAGCCCCCGAGTTGCCCGGTTTGCCGTTGGCCAGCGAGTGCGGCATAATTTGGTCGATAACGGTGTTAGACCGTACTGAGTGCGGCTCAATTAGATTGTTCGCTAACGTGCTCGTGCTGCGATGGAATTCTTCATCCACGATACTTATTTCATTGTGTCGCCGGTTGTGATCGCGGCATTGGGCATATTCGTTGCCGTCGTGATTGGGCTGTATTTGTTGCAGAGCAGAAAATAGCGCAAGCCAAAACACGCATTCGCAACGTCCATAGGTGCCGCCATGAGTCGCCACGCCGGTATCATCACGGGCGCTCTGGGTGCGGCTCCGGTTACCGGTTTGGGCGTGTTCATCGGCTGGGCGATGGATTAGGCGCTGATGCCGCCAATCGGCGGAGGCTGGCGGTGCTATGCCGCGTGCATCGCCGCGGTCTGGGGATTCGCGGCGATCGTGATCCTGCCGGTGCTGGTGTCTAGATTCGGAAAGGCTTTGGTCCGTCACTCCGCCCAACGATAAAAAATAGCGAACCAAGCAATGCAGCGGACTCGCGATAAAATCGGTCCCGGTGGAAAGTCCAGGGTCGCGAGCCGCTGATTGCGGATGTTCGGCAAAACAGTGCGAGTCACCATGAAAAGCAATCACACAGTTGTCTGGCTTAGGTTCGCTGGCCGTTGCTTCCGCTCCCTCGCAAGGCTGCCTATGAAGACCTTTGTTGCTTGGCTGCTCGCGCTCGTCGTCGTCGGCTCGCCGGCGATGCTCGGCCTGAATCGCCCACTCGCCGCCGCGTTGCCGAATGACACGACCGCGATTACGAGCCTGACACCCGAGCAGGCACGGCTTGTGGTGGCGGAAGCGTTACCAGCCTGTGTCCTCCACCGTCACCCTGAGAAGAGCGCCCGCGAAAGAGCCGCAATGCTGGCAAACAAAGAAACGGCAGATGTGTATGAGTCATGGGCAACACTGCGTCTCAACGGCCTGACCACCCTCGACGCTCAAACTGCCAAGGTTCTCGCCACCTTCAAGGGGATTCTGGACCTCGATGGCCTGCCCGCTCTCGATCCCGAAGCCGCTGGGCTCCTAGCCGGAGGTAATAGCAAATGGCTACGACTTCATGGCCTCAAGACGCTGAGTCCCGAGACGGCTAGGGAGCTCGTGAAATCACGACTTGAGGCGCATGCGATCTTCTTGCCCCAACTCGACACTCTCGATGTTGCAACTGCAAAGGTCCTCGCGACGTTCAAGGGCCAAGAACTGATCCTGCGAGGCTTGGTCGCAATTGATGTCGATGTGGCAAAGGCACTGGCGGAGTACAGGGGCCGCCTGCACCTCGGTCTTACGACGCTCGACGCCGATACGGCCAAGGCACTGTCACAATACAAGGGCTCGCTGTCGTTTCCCAACCTCAAAACAATCTCGCCCAAGACGCTGTCAGCCCTGATCGAGAAACGGGACGTCGAAATCCCGCTGATCGAGACGTTGGAACTGATCAACGAACCTGACGGCAGTCCGACCGAAGACTTCGTGATCCCAGAGTGGCTGGAAAGTCGCGAGAAAGAAAGAAAATTAACAAAGCCGAACTGAGCAATGCAGCGGACTCGCGATAAAATCCGGCGGTGTGGATAATCCCTTTGTCGCGAGCCGCTGATCGCCCCCGTTCGCCAAGTACCCACGAAATGCCCCGATGGTGATATTGTCGGGCACTGGGGCCTGCCTATCCTGGGGGGGTTGTC
>CAMBPQ010000064.1 GCA_945869735.1 Planctomicrobium piriforme
CGTCGTAAGCCAACGAAGGCCCGCAGGGATTCGACGGCGCGAAAAACCGCCGCAGGCGGGGCGAAGCCAAGGTTCGCCACGCCTACCCGGACGCCAGCCAGGCGGCCGTCGTAAGCCAACGAAGGCCCGCAGGGATTCGACGGCGCGAAAAACAGCCGCAGGCGGGGCGAAGCCAAGGTTCGCCACGCCTGCCCGGCCGCCAGCCAGGCGGCCGTCGTAAGCCAACGAAGGCCCGCAGGGCATTCCTGTTCGGCACGGGCCTTGATCCGGTTCCCTCATAAACACGAGGCGTCGCGTGGGCCGGGGTTGCCCGCGCCCCGTCGCCGGACGTTCTCTACGGGCATCGTGCCCTCCGCTCGCTGCACGCCGGCTGCGCTTCGCCATCCTGGCTGCGCTGGCCGCCGAGCCCGGCTTCCGGGGCACGGGCAACCCCTCCCGGATTCTCGATTGCGAGGAGCCCGGAGTAGCACGCGTAGAAGCCGGGAATGGCAATCCCGTTCGACACGGGATTTGCGCATTGGCGAGTTGGCAAAGGGGGCGGGCCAGAGCGCGTTGCGCGCTGGCGGATGGTGCGTTATCGTGCCGTGCCAGCCAGGGCCGAACGAAAGAAGCGTGTGATCCGTGAGTGGGCCGTGCAGGGCCTCGAGTGTCTCCGGGAGCTTCGGCCACTGCTCTTGCGGCTCCGCCAGGCGGGAACCGAACGTGACGGGGCGGGCAATCGCCGGCTTGTCATGAATCCGTGGTGCGCATTCATCCTGGTTTCGCTGTTCAGCACGGCGGCCGGTTCGCGACTGTGCGACAGCGGATCGCTGCTGTGGTCGGAACGGTCATCAAGATGTTCTTCCGCACGTTCAAGCAGCTCCTCGGCTGCCGGCATTTGCTTTCCGACAAGCACAACGGCGTGGAGATCCCGGCCTCCTGCGCCATGAAAAGTCTGCCTGCTGATCCTGATCTCCACAGGCAAGAAGCCGAACCGGGCGATGGAGCAGATGGTCTGGTGCGAGCTCATGGGCGTCGCCAGTCTCAAGGAACTCGAGGCGTTCATCGCAAAACGACGGTAGCTCTCGCTGGCGCAGCCGCGGCCTTCCTCGACGTTCCATCGGGAGGGTTTACCCGTGCCCTCTCGCCGGCGTTGCTGGCAAGCGCAGCCAGGATGGCGAGAGGGCAGGAGGCCCGTAGCGAACGTCCGGCGAGAGGGCGTGGGCAGCCCCGAACCGGCGAGCCATGTCGGGCGAGTGCGGCCTACCCGAGCGTCTCGCCGGGGCCGGGAAAGTCGCGGCGCTCCACATCGGCCCGCCATCGCGCGATCGCATCGCCGATGGTCTGCTTCGTGTCGGCATAGGCTCTCACAAACCGCGGCACCCGGTCGGGTGAGAGGCCCACGAGATCGTGCATCACGAGCACCTGTCCGTCGCAGTCGGGGCCCGCTCCGATGCCGATCGTCGGCACCGCAAGGGCGGCCGTGATCGCCGCGGCGACCGACCGGGGGATGCATTCGAGCACCACGGCGAAAGCGCCGGAGTCGGCGGCAGCCCGCGCATCCGCCAGGAGCCTGTCTTGGTCGCGTTGGAGCCGATAGCCGCCAAGCTGATGCACCGCCTGCGGCCGCAGACCCACGTGGCCCATGACCGGAATCCCCGCGGCCACGATGCCCGCGATCACGTCGGCCTGCCCTGCGGTGCCCTCGAGTTTGACGGCCTGGCAGCCGGTCTCCTTGAGAATCCGAGCGCAGCTCTCGACCGCCGTCCGCACGCCCAGATGCTGGAACGGAAACGGAAGGTCGACGACGACCATCGCCCGTGAGACGGCCCGCGACACGATCTCGCCGTGGTAGATCATCTGCTCCAGCGTCGCGGGAATCGTGCTCGACCGCCCCGCGATGACCATCGCCACGCTGTCCCCAACGAGCACGCAGTCGACGCCCGCCGCGTCAGCCAACCGCCCGGTGGGCCAGTCGTACGCGGTCACCATCGAGATCGGTCGTGCTTCACTGCGAGCTGCGGCGAGATCGAGGACGGTGACCCGCCGCGACGTCGCGTTCGGGCCCGCCGGCGGGCGTGGCGGACTGGTCATGAAAGACTCTTGAAAAAGTCGCCGAGATCCCCATCGCTGGGCGGCTGGGCCGCATCGGGTGACTGCGGCCACGAGGCCTCGTCGTCACCGGCACCGCCACCTTGCTCCGCGTCGCTACCGAGAAACGCGAAACTGCTGGCGGCTGACTCCGGCGCGGATGTCACGGCTGCGTCGTCGCCGCTGTCCAACTCGGCCACCGGCCGTTCGTCAGGAGCGGTGATCTCAATTGCTGGTGCCTCGCCCGTGAGCGGCACAGTCACCTTCTCCGACGCCGTCGACGACGGCACGGCGACCGTCATGCTCGCGATACCATAGTCGACACGGAACGTGGCACCGCCGACTTTCACCACACTGCCTGGCCGCACAAACGTGTCGGCCTGCGGCTCGATCCGTTCACCATCCAGCAGCGTTCCGTTGGTCGAATCAAGATCGCGAACGAACACTTCGCCATCTTTGGCAAGGAACTGACAGTGCCGCCGACTCACGCAGTCCTGCGAGATGCGGAGTTTTGCATCCTCCGATCGCCCCACGAGCAAGGGAAGGCTCCTGCTCGTGGTGCGATGCTTGCCCGAGGGCGAGAGAATGACGAATCGAACGTCCATGGGACGATCACCCAGGTGTCGCCAAGACAGTACGGCAGCCGAAGTCGGTTCGACCCCGCGAAAAACAAGAGTTTACCTCGTTTCCGAGCCGCACCAATCTCCCTTCCCAGCACTGCGCAGAAATCCCGGATTACCCAGAGGGTGACCTTGCGGCGGCATGCCCTGCCCCTATAATCGCGGGGCTTCCGCTGGATCCGAGTCTGCCGGTTTTTCCTGCTGTTTTCGGCATCCATCGCGTGGCGCCCGCGGGTGTAGCTCAGTTGGTAGAGCACCACGTTGCCAACGTGGTTGTCGTGGGTTCGAATCCCATCACCCGCTTCGTCCCGAGTGTCGACGTCCACGCAATGACGTCGAGGTTGTCACCGCCCTCCCTTTGAAATGCGCTCCCGCGGGACGCATCTGTGGGCGGGAGTTTCTTCCCCACGACCCGTTCCGGAACCGTTCATGTCAGCGTCTGATTCAACTGCCGTCGCCAGCCCCGATACCGCAGCCGAGGGTCTTCCGCAGCCGCTCAACCTCGACGTTGCGATCGACACTGTCTCGACCTGCCAGCGCCGGGTGAAGGTCACGATTCCCCGCGAAGACATCGACCGCTTTCGCGACGAGGCGCTTGGCGAACTCATGCCCACGGCATTCCTGCCGGGGTTTCGTCCGGGTCGAGCCCCGCGTCGGCTGGTAAGCAGTCGCTTCAAGAGCGAACTCTCCGACCAGATTCGTTCGAAACTCCTCACCACCGCGATGACGCAGGTCTCCGAACAGCAGAAGCTCTCCCCGATCAGCGAGCCGGATCTCGACGCCAACGCCGTGCTCCTGCCGGACGACGGCCCGATGACGTTCGAGTTCTCCATCGAGGTCCGCCCGGAGTTTGAGGTTCCCAAGTGGAAGGGGCTGTCGATCTCGCGGCCCGCCCGTGCGATCACCGATCCCGATGTCGATGAGGCGCTCGCCGGCCATCTTCGCGAGCGGGCCCGCTTTGTCCCACACGATGGTGTCCCAGCCCTCGGCGACCTGATCGTAGCCAGCCTCGTTTTCAAGGACGGTGACCGCGTGCTCTCGCAGGTCGAAGAGGCCGATATCGTGGTCCGCGAGAAGCTCTCGTTCGCCGACGCCGAACTGCCCGGCTTCGCCACGCTCGTGGCCAAGTCGAAACCAGGCACGGCCGTGACGGCGACGGTCAAGGTGTCTGACGAGGCGGCTCTCGAGGACGTCCGCGGCAAGGATGTGACGATGGAGCTCAAGGTCCTCGACGTCAAACGGCTCGAACTGCCCGAGATGACCCCGGCTCTGCTCGATGAACTCGGCGGCTTCGAGTCGGCCGACGCGCTACGGGTCGCCGTGCGGAAGCAACTCGAGGGGCAACTCGAGTGGCACCAGCGGCGGCAGGTCCGCCAGCAGGTGGCCAGCGCCCTCACTGCCTCAGCCTCATGGGAGTTGCCTCCGGCCCTGCTGCGTCGCCAGGCCCAGCGGGAGCTTGAGCGGGCAATCCTCGAGTTGCGGCGCAGTGGTTTCGACGACGATTCGATCCGCCGGTACGTCAACGAGCTTCGGCAGACCGTCATGGCGAGCACTGCGCGGGCGCTGAAGGAGCACTTCATTCTCGAACGGATTGCCGAGGACGAGGGGATCGCCGATACGGCGGCCGATTACGACGAAGAGATCCGCGCTGTGGCGGCCCAGTCGGGCGAGCCGCCCCGCCGCGTGCGGGCGAGCCTCGAGCGCCGGGGGCTGATGGACGTGCTCCGCAACCAGATTATCGAGCGGAAGACGATCGACCTGATCACGTCGCAGGCCTCCTTCAAAGACACGCCGTTTGAGTTCGGCCGCGCCGACTCCGAGGCGATCGACCATGCCGTCTGCGGTGCGGTCGTGGGCGAGGAGGAAATTCCGATCGCGACCCAAGCCGAGCCCGGCGCTCGGCCGGGTACACGAGGCTAAAGCCCAGGGCCCCTCCCGGGCCATCCACCACGACCTTTCCCATGACCAACTTTATGCCACGCCACGACATGCCCTCGGCTTCATCCGCCCACCGCGACTACCAGCGGCAGCGGCAGATGACGCTCGGTGACCTTCTGCTCGAAAACCGGATCATCCTGCTGCAGGGCGAAATCTACGATGGCAACGCCAACGAACTGGTGATGAAGCTGCTCTATCTGCAGAGCGAGAATCGCCGCAAGGACATCCACTTCTACATCAACTCGCCTGGCGGCAGTGTCACGGCCACGATGGCGATCTACGACACGATGCAGATCCTCTCGTGTCCGGTGGCCACGTACTGCGTCGGCCTCGCGGCCAGCGGTGGGGCAGTGCTCCTCGCCGGCGGTGCCAAGGGGAAGCGGTTCGTTCTCCCGCACGCCAAGGTGATGATCCATCAGCCCTACGGCCAGGTCGGCGGGCAGGTGAGCGATATCGAAATCCAGGCTGATGAGATCATCAAAACCCGGTCGGTGCTCAACGAAATCCTTGCGAACCACACCGGCCAGCCGATCGAGCAGATTGCGAAGGACACCGACCGCGACCGCTACCTGTCCGCCACGGAGGCGAAGGAATATGGCCTCGTCGACGAGGTGCTGACCAAGCCACCCGTCGCTGCCGAGGACCAGGAGAAGGACTGACCTTCAGACCGCCGCCGCACGCCCCAGAAAGCCCATCCCATGCCCCTGATCCCCTACGTCGTCGAGAAGAGCGGCCGCGAAGAGCGGGCGATGGACATTTACAGCCGCCTCCTCAAGGACCGCATCGTGTTCCTGGGCACGCAGGTCAACGACGAGGTGGCCAACGCCATCGTCGCACAGTTGCTCTTCCTGCAGTCGGACGACCCCAAGAGTGATATCCATCTCTACATCAACTCGCCCGGCGGCAGCGTGACGGCGGGGCTGGCCATCTACGACACCATGCAGTTCGTCACCTGCGACGTCGCCACCTACTGCATCGGACAGGCGGCCTCGATGGGCGCCGTGCTCCTGGCCGCCGGCGCCCCGGGGAAGCGGCGGGCCCTGCCCAACGCCCGGATCATGATCCACCAGCCACTCGCCGGCATGGAGGGCACGGCTGAGGAGATCATGATCCATGCCAAGGAATTCAAGAACATCAAGCACAAACTCAACAACATCTTGCTCAAGCACACCGGGCATCCCTTGGAAAAGATCGAGCAGGACACAGACCGCGATCGATTCATGTCAGCGCAGGAAGCGCGGGACTATCGACTGATCGATGAAGTGATCGACCGCATGCCAACCCCCAAGGCCGCGGTCTAGGGCGGTCTAGGGCGTCTAGGGTGTCGGTGAACTGGGAAAACGGCGGAACGGATTCGGATTGAACTGGGAAGCAGTGGGTCGACGGACCTCGGTACGTCGGCCGCGAGAGGCGCAAGGAGGCGCGTCGATGCTGTCACAGGAAATACTCAAGCCGCACGGGCGTCGCATCCCCTGCGTCACGCTTGTCTGCTGTCTCGCGCTTGCCGGCTGCAAGAGCGACCTCAACCAGCAGCTTCTGGAGCGGGAACTCCGCTACCAGGAAGACCAGATCTATAATCTCCAGGACGACCTGCAGGACAAGTGCGCACGCCTCGATTCTGTCGCGGGGGAGAACGCCAGTCTGCGTCGGCAGTTGGGTGTGACGGAGGCTGATCCGTTGAAAGGAACACGGCCAGGCCGCTCCCGGCCGGCCGCCGTGCCAGCGCCCGGCGCGGTGCCGCCAGCCATCGAGATCCCCGAGGCCATCCGCGCACCGGCGGCCCGAGGGGGCGGCCTCGCGCCGCCCGCCCTCGACAACATTCCGCCGCTGCCGGCGACGTCCTCCTCGACGACCGATCCCAACCCGTTGTCGCTGCCAGGATCGGAAGGCGCAGCCTCGGCCCCGGCCGCAGCGGTGGCCGTGCCGGTGTCATACGACCAGCCGCTCTCGGACGGGCGTCCGGTTCGCCTGGTCGTCACTACCACCACCACGGGATGCTTCGACGACAATGGCGACGGCCAGAGCGATGGGATCAACGTGACGTTCGAGCCCCGCGACTCGGAAGAAAAACTGGTGGCCGCGGAGGGTGCCGTGTCAATCACCGTCTTTGACGCCGCCGCGCCCACGACGCCGCTCGCGACGTGGACCATCCCCACGGAGCAGGCAGCCGCCCATTTCCGCCGCACGACCCGGCTTCGCGGCATGCACTTCCCACTCCGCTGGACGGCAGCGCCGCCGGCCGGTGATCACGTCCGCGTGGTCGTCCATATGGCCGGCGCTGACGGCATGGCCCTCGAGACCGACGCCACGATCCCCGCGGCGGTGGTGCAGAGCAACGCGAGGTAGCGAGCCTATTCCCCGCGCTCGCGCGCTTGGAACTTCCTGACCGCTCACCACCCCGGGACGGCCGCGGGCAAACCCTACAGCCCGCGGTCCTCGAGGAAGTTGAGCAGGTCGGCGATGCGGTTGGAGTAGCCCCACTCGTTGTCGTACCAGCTCACCACTTTCACGAGGTTACCCAGACCGATCGTGTCGACGGCTGAGAAGATGGAACTGTGCGGATCCCCCTTCAAGTCGGTCGACACCAGCTCCTTGTCGGTGTAGCGCAGGATCCCCTTGAGCGGCCCCTCGGCTGCTTTCTTCATCGCCGCGTTGATGTCGGCCGGCGACGCGTCCTTGCCCAGAAGGGCCGTGAAGTCGACCACGCTCACCGTCGGCACAGGCACGCGGAAGGCCATCCCGGTGAACTTGCCCTGCAGGGCCGGGATCACGAGGCCCACGGCCCGCGCGGCGCCTGTGCTCGAGGGGACGATGTTGAGCGCCGCGGCCCGCGCGTCTCGGAGATCCTTGGCAGCCGTGTCGACCGTCTTCTGCGAGCTGGTGTAGGCGTGCACCGTGGTCAGGAGGCCGCGTTCTATGCCCCAGGTCTCATGGAGTACCTTCGCCACGGGAGCCAGGCCGTTGGTAGTGCAGGAAGCGTTGGAGATGACGTGGTGCTTCTTGGGTTCGTACATCTCGTTGTTGACGCCCAGCACGATCGTCAGGTCTTCGTTCTTGGCCGGGGCCGAGATTACGACTTTCTTGACGCTGTCTCGCTTGTGGGCCACGGCCTTGGTGGCGTCGGTGAAGAAGCCGGTGCTTTCCACGACGATCTGCACGTCCTCTTTGCCCCACGGAATCGAGCCGGGATCCTTCTCGGCAAACACCTTCACTTTGCGTCCGTCCACGACGATGTCGTTGCCGTCGTAGCCGACCGTGCCCTTGAAGGGGCCGTAGTTGGAGTCGAACTCCAGAAGATGTGCGTTGGTTTTGGCGTCGGTGAGGTCGTTGAGGGCGACCACCTGCACGTCGCCGTTGAGGCCGTACTTCTCGTAGATGGCGCGGTAGGTGAGGCGGCCGATGCGACCGAAACCATTGATGCCGACGCGGATGGGCACGGCGAGTCTCCTGGGACGGGGGCGATGGGCCCGGCCGTTCCGCTCCTTCGCGGACGCCGGTGCCTCGGTGGCGGGTCCGGGATGATACACCTCCGCGCGGTAGCCGCTCAATCGACCTCCGTGGAACCGCTAGAATCGCCCCCATGACCACCCCCGTCATCGAACTCGAGAAGGTCAAAAAAACGTTCGCCCTACCGGGGGGCGAGACGGTGGCGGTGCTCGACATCGACGCCTTCGCGCTGGCCGACAGGGAACAGTGCGCGCTCACCGGCCAGAGTGGCTCCGGCAAGTCGACGCTCCTCCACGTGATCTCCGGGATCATGCGGCCCGACACGGGGCGAGTCGTCGTCAATGGCCACGACCTTACGCGTCTAGGGGAGGCAGCGACCGACCGGCTGCGAGCCGACACGCTCGGCCTCGTATTCCAGCAGTTCAACCTGCTGCCTGGGTTCACGGCACTGGAAAATGTGCTGGTGGCGATGTCGTTCGGATCGGGCAAACCCGACCGCTGGCGGGCGGCCGATCTGCTCGCGTCGGTGGGCCTCTCCCACCGGCTCCACCACAAGCCGGCCGAACTCTCGATCGGCCAGCAGCAACGCGTGGCAGTGGCCCGCGCACTCGCCAACCGGCCGCGAGTGATTCTCGCCGACGAGCCGACGGCGAGTATCGACACCGCCCACCAGGACCAAGTGATTGAGCTCTTGAAGAACACCTGCGCCGAGCAGGATGTCGCGCTCTTGATCGTCACGCACTCGCCCGCGGTCGCCGCCCGGTTTCCCCGAAGGCTCCAACTCGAAGACTTCAACCGCGCCGCGGTCCACCACGGCTGACCCCCCGGACGACTCGCCCATGTCATTGTTCGGCATCGCCTGGCGCAACATCCGGCAGCGGCTCCTGACGAGCTGCCTCACGGCGCTGGCCCTCGCCCTCGGCGTGGCGCTTGTCGTGTCCACGCTCGTGATCGGCGACATCGTCAAGCAGGCGTTCAACTCGGGCTCCGGGCTCGGCTACAACATGATCGTGGGGGCGAAGGGGAGCCCGCTGCAACTGGTACTCAACAGCGTGTATCTCATCAGTAAGCCGATCGAGAACATCTCCTGGGACTTCTACGAAGAGTTTCTGCCGGCAACGGCGCGGGCCGACGGCGCCGCGGGAAGATACGCCGGCAGCGTGCAAACGGCGGTGCCGATCTGCATGGGGGACTATTTTCAAGGCTTCCGCGTCGTCGGCACGAACGCCGCCTACTTTGGCAAGCTCACCTGGGGAGGAGGAGGGACGCCTGCGGGGGTTGGCCGCTGGTTGCGGCGGGCCGTCGGCCTGGCCGATGCCCGCTCCGAGCCGCGCTCGTTCGCGTTTGCCTCCGGCCGCAACTTCCGCGACGACGAGTTCTTCGGCGGCGTGCTCGGCTACGATGTCGCTGCGAAACTCGGCCTCGAGGCGGGCGACCCTTTTGCCCCCACGCATGGCGCTGACGACGGCCTCGTCCACGACCCCTTCACGGTCACCGGCATTCTCGCGCGGACCGACACGCCCGTCGACCGCGGCGTGTATGTGAACATGGAGGGCTTCTACCTCCAGGAGGGGCATGCAAAGCCCGTCGAGGGAGAGACAGCGGCTTCATCACCGTCACTGTCCGACACCGCGCCGTCCACGAACCCGGCACCGCTGCCCGATAGCCAGCGGGAAGTGACGGCGATCCTCGTCGAGACAGCGGCGCTGCCCGGCCTCCCCGCCGAACTCACGGCGATGGGGCTGAGGACTGCGATCAACGAGGGCCGCGACGGGCAGGCTGCCGAGCCAATCCGTGAGATCAGCATGCTCCTCGGCCTCTTCGTGCGGCCGCTGGAACTGCTGCTGTTGCTCGTGACGACGCTCGTCGTGATCGTGTCGGCGATCGGCATTCTCGTGAGCATGGTCGGTTCATCGCTCGAGCGGAGCCGGGACGTCGCCGTGATGCGGGCCCTGGGCGCCCGCCGCAGTCACGTGCTCGCCACGGTCCTCATCGAGGCGGTGCTTCTGGCGGTGGGGGGCGGCCTCGTCGGCTGGGCACTCGGCCACGTGCTGGTCGCCGCGATCGGCCCCCTGATCACCACCAACGCGGGCGTCTCGGCGAGCCTGCTGTCGTCGGCACCAGCCGCCGAAATGCTCCTCGTGCCGTTTTTGATCGGCTTGGCGATCCTGGCCGCGCTGCTCCCGGCGCTGGCGGCCTACCGCACCGACGTCGCGAAGTGGCTCGGGTGACGGCTACAATGATCTCATGACTCCACTCATTCGCTGCTTCGTTCCGGTCGCAGTCGTGGCGACGGTCGCGGCACTCTCGGGCTCGGCCCGGGCCTGCCCGTTCTGCTCCGCGGTGTCGCTGACGTTCGCGCAGGAGATCGCGCAGAGCCAGGCGGCGGTGATCGCCAAACTCATCGAGCCACCACCGGCCAGTGCCCTGTCGCCGCGGGCCGAGGGGCCGCTCCCCAAGGGCACGTTCGAGGTGGTCGAGGTGATCAAGGGAGCCGACCTCGTCGCGGAGGCGGGCCTGACGGCCGCCGATCCCAAACCGATCGAGACGATCATGCTCGAGGAGAAGCCGGTCGGCACGCTCTTCCTCCTCATGGGCGTGGAGCCACCCGACATCGTCTGGTCGAGCCCGGTTCGCGTCAGCGACCGGGCGGTCGCCTACATCCGGAAACTCAGCGAGCTGCCGGAGAAGGGGCCCGAGCGGCTCGCCTTCTTCCAAGAACACCTCGAGGACGAGGACGAGACGCTGGCCCGCGATGCCTACGACGAGTTTGCGATCGCGCCGTATGCGGATGTCCGGAGCATCAAGGAGAGGATGCATCCAGCGAAACTGCTGGCGTGGATCGAGGACCCAAAAGTGCAGGCCAATCGGCGGCGGCTCTATGCGACCATGCTCGGTGTCTGCGGTTCGAAGGACGACGCCGAGCGGATCGGGAGGATCCTCGCGGGCGACGGCCTCTCCCCCGAGCAGGCCGAGGCCCGCAGCGGCTTGGACGCGCTCATTGCCTGCTACGTAGCGCTTGAGGGTCCGTCGTCCCTCGATCTCGTCGACCGCTTGTTCCTCGACCGCTCATCCGCCGACGGAAAACCAAGCGAGGTGCCGTTCACCGAGACCTACGCAGCGATCATGGCGCTGCGGTTCCTCGGGGAGGAGTCTGACCTCGTGCCCCGCGACCGTGTGCTCGCCTCGCTGCGGCTGTTGCTCCAGGAACCGAAACTCGCCGACCTCGTGATCGCTGACCTCGCACGATGGCAGGACTGGTCGGTGGTCGACACGCTCGTCGCGCTCTTCAAGGAGGCACAGGCCGACAACATCTTCGTCCGCGAACCGATCGTGAACTACCTCCGGGCCTGCCCGCTGCCGGAGGCCGCCGCCGCGGTCAAGGAACTGGAAAAGATCGATCCTGAGGCGGTCCGCCGGGCCGCGACGCTCGCTGGCATCGCCGGCATGGTCGCCTCCGGCACCGCAGCGGCACAATCGGCAGGCGACGCGGACGATAACGCGGGCCCCCGCGGACCGGTCAAACCCTTCACCGACCCCGCAGCGGAAGCGGCCGGTTCCCTCACCGTGGCGCCGGTGCTCGGCGACGACGAGGCCACCGACGACACGCCCGGCCATGACGCATCGCAGCCCACACGCGAGGCCGCACCAACCGTCAGCCGCCGCTGGAGATGGATTCTCTGGGCGGCCGTAGTGCTCGTGATCGCCATCGTCTCCCGCACCGCGATGCGGCCCGCCCCGGCCGGGGATCGCTGAACCACCCGCATGGTCACCGGCCTTTTCGACTCGCCGTCGCGACCCGCCCACGGGGGTGTCAACGCCCGCGAGGAGGGCGAGGCGTACCGTGCCCTCTCGGGCGCCGCCATCGCCGCCGGCGCGGTCGCGCTGGTCTCACCGCTCGTCTTCTTTGGCTGGTGGTTTGCCGCGGTGCCCGCGATCGGCATTGTGTTGTCGCTCGTCGCCCTCCGCGACATCGCCGCCCGGCCGATGGACCTGACGGGCGGGCCGTTGGCGATCGTGGCGATCGCGGTCTCGGCGGTCGTGCTGGCCGGTGGTCTCACATCGCTCGCCCGCGAATACGCCGCTGAACTTCCCGAGGGTTTTGGGCGGCTTAGTTATGCGATGCTGCAGCCCGCCGAGGGTGATCCGCCGACGAGTGTGCCCGACGCGGCTCGGGCGCTCGACGGGCACAACGTGCTCCTCAAGGGCTACATCTATCCCGGCAAGCAGCAGCACGGGCTCGTGCAGTTTCTGCTCGTCCGCGACCAGGGTGACTGCTGCTTCGGTGGCAACCCGAAGATCACCGATCGCGTGCTCGTGCAGCTCGCCGAGCCGACCGGCATCGACTTCACTCCCCGACTGACGAAAGTCGCGGGCCGGTTCCGCGTGCAGCCCACCGGCACCGCGGATCTCACCGGCGGTGTGCTCTACCACCTCGACAACGCCTGCGTGCGGTGACATGGACGCAACCGGACGCCTGCACGCGAAGGAGTCGTGGCCGACATGGGCCCTCGCCCTACTCGTCGCCGGCTGTGGGGGCGTGACGCCTGCGGACCGTGCCGCGGCGCCACGGCCGGCGGAGGAGCCCGCCGCTTCCCCGCCAGTCTCCGCGGACAGGTCGCCGGCGGATTCGCGGCAGCCCCGCGAGATCACGTTCGATGACATCAAACTCGAGCTGCCGAAGGGTGATCCCTTCACCCGCGACCTGCTCCCCACGCGGGTGACGGCGCTTGAACAGCAGCGGGTGCGGATTCGCGGCTACATCCTCCCGAGTTTTCAGCAGAGCGGCCTCACGCAGTTCGTGCTCGTCCGCGACAATCAGGAATGCTGCTTCGGCCCGGGCGCCGCCCTCCACGACTGCGTCGTCGTCCGCATGCAGCCGGGCAAGACCGCCGATTTCTCGATCCGGCCGGTGGCCGTGGCGGGCAGGTTCAAAGTCGATGAACTTCGCGGCCCCGACGGGAAACATCTGGCGATCTACGCCCTGGACGGCGAAAGCGTGCAGTAGACGCGTGGCATCCCGACGATGCCGGATCGGCTTGTCTCCGCTGCTGGCCCGGGACGGTCGGATGCTGCTACGATCGCGAGGTCTCCCCCCGAGGCCATCGACAGCGTCGCTGCGCTCTCGATGCAATCGGTGGAGAATACCGCCCAGCGGTCACTGAGCGTGAACCTGTTCTCGCCTGAGTCGTGGTACTGGCTCTACGACATTCCCCACCTTCGCCTGGCGTTGCTCTTCATCGGGCACCGTCCGGAAAACGGTTGCGGAAGTGCCTTTGGCCGTCCTATCCTCTGAACCATGCCCTCCTGGCGGGCTCGGCTGAAGACCGAGTCGGCCACGTCGGCAACGGGGTGATGCTGCTGCGCCATTTTCTCACGATCACCTTCTGGCTCGGACTGGCGGCGACGACCGCCGCCTGCCCGTTCTGCGGCGTCGTAGGCCGGTCGCTCGCCGCCCGTCGCGACACCGCCGATGTGGTCGCCGTGGGCGACTCTGCCGGGCCCGCGACCCGCGACACGGAGGGCCTGCTCGAGCAGCCGTTCACGCTGGAGATGACGCTGCGGGGCACGAGCGATCCTGCCACGCGCACGGTGTCGGCGCGGGTGCCAGCGGCTGTCGAGGGCACGGCAGTCCTGTTTGGAACCCGCCACGACGGCGGCGTCCGCTGGGACGCGATCGCGGCCGACGAGACGCTGATCGGGCACGTCGCGGCGGCGCCCGCGACCGAGGAGCCGGCTGCCCGCCGGCTCCGCTGGTTCGCGCCGCGCCTCGAGCACCCAAATTCTGCGATCGCCGCCGATGCCTTCACGGAGTTTGGCCTTGCGTCGTTCGCGGCGGTCCGCGAGGCCGCTGATGCACTCGATCCGACGCGACTCTCTGCCTGGGTGCGGGAGCCAGCGATCGACCAGCGGCGACGCGGCTTCTACGGGCTGGCCCTGGGCATCGCCGCCGACCGAACTGCCGACGCCAGCGTGCGCGCCATCTGCCTCGACGCCCTTCACGCGGTGATCGCGGAGCCTGCCAACGACCTCCGGGCCGGCTTCGACGGCATCCTCGCTGGCCTCCTCGTCGCCCAGGGCGGGGAGGGGCTCGAGAATCTCCGGAGTCGAGGCCTGTTCGCCGCCAATACGCGGCCCGTCGACGCACGGCACGCGCTCGCGGCGCTACGGTTCGCGTGGGAAAGCCTCGCGGATCGCCTACCCCGCGATCTGGTCGCGACCGCGACGGCCGACCTGCTCTTGAATCCCGCCGTGGCAGCCGACTGCGCGATCGACCTGGCACGCTACGGCCGCTGGAACGACGTCGACCGCGTGGCAGCCCTCTGGGAAACGCTGGGCCGCGACGACCCACTCGTCCGCCGCGCGGTGGCCGGCTACCTCGCGGCCTGTCCGCTCGACGCGGCCCGCCGGCAGCGCGAGCGGCTCGCAGCGGCCAGCCTTGAGACGTGGCCGGCTGCAGAGGCGGCAGCCGCGATACCGGCTCGCTGACGCTTTCGCTACCACCAGGCCTTGGCGACGCTCCGGCTTGCGGCCTGCGGCTTTCTTGGGATATTTGCGAAGCCCATTGCCTTCCTGCCCGCCCCGCGAGACCTCCGAGATGAAGATCCACGAGTTTCAGGCCAAGGACCTCCTCCGGGCCGCCGGCGTGCCGGTGCTCGCCGGGAAAGTCGCCCTCACCCCCGACGAAGCCGCCGCTGCGTTCACCGCGCTCGGCACGCCCGTCTGTGCCGTGAAGGCACAGATCCACGCGGGCGGCCGCGGCAAGGGCAAGGTGCAAGGGGGCGAGCAACGCGGCGTCGAACTGGCGAAGACCGCCGCCGACGCCAAGCGGATCGCAGAGGGCCTGCTCGGCAACACGCTCGTCACGATCCAGACCGGCCCCGAGGGGCAGGTCGTGCGGCAAGTGTTCGTGGAGAGTGGCTGCGCGATCGATCGTGAACTCTACTGTGCCGTGCTCGTCGATCGCCGCGTCGGCTCACCTGTGCTGATCGCGAGCACCGCCGGTGGCATGGACATCGAGGAGGTGGCAGCCAAGACACCTGAGCTGATTCTGAGCGAGCCCTTCGATCCCGACCGCGGCCTCGGCGCCTACCAGGCCCGCGTGCTCGCCTCGAAGCTCGGCCTGCCGACGGCGAGCTGGCGGCATGCCGAGTCTTTTTTCCGCACACTCTGCCAGGCATTCGTTGATCTCGACGCCTCGCTTCTCGAGATCAACCCGCTCGTCCTCGCCAAGGACGGCACGCTGGTGGCGCTCGACGCGAAGATGACGTTCGACGACAACGCGCTGTTTCGCCACAAGGATCTCGTCGCCCTGCGGGACGAGGCCGAGGAGGATCCGTCTGAGACGCGGGCCGCGGCCGCGGGGCTCTCCTACGTCAAGCTCAACGGCACGATCGGCTGCCTCGTCAACGGGGCCGGCCTCGCCATGAGCACGATGGACCTCGTGAAGCACCACGGCGGCGAGCCGGCCAACTTCCTCGATGTGGGCGGCGGTGCCAACGTCACGGCGGTGACCGAGGCCTTCCGGATCATCCTCTCCGACACGCACGTCAAGGCGGTCCTGGTCAACATCTTCGGCGGCATCATGCGATGCACGACGATCGCCGCAGCGCTGATCGAGGCGTCGAAGACGGTCGGCTTCACGGTGCCCGTGGTCGTGCGGCTTGAGGGAACCGAGGTCGAGGAAGGCAAAAAGATCCTCGCTGCGAGCGGGGCAAAAATCATCACCGCCGACGGACTCACCGACGCCGCCCAGAAGGTCGTCGCCGCGAGCAAGGCTTGAACACGGACATCCACCCATGAGCATTCTCGTCACCCGCGACACGCGGGTCATCTGTCAGGGCATCACCGGCAAGGTCGGTGAGTTCCACACCCGCGGCTGCCTCGACTACGGCACCCGGATGGTGGGCGGCGTCACGCCCGGCAAGGGGGGCGAGACCGTCGCCGATCTACCCGTGTTCAACACCGTCGCCGAGGCTCGCGACGCCACCGGTGCCAACGCCACGATGATCTTCGTCCCCCCGGCGTTCGCCGCCGACGCGATCCTGGAGGCGGTCGCCGCCGGCATCGAGCTGGTGATCGCGATCACCGAAGGCATCCCGGTGATGGACATGGCCCGGGTGCTGCCGGTCGTGCATGCCTCGCAGAGCCGCCTGATCGGACCAAACTGTCCCGGTGTGATCACGCCGGGACAGTGCAAGATCGGGATCATGCCTGGCTACATCCATACGCCGGGCCACGTGGGGGTGATGAGCCGCTCGGGCACGCTCACCTACGAGGCCGTCTGGCAGCTCACGCAGTTGGGCCACGGCCAGAGCACCTGCGTGGGCTTGGGCGGTGATCCGCTCGTAGGCTCGAGCTTCATCGACATTCTCGCCCTCTTCCAGGCTGACCCCGAGACTCACTCGATCCTGATGATGGGTGAGATCGGCGGAAGCGCCGAGGAGGAGGCGGCTGACTACGTGAAGCATCATGTCACCAAGCCCGTGGCCGCGTTCATCGCCGGCCAGACCGCGCCGCCGGGCAAGCGGATGGGCCATGCCGGGGCGATCATCTCCGGCGGCAAGGGGACCGCCGAGGCGAAGCTCACGGCCCTCCGGGAAGCCGGTATCGAGGTCGCCGAGAGCCCCGCCGACATGGGGGCAGCGCTCGTCCGGGCCGTGGAAAAACGCCGCCGTTGAGCAAAAATATGAACCGGGCGACCGCGGCGTGCGTACGGCCTTTGTTCCGACGTGAACTGCTGCGATAATTCGCCAGCGGGGCAGACCACGAATCGCGGTGCGAGGATGACGCGGAAGCGGACGCTGGTTGGGCGGATCGAGCAACTTGAGTGCCGCCACGCGCTGGCTGTGGACCTGGTCACCGCTTTGCCCGACGTCACGGTCGCGCCCAACGCCGCGGCGGCCATCATCTCGCTGGCCAACCGCTACGACGACACCGACGTTACCGGTTCGGTCGTGCGGTTCGACGTCAACTCGCCGTCACCACTCGACAGGGTGTTCGTCGAACTCTTCGACCAGGAGGGTCCGGGCAGGCTGCGGACCACCCCCGCGACCGTCGCGAATTTTCTGTCCTACGTCGACGGCGGCCACTACACCAACACGTTTATCCACCGCTCCGTGCCCGGCTTCGTGGTGCAGGGGGGCGGGTTCACCGTCAGCGGCAGCCCGATCTCGTTAGGCAACGTGACGCAGTTCGCGCCTGTGGTCAACGAGCCCAAACTGGTTGGCACCGTCGCTCCCAACAACGTCCGCGGCACGATCTCGATGGCGAAAGTCGGAAGCAATCCCAACAGCGCCACCAACCAGTGGTTCTTCAACCTCGCCGACAACTCGGAGAACCTCGACGATCAGAATGGCGGGTTCACGGTCTTCGGCCGGGTGCTCGGCAACGGCATGAACGCCGTCGACGCGATCGCGGCCGTGCCGCGGTTCGGCTATGCGTCGCCCTACGACAGCATTCCGCTCCGCGGTGTGCCGGGGGCCAACCCCAGCACCAATCCGTCGTTCGTCAACGCGCCTCCCCAGCCGGGCCCGACGGCCGACCAGTTTGTAAAGTTCCCATCGATCGTCCGCGTGGGCGAACTTCTCTACTCGGTGTCGACCAACTCGCCGGCGCTCGTCACGCCCACGATTGAGACCGACGGCAGCCTGAAGCTCACCTACGCCCCGGGCGGCATGGGGACTGCGGTCGTCACGGTGCGGGCGACGAGCGTCTTCGACGCCACCCGCTTCGTCGAGGATGCCTTCTCGGT